>CAJLIR010000043.1 GCA_905206805.1 uncultured Caryophanales bacterium | reverse complement strand
TATACTTTGTTCTCCTATTACTACTAATAAATACATATTAAAGTAAGCGATAACTTACTAATTGTAATTTATAGTTATCAACTATACTTATTTTTCAATTTTCTTATATACTCTATCTTCAACATATATCATCATTTGATTATATCTTACTACATAGAAAAAAACTGCTAATATTCCAGATATAGTTCCTATTAAATAACCTTCTGCATTTTGTAATTTTAATGCAACGATAACTACTAGCCAAGCAATTATACATAGAACAATATCGAATATATGCTCTTTTAACCATTTCTTTTTATGAAACTCTATTTTTTCCTTTATAGTAAATGTACTATTCTCTAATGCAACAATTAAATTTTCTTCTGCTTTTTCTTTATAATCTAAATCATTTATCTTTTCTCCTGAAATTAGTTCATTTATACTAATACTAAATTCTTTACTTAATAATTGCATCATTTCAATATCTGGTAGATAATGCCCGTTTTCCCATCTTGAAATTGTTTTATTAGTTACACCTAATTTTTCTCCTAGTTCTTCTTGTGTTATATTTTTTTCATTTCTACATTGTGCAATAAATTTTCCTATTTTTACTTGATCCATAATAATTACCTCCTACAATAAGGATAGTATATTTTATAAATTTTGTCTTTACCATAGATGTAGAATACAATATAGGATGTTTGTTAATCATCTTAATTTTATAACTGCAATCTCTGGTCTATTAAATAGCCTTATACTGATTGGATAATTTCCAAGTCCACTTGATACATATAAATAAGAATTATTTATACTATATAATCCTTTAATATAATTTGTTTCTACATTTAATCCTTTTTGTACTATTTCTGGAAACCATATTCCTCTATTTATTATTGCACCTAAAAATGGAAGTCTAACTTGTCCTCCATGTGTATCTCCACATAATGATAAATCAATTCCAAATTGTTCAAATTCTTCAAAGTTTGAAATATGTGCTAATAAAATGTTGTACTCTTCTTTATTAATTTCAAAAGCATTTTTCAAATCAAAAGTTGCTGAATAGTACTGATTTGTTATACCATATAAATTTATTTTTGTATTTTTTATGGCTATTGTTTCTTTTTTATAATCTAAAACATTTACTTCGTTATCTTTTAAATTTTGTATGAATTTTTCATCACAATCATGTTCTCCATTTACAAAATATACTTTATATGATTTTGCTAGTTCTTGGAGTAGCTTTAAAGCTATTTGTTTGCCTTTTTCATCTTTTGCTGTATACATATCTCCTGTTACACAAATAATATCAGGTTTTTCTTTTTCTATTTTTTTAATAAGTTCTTTGTTATTTCTTCCAAATGAACTTCCATGCAAATCTGATATTTGAATTATGGTTATTTCATCTACTATTTTTTCACTTTCTATTATTTCATAATTAGTTTTAATTGTAAATGTATTAAAATACCATATTATCAAACCTGCACATATTATTATTATTAAAATAATAAATTTTTTCTTTTTCATTTTTACCTCATTTACTTAATTCTATATAAAACTCAATAAATTCATTGTC
>CAJLIR010000042.1 GCA_905206805.1 uncultured Caryophanales bacterium | reverse complement strand
TCACAAGAATCACTGACTAAAAGAAGATGATGAGTTAATTTATTTGTCATCAATAATGTTTCATAAAGTGCTTGCTTGTTTTGGGCAATAAAGTGTAATCTTAATATTCCATATCTTCCAAGCCTTCCATAATTTTCGCCTTTTTCTAAATATAAATCTGGTAATAAATAATCTCCTTTTCTTGTATAAGTAACTTTCATTTTTATCATTCCTTTCTTCTTTAAATAGTGTTAATTAATTCATTTTTTGGCACTAATATTAAAATATCTTTAATAACATTTTTTTCAGTATATGGACAACTGACAATGCCATCTATATATAAATGTTCTTGTGATTTAATAATAAATTCTTCTAAAAATTTATTAGAATATTCTTTGTTTTTCATCTTCATAATTGATAAAATATCATAATTCGATTCCATATTTTTTAACTCAATTTCATCAATTTCTTTATGAAATTTAATTCCAATATTATTGTCATTCATAATATTATTAAGATATTTTAAGTATTCTTTACTGCTTTTAGTTATAAATTCATCTGTGAATTTTATATCTTTAATATCAATATTGTAGTTTTTATCACGTTTAATTTCTATCATAGATATAAGTCTATGAATCATATCTCTTTTAGCTTCTCTTGATAACAAATCATAAAGAAAAGCAAATCCAATATTTTTAATATTAGTAAAAAATAAAGTGTTATTATTCTCAGTACAATCTAATTTTTTAACAAGTTCTATTGTATATTCTTTACAATTATTATCTGGATCAAGTCTAACTTTCTTTTGATTTAGTTTATCAATTTCCTTTTTGATAACATCATTTTTATGATTGATTGTTTCGACATCTAAATTAGAACTTAAATATAAATCTACTAATCTTTTTTCCTGTAATTTTAATTTTTCGATTGCTTTTTCTATATCTTTTACATCATCACTTTTGGTAGAATTACAAGTTATAATTTCATTATCCATAGAAAGCATAAATAGTGTTAATTCTTCTAATACTTGTTTTAATTTTGTTTCTATTTTTTCAGTATTATAATGAAGTCCAAATCCACTACAATTATGATTTTTACATCTTAAATGGTAATAAACTTTTTGCTTTCCGTTAGGATATTTAAAAGATTCTGATGATGACATTATCTCACCACAAATAGGGCATTTTACTAAACCAGAAAACAAATGAATATATTCTCCATAGTTAGAATGTTTGTTTTTTACTAAAACATTTCTAGTAGCATTCCATGTTACTTCATCAATAATTGGTTCACAATAATTTTCAACTCTTAAAATATCTTGTGGCTTTCTTTTATATTTTCCATATTCAAAAATACCAATATAAATAGAATTAGTAAGTATTTTATAAACTCTATCCGCTTTCCATTTTCCTTGCTTTAGATAAGCATTATTATCTTTCATAATAGTAGCAATACATCTTGTAGAATTGCCTTGTTTGCATAATTCAAATATTTCTTTTACAACTTCAGCCTCAATAGGTTCTACTTCTAAATGACCAGTTTCCTTATTTCTAATATAGCCATAAGGTGCTTTGCTAGGATGAATACGTTCTAATGCCATTTCTTCCATAGCACGTTTAGTTCTTGCTCCAATTTCTTTTCTTTCTCTTTGACCAAATACTAAATTCATTCCAAAAATCATTTCACCATTAGCAGTAGATACATCATAAGG
>CAJLIR010000041.1 GCA_905206805.1 uncultured Caryophanales bacterium | reverse complement strand
ATTGTAATTTATATGTTTTGAAAATTTATTTTATTGAAAAATAAGCGGTTCAATATTCCAAGCAAACCAAAAAGGATAATATAAGAAAAACATACCCAAAAAGCTTAAAAGTATATACCATATTACATCACTCTTACCTTTTACAGGCTTTTTTAAATGCTCTCCAAAACATAATGAAACTATTTGCCAAATAATATATCCGATTAATGCACCTATTGTATTAGCAATTAAATCATTGACATCAGTTGTACGGTTCGTAATTAATTGAGATATTTCTATCATTAATGAAAAACCTGCCCCTAAAAATAATGTTTTATAAAATTTACGATAGTTCTTCCAAATAAAAGGAACTAAAAATCCAAAAGGAACAAGCATTAAAATATTTAAGTAAAAAGTTTTCTCTATGATGTTAAAAGGGATGAGATTAATATTAGCTTGAATAATTGATGTATTATCTCCACCTTTTGGTGCATAAAATATATTTGTTAAACCTCCTGCACCAGTTAAATCATATACTTTCCAAAGATATAAAACGAAAATTAGCATTGCTAAAATTGATAAATGATACCCTTTCCTTTTTCTTGCTGTAAAGTAAATAGTACACGGTAAAACAGCACATAAAATGCTATATATCACTTCTATAATAATCATCTCCTTTATTTTAACTTACTTTTTCAAATAATCTGATTCATCTATTGTTTTTAAAACATAATTAACATCATCATATCGTGAATAATTAGATTGTGAACCTAAACTACATATCAAAAATTCTTTTCCATGCTTTTTATATAATACTACTAAATTAAAATCATCAGATAAAGAACCTGTTTTTACACCAATTACATTTTTGTTATAATATTCTGATGTAGGATCAAGGAATGTATTTGTATTTTTCCAAGTCTGCATGCTACCATCTGGTAAAGTTGCTGTATATGAAGTTTGAGAAACTATATCCTTAAACCATTCATTCTTTAATAAATCCATTACAACTTCTTTTAAGTCTAATACAGTTGTATGGGCTTCTGTATCAAATCCACTTGGATCATATAAAATAGTATCCTTATAATCATTTTGTTTTAAATATTCATTCAAGTTTTTCATAAAGACTTCTATTCGCTCTTTGCTAGTAGTAGCTTTAGGAGATATAATACCTCCACAATAATCAGCTAATACATAGGCTGCATCATTCCCTGATGGTACTAACATTGCAGCAAATAAATTTTTAACATAATATTTCTTTTCTTTAATGTTTGCAACAGATGAACCTTGTTTTGTTAATGAAATTGCTTCATTTTTTGCCAAAACTACATCATCTAAATCAACGAGTGTTGTTGCATAGTCAATAACAAATAATTTAGCTAAACTTGCAGGAGTTTGTTGTTCATTTGCTCTTTTAGAAACAAAATCGTTATTATTTGAAAGATCAACCGCTATCAATGATTTTGCATTATATGAATCTGGTATAGTATATCTGTTTATAAAACTATTTATTTTATTTTTTGTATCTCTAAAATTTTCTGGTTCAAGCGCCCAAGGTATAAAAATTCTTCCAAGTATTATTATTGCAAAAAAAACTATTACTATATACTTTGCTTTTTTCTTTTTATTACAACCTCTCATTTATAAACTCTCCTTTAGCATATTATACATATATATAAATACAAAAACAATTAATTTTTTATTAAATTTATTTCATTTACTAATATAATTTCTTATACAAATTACTATTTAT
>CAJLIR010000040.1 GCA_905206805.1 uncultured Caryophanales bacterium | reverse complement strand
TTTTTTTAAACTATTTAATACTAATGTCTTTTATAATAGCTTTTCATATATTATATAATCAATCTTTATAAGTCCTTTTATAAATTTCTTTTCTACCATTTTCGATAAATTCCTGTTTAATATTTTTAATTCCATAAACAATAGTTTCAATAGGATAATATTCTTCAACTATATCTTGATATTCTTTTGCTTTCTCAATATCTATATTTCCATACATTCTTAATATATCTTCTCCAAAATTTGTTCCTATTTCTTCTTCACTATCTTCAAGTAAGTATATAAAATCACAATATTCATCTATAATTCCAGAATCTCCAAAATCAATTATTCCAGTTAATCTATTATTGCCATCTAACAATAGATGATTACAACTAAAATCATTATGGCATAAACACTTTTTACCCTCAAAAACTGTTGTTGCATTTAGTCTTTCCATAAAACTTTCTATATAATCTTTTTCTATATCAGTTAAATCATTATAAATAGTTTCACGCAACAATATATACTCTTCTAATACATTTTGTTTATTATCAATAGTACATTCACTAATATCTGTATAATCTAAACCGTGCATTTGTCTTAAAAAACTGGCAATATCTCGTTTTAACAAATTTTGTTCTTCTTCTGACATAGTAGAATAAATTTCTGGTGTTAAAAAAGTTCCTTTAATTTCTTTATAACCTAGTATAGATAATTCATCACTAATATACGAATATTCAATATTAGGAATTTTTACATTAGTTTCTAAATTTGTATTTAAAAAATTATATATTGCTTTTTCTTTTGCATAACCTTTTTTCTTATTAGTACTAAATTTTGTTTTAAAAATGTATTCATTATTAACTAAATATGCCACACTATCATAACCACTACCGATTATTTCAATACTATCTACTTTGAAATTATCAAAGTAATGCTCAATTAAATATTTCATTGCCTTAACATTTGTGGCATTATCATCATATCTATATTCCATTAAATAACAATCTTCTTTTTTGCCCTCGTGTAATTCATGTTCTGGCAAATCTTCAATAATTCTAAAACCAGATTTTTGGTATGCCCTTATTGCTCTTGGATTATTTTTATGAGGGTCTAAAATAACTGCATTAGCATTTCTTTCTTTTTTCAAAAATTCAAAAATCAATTTAATATATCTTGTACCAATTCCTTTACTCCAATAATTTGGCTCTCCTATAAATTGATCCATACCATAGACTATCTCATCAGTTTTTGGATAATGATAATCAGTATATAACTCATCATACATTTTATATATTTGTCCATATCCAATAGGAACATTGTTATATTCAATAATTACTCTAAAAACTTCATCTTCCCAAGGCTCTGTATAATGTTTTTTTAATGATTCTAATGTATATTTTTTATCTCTACCACCATAAAATTCTAATACTCTTTCATCAGTTAACCATTTTAACATCAAAGGAAAATCATCATCTATTAAAGTTCTTATACATATTTCATTTTCAACTATATTCATTTATTTATCACCTTTTTCATAATCATATACATATACTATTTCATCTTTATAATCATTTTTACCACCTAATTTTTCATATACATGGCAAGCTCTAGGATTACCTTTATCAGTTATTAAAAACATTTCAGAACAACCAATCTCTTTAGAATATTCCTTAATAAAAGATAATAATTTTGAACCATAACCTTTGTCTTGATAGTTAGGTAACATTCCTATTGAGTGTAAATAAAACATTGTTTTTCCATCAGGTCTTAAAAGTGTATAGCAATATGCAAATCCTATAATTTTATTATTTTCTT
>CAJLIR010000039.1 GCA_905206805.1 uncultured Caryophanales bacterium | reverse complement strand
TAAAGTGTACCCTTTGTCAAGGACAATTTAAAAAAAGGTATTTCTAAGAAACAAGATGATTTCTGTACTGAACAGGAGTCATCTTGCTTAAATTCCATTGATATCTATAATTATTATAGTAATCCATATAATCATCTATTTCTTTTATCACTTCTTCTAATGTACTACATTTGCTAAGAATAACTTCATCTTTAAAATGCCCAAAGAATGATTCTTGTGGAGCATTGTCCCAGCAATTGCCTCTCCTTGACATAGATTGTTTTAAACCTAATTGCTGTACTTGCTTTTGAAATTTAGGACTCGTGTAATGAACACCTTGATCTGAGTGTAAAATAGCTTCGCTATGGAGTTTTAAATTCACATTTGACTTAAGTTTTTCTAGTGTATTTAAAACAATATCTAACCGTAGGTTATCTGAGACATAATGAGCTAATATTTCATTTGTAGAGGAGTCTTTTATTGTAGACAAGTATGCTTTTTTTCCATTTTTATAACTTAAATATGTAATATCTGTTAATAGCACTTTATATGGTATATCTTGTTTAAATTCTCTGTTTATTAAATTAGAAACAACAGTATGCTCTTTACTTGCTTTCATCATACGTCTGTAAGGATTCGCTTTTCTATACGGGCAAACTATTCCATATTTTTTCATGATTCTCCTAATACGCTTTAAATTATATATTATATTAAATCTATCTTTTAAAACCATTTTTATTTGTCTTGCACCTTTTTTACGTCCTTTAAAGTTAAAAGCTTTTAATACATTTTCTTTTGATAAAATATCTTTATCTTCTCTTGATTTTCTTAAATCCTTGCTTTCTGATGAGAAGTATTTATAATACCCAGAACGTGATACACCTGCAACTTTACATAAATAACTTATCATATTTTTAAGTTTATATTTTTTTATTGTAGACTTAATAATCTCATATTTTTCACAAGAAAATAAACTTACTTCTTCTTTAACACTCTCCTTTCTATCATATCTAACTTTTTTAGTAATTCATTTTCAGCTTGAAGTAACTTCATTTTAGCTTCTAGTTTTTTGTATTTTTCTTCTATTGAAAGATCTTTCTCAATAGGTCTTCCAGTATTGTATTTGCGAGTATCTGTAAGTTTTATAGCTCCGCCATTTTTAAAGGCCGTACGCCATCTGCTAGCAGAAGATTTAACTCTTTGCATGCCTATAATATCGATATTGAAGCCACACTCTTCAAATATTATTCTAGGAAGTTTACCATTACCATTTTCATCTATAAATATTCTTTTAAATTCATCTGTATAGGTAATACCTTTTGAAGTTACTTTCTTAACGTATTTGTTTTGTTTTAATATTATTATTTCCTCTTCTGTAAATAATTTTTTACTCATTAAAATTTTCTCCGATCTAATTATTATTTATTTAATTATATACAAAAATACCCTATAGAGTAGACCTTTTTATTAGTTGTCTACTCTATAGGGTACATTTTAATATCTTAGACCTTTTTTACTAATCAGTTATACTAGGTAAATTACCTAAATTGTTATTTTCATTTTCATCTGGTAAGCTTCTTAAATATTCATTTCCTTTTCTAGTAGCAACAGCAACACCTGCTATTTCCCCCATTTTAGCCATTTGTATTCCTTCATCCTTGCTTACCCTTTGACCATTTGATAACTCATACCCAACAACATCACCATCATGCTTTACAAGCTTTGTTATTCTCTTTGCATCAGCATTTGGAGTTGGTACTTCTTTATTTATATTTTTAGGTAAATTACCTATCATTCCATCATTTTTAAAATCCATTTTTATACCTCCTGTAAATAACCTGATAGCCTTACTTTAATTTATCTTTAAATTGTTTATAGTATATTAGCGAAGATTATAATCTATAAGTTGCACCGACATTTTAGTATGGAGGAAAACTTATAGATTAT
>CAJLIR010000038.1 GCA_905206805.1 uncultured Caryophanales bacterium | reverse complement strand
TCTTGACTTTGACAGTTTTGAAAGAGTAAAAACTCTCTGCGCCTTACTTTATAAGGGTTTAGAGAGTTTTATTTTGTTCTAAAAGATGCGTACTATTTTTCTTTTTTGATATTATCAAAAATCTTTTTCATTTTTTTATAACTTACTATTTCTAAATCTGTATTAAAATTAAAAATATTATGTAGTTCATCGGTTATGTTTGTTCTTTCATATTCGGGCTCAAAACCTAATCCTTTTTGTTCTAACATTGTCATTTTTCTTAATGTTTCTAATATTTGTGATGAAGTATATTTATTGTCGAGTTTCTTTTCAAGTAATCTATAAATGAATAGTGATATAAAACAAGTCATAAAATGCGCTTTAATTCGATCTTCTCTAGATAGGTTAACAGGTCTAGCAAGAAAATCAGATTTCATAATTCTAAACGATTCTTCGATTTCCCATCTACCTTTAACTATTTTAAAAATTTCAGAAATATCACCAATTAAATTGGTTGTTAATGCATAATATCCATCATATTTTTCTTCTTCTTCGATTAACTCTTGATTAATTGTGTAAGATTTGTTTTCAGCGACTTCACCATTATCTGTTGAACTAATTGAATTAATTAATCTACGATAGTCATTTTGATTTTTACCTTTTCTTGTAACATTGTTAGTTTCGATACTTTTTTTAGCTCTTTCAATTTGATTATTTCTGATGTTTCTATTGTAATCATAATATCTAAAACAAAATGTAACAATTAGATCTTGTTTAACTGATTTGGTTTCAGTTTCAATAATCTTATAAAACAATGTGTCATAATATTTTTCTTTAAGTTCTTCATCGTTTTCTATAATATCTAGATTGTATATATTTCTTAAGTCATTTGCTATACGCCACCCAGATTTATTGAATACTTGTTGTTTATATTCATCTTTTAGTTTCTTTAATGATTGTGTTATGACAAATCCACGATTATCCTTTATATTAAATTTTTTTATTTCGTCAGAAGCTAATCCGGCATCAGTACATAAAATAATTTTAGTGCTATCTATTTTAAAGTTATTAACTATTTTAGTTTCTTCAGGAATTAATGTTTTTTGTTCGTTCATATTACCAGGATAAATATTACAAGAAAGTGGTAAACCATCACCATCCATAAATAATCCCATACCGACAATTGGATTAGGTTTGTGTTCTTTTGAAATACCATATTTTCTTATATCATCTTCATTATCTATTTCAAAGAAATAATTAGTACAATCATAATAAATTACATTTGAATTTCTTTTAATAACTTTTTTACTATTATTAAATAAATTCTCTTGAATAAAATCCATATTTTCAGCAATATAACTAAGTGCTCTATATTCATCATGAAGTTTAAATTTAGGTTGTTCAATAAAATTTTGACATTGTTTGAATGTTTCCAACTTAGATGATGGATAAATGATTCTTGCAAAAACTAAATAAGATAAAATTTCATTTAAATCGAAATGAAATTGATATTTATCTTGAATAGAATTACAAATATTATTAATTTCTAGTTGATTATATAATTTTTTCAAGAATAAATATCCAACATTAAATTGTCTTTTAACTCCTGGAGCAATTCTTTTATTTGGATTATATTCACGTTTTAATAATTCATCTTTATCATCTTTATTTAGTTCATTAATATATTCTTTAATTTTATTTATAGTATCTATTTTTCCAAATCTTTTTTCAACTTGCTCTTGATTTCCTAACTTTTCAAATATTTTAGTTGTTCTTTTTCCGGTAACATTTGTGTAGTCTTTTATAACATAATAGAGTATAGCATTTTTAGATTTAGAAGTTTTAAGCCTCATATTATCACAACCTTATAACATTATTATACACTACTCCGCAATAGTACGCAATAGCAAAAATATAAAAAAACTAGATTTTTCAATATCTAGATAATCTTTTTGATTAGAAACTGTCAAACTAGGG
>CAJLIR010000037.1 GCA_905206805.1 uncultured Caryophanales bacterium | reverse complement strand
ACAAATTACAATTTTATAGTAATAAAAATCTCCGAAAGATTATACTTTCAGAGATTTTTAATATTTATTTTATAATGGCATCATTTGCAGTAAATCCTTCAAGTGAATTTTCTTTTACTTGAATACAAATGTAAGAAATTGCATTGTCTTTGTTAGCAAAAAATTGTCTTTCTGCTACTGGAGATATTCTTACCCAATCACCAGTAACTAAATTAACTTCTTCGTTGTCAATAATTGCTTTGCCAGAACCACTTATAACATAGTAAATTTCTTCATTTTGTTTATGAGAATGAATAAAAGGCACACATTCTCCTGCTCCAATAGTGTTGATGCTAATTTCAGCACCTGTTAAACCTAATTTTTCGTGTAATTCAACTCTAGGTGCACTTTCTGAACTTACTTTCATAAAATTTGACATTTTAAATTCCTCCTTAAATATTAGTATAATAAATTTATATCAAGATACACACAATAAAACAAGTACGCACTTTAAAGTAACTGCTTGTCAAATTAATAATATATGATACAATATCAGTAAATTAGTAAGGAGTATCAAAATGAGAAATATAAATGAATTACCAGAATGTCCTGTTGCAACTACAATATCTTTAGTAGGAAGTAAGTGGAAATTATTGATAATAAGAAATTTAACAAAAAGAATATGGAGATTTAATGAGCTACAAAAGTCACTGAATGGAATATCACAAAAAGTATTAACGGATAGTTTAAGGCAATTAGAAAGTGATGGTATTATTTTTAGAAAGGATTATCATACGAATCCACCAAAAGTTGAATATGGAATGACTGATTTAGGATTAGAATTAAGTAAAATGTTAGATATAATGGCTTCATTTGGGGATTTTTACAAATCAAAATTATAATAAATTTAAGGAGAGAGAAAAATGCAATGTATTAAAGATACTATAAAAAATATAAATATAGTAATTGGATGTAATATAGGATGTTCTTATTGTTATGCAAGAATGAATAATAATAGATTTCATACTATTGATGATTTTAACAAACCTGTATTTTTTGAAAATAAATTGAAAATGCTTGATAATAAAAGGCATACAGCGTATTTACTAACTGGGCAAAGTGATTTATCAGGTTGGAATGAAGAATGGAAAGATAAAGTTTTTTCTAAAATGAAAGAAAATGAAAACACACAATATATTTTTTTAACTAAAAGACCTGAAAATATTAACTTAAAAGAAACTCCTGATAATGGTTGGTTTGGTGTAACAGTTACTTCTTCAAAAGAAAAGAAAAGAATTGATTATTTAAGAAATAATATCAAAGCAAAACATTACCATATTACTTTTGAGCCTATGTTTGATGATGTAGGAAAATTAGATTTAAATAATATTTCTTGGATTGTAATAGGTACTGAAACAGGTAATAGAAAAGGGAAAATATCATCAAAAAGAGAATGGGTATTTAATATTTACAATCAAGCAAAAGAGAAAAATATACCTGTATTTATGAAAGAAGATTTATTAGGAATTTTAAATGAAGATGAGTTTGTACAAGAATTTCCTAAAGAATTTGGAGGAATAAAATGATAGATTTAAAAAAAGTGGTAATTAAAGAAAAGAAAGTTGATACAATTCTTACAAAATCAAACTTGCCAATAGCAGGATATTCAATAAATACTTATGTTGGTTGTCCTTTTGGATGTGAATATTGTTATGCTACATTTATGAAAAGATTTACAGGGCATAAAGAAGATTGGGGAATGTTTTTAGATGTTAAGATGTGGGATAAAATAAAAAATCCTGAAAAATATAAAGGTAAAACAATGATAGTAGGATCTGTAACAGATGGATATAATTATTTTGAAGCAAAATATAAAAGAACAAGAGCATTTTTAGAAGAAATGCAAGGAAGTGGAATAAATTTAATTATAACAACAAAATCTAATTTAGTTACAAGAGATATTGACTTGATAAAAACATATCCTAATCCATTGGTTGCTTGGTCAATAAATACATTAGATGAAGAATTTAAGAAAGATATGGATTCCGCACCAACAATAAAATCAAGAATTGAAGCAATGAAACAAGTTCACGATGCAGGAATAAGAACAACTTGCTTTATATCTCCAATTTTTCCTGGTATTACTGATGTATTTACTATAATAGAAGAAATAAAAGACTTTTGTGACTATATATGGCTTGAAAATTTGAATTTAAGAGGCACGTTTAAGCCTACTATAATAAATTATATAAAAGAAAAACACCCTGAATTAAATGATTTGTATAATAAGATTTATACTAAAAAAGATATGTCTTATTGGGAAAGATTAGATAAAAAAGTACAAGAGTATGCAAATAAAAATGGATTAATGTATGTTATAGATGAAGAACCATTTTTAAAAAACCCTACTGGAAAACCTATAATAATAAACTATTTTTATCACGAAAAAATAAGACAATTATCAAAGAATAAATAGTAATTTTTAAAGAAATATTCAAAAATACAAATTACAATTT
>CAJLIR010000036.1 GCA_905206805.1 uncultured Caryophanales bacterium | reverse complement strand
TACATTGTATTGGTGCTACTACGTTAAATGAATATCGTAAATATATTGAAAAAGATGGTGCACTAGAAAGACGTTTTCAAAAGGTACAAGTTAGTGAACCAACAGTATTAGATACTATAACTATATTGCGTGGTTTAAAACAACGTTTTGAAGTTTATCATGGTGTAAATATTAAAGATAGTGCATTAGTAGCAGCGGCAACATTATCTGATAGATATATTACAAGTCGTTTTTTACCAGATAAGGCAATTGATTTAGTAGATGAAGCCTGTGCAACAATAAAGGTACAAATGGACTCAGTTCCAGTACCACTTGACACTTTAACAAGACAGATTATGCAATTAGAAGTAGAAAAAGAAGCTTTAAAAAAAGAACGTGATGATATTTCTAAAAATCGTTTACAAGAAATCGATAATGATTTAAAAGACTTGAAGGCAAAAGAACAAGTTTTAAGAAAAGATTGGGAAGAAGAAAAGAAAATAAACGATCAAATAAGTAAGAAAAAAGAAGAAATTGAATCATCTAGATTTAAACTTGAACAAGCAGAAAATAATTATGATTTAGAAACTGCAGCAAAGTTAAGACATGGTGTAATTCCTAAATTGGAAAATGAATTAGAAAATCTTCGTAAAAGTGATCGTTCTGATATATTAAGTGATACGGTTGATGATGAAAGTATTGCAGCTATTATATCTAAATGGACTAATATTCCAATTAGTAAATTAGTTGGTAGCGAAAAGGAAAAATTAATTCATCTAGAAGAAAATATGAAAAAAAGAGTTAAAGGACAAGATGAGGCTTTAAAACTAGTTAGTGAGGCTATTATTCGTGCTCGTGCAGGTATAAAAGATCCAAATCGTCCAATTGGTTCATTTATATTCTTGGGTCCAACAGGTGTAGGTAAAACTGAAGTTGCTAAAACTTTAGCATATGAACTTTTTGATGATGAAAGACATATGGTTCGTATTGATATGAGCGAATATATGGAAAGTCATTCAGTTTCTAGACTAGTAGGTGCGCCTCCTGGATATGTAGGATACGATGAGGGCGGACAATTAACAGAGGCTGTCAGAAGAAATCCTTATTGTATAGTTTTATTTGATGAGATAGAAAAAGCTCATAAGGATGTATTTAATATTTTACTTCAAATTTTAGATGATGGGCGTATTACTGATTCTCAAGGTAGAACAGTTGATTTTAAAAATACAATTATAATTATGACATCTAATTTAGGAAGTGAATATATTCTAGATAATAAAGAAAATTCAAGTGAATTAGTAATGAATGAATTAAGACATACATTTAAACCAGAATTTATTAATCGTATCGATGAAATTATTGTGTTTAATTCTTTAAAACAAGATGTAATATATGACATTTTAGATAAAATTATAAGTGATATTGAAAAACGTTTAAGTGATAAAAAAATAAAAATAAATTTAACAAATGAGGCAAAAAAATATATTGTTGATTCTTCTTATGATTCTAGGTATGGAGCAAGACCTATTAAAAGGTTTGTATCTAGAAATATAGAAACATTACTTGCTAATGAAATAATTAATGGTAAAATTAATTATGATTCAACAGTTACATTTGATGTTGAAAATAATAATTTAATTATAAAAAAATAGTCAAGATTATTCTTGACTATTTTCGTCTAAATTTAGAATTAATTTTTTAATTTTATTTATATTTTCTTTTTTATCTTTAATATTAATTTCGTCATAAAAAGAAACGTTAAAGTATGAGCAATTGCCGTCATTTATTGTTAAATTTTGTCTACAATAGTTATCTATATCAATTTTTAATGAAATAAGTGTTAAAAGATATAGGAAAATAATTGAATTATTATTTAAATTATTTTTATAAATTGATTTTTTTATTAATTTTTCGATTCTTTTTAAACAGATTTTTTCAATATTATTTGTTTCATTTTGTGTTAGAAAAGAGTCTTCTAATTTGTCATCTTTATTTGTTATTTTTAATAATAGTCTTAGTTTATAAATTAAATTATTATATAATAATATATATTGATTTCTATTTAATTCATTTTTTTCAATGTAAATAATATTTAATACATTTAACATGTTTTGTATTAGAAGAATTCTTAAATAATTTTTATTTATTGGGTTTGTTTTTAACATATCTTCATAATTTTTTAATAAGTTATATTGATTTAGAGCTTCTTTAGTAATAATATTTTTACAAAAATCAAAGATATCACGTTTCATAAATAACTCCTTTTTTTTATATATACTAACACTTATTTTATTTATTTTCAATAAAAATAAATTGAATTATAATTTTTATTGATTTTTTTAATAAAAATATATAATATATTATATATATAATACTTTTCTTGGAGGTTTTATGAAGAAAATTGAACTTTTAGCTCCTGCTGGAAATATGAACGGATTAAAAGCTGCTATAATAGCTGGGGCAGATGCTATTTATGTAGGAGGATATGCTTATTCTGCAAGAGGATATGCTGATAATTTTTCAAATGATGAACTTGTGGAAGCTATAAATTATTCACATTTAAATGGTGTAAAAATTTATGTTGCTGTTAATACTCTTATTTATGATGATGAGGTTGAAATATTTATAAATTATATTGATTTTTTACATAAAAATAATGTTGATGCTATTATAATTCAGGACTTAGGTATGTTTGATTTGATTAGAAAAATGTATCCAAATTTAGAAATTCATGCTTCGACTCAAATGCATATTCATAATGTTCAGGGTGCAATGTTTGCAAAAAAATATGGTATGAAAAGAGTTGTATTAGCACGTGAAACTTCAATAGAAATGATTCGTGAAATAAAGAAAAGTGTAGATATTGATTTAGAAGTTTTTTGTCATGGTGCATTATGTGTAAGTTATTCTGGACAATGTCTTATGAGTAGTTTAATTGGTGGAAGGAGTGGCAATAGAGGAATTTGTGCTGGTACGTGTCGTCTTCCTTATGATTTAGTTGATAAAGATTTAAATAAATTGAATAAAGATAAATATTTATTAAGTATGAAAGATTTAAATACAGTAGAATATGTTGGTGAATTAATTAACGCAGGAGTAACAAGTTTAAAAATCGAAGGAAGAATGAAAAGAGAAGAATATATTTATCAAGTTGTAAGTATTTATAGAAAAGCAATTGATAGTTTTTATTTAAACGGTAAAGTTTTATTAACTAATTCTGATTTGTTAGATTTAAGAAAAATTTACAATAGAATGTTTACTAAAGGATTTTTATTTAATGAGAAAAATAATAATGTGGTAAATCAATTTAGACCAAATCATCAAGGCATAAAAATTGGTAAAGTAGTAAAATGTTCAAAGGATATTGTGTTTATAAAATTAACTGAAAATATTAAACAAGGTGATGGTATTAGAATTATAAATAAATTAGAAGATGTTGGATTGCAACTTAATTTTATTTATAAAGATAAAAGTTTAGTTAATGAAGCAAAGACTGGTGATATTATTTCAGTAAAAGTTAAAAACAATGTTTGTATAGATGATGTTGTTTTAAAAACTACTGATATAATTCAAATAAATAGTATTCAAAAAATCTTAAATTCAAATTTAAAAAAGATAAAAATTGATTGTAATTTTATTGCTAAAAAAAATAATCCAATGATATTAATATTAACAGATTCTATTAATAAAGTTGAAGTGAAAAGTGATTCGGTTGTGGCCATGGCAAAAACTAGTCCGATAAGTTGTGAGCAAATATCTAAACAATTAAAAAAATTAGGTGACACTGTTTATGAAATAAATAAACTTAAAATAGATATTGATAATGATATATTTATTTCTGTTAGGGAGTTAAATGAATTAAGAAGAGTTGCTATTGCAAAATTGGATGAATTAAGAAAATATAATATACCTTATAAGAAAAATAAATATTATATTGATGTTCCAAAATTTAAAAGAGAAAATAATTTTAATTATTATATATGTAGTATAAATCAATATAATAATTTAAAAAGCAAAAATATTTGCAATATCTATGTTGATAATTTAGAATTATTTAATAATTTAAAGAGTGATACAAGAGTTCTTTATAAATTGCCGAGAGTAATGACTGATTTTAAAAATTATAATGGTACATTGTTGGTAGGTGAACTTGGAAGTTTAAATTATTATAATGATGTGATTACCGATTTTTCATTTAACGTTACTAATTCTTATACAGTTGCTTTTTTACATAGTATTGGTGTAAAAAAAGTTACATTATCATATGAATTAGATTTAACTAAAATTGAAAATTTAATTAATAATTATATTAATAGGTATAATTGTTATCCTAACCTAGAAGTTATTTTATATGGTTACCCTGAATTGATGGTATCAAAGTTCAAATTACTTTCAATGTACGAAAGGTGTGGGAATAATTTCTATTTAAGAGATCGTTATAATAAATTATATAATATAATAGAAAAAGATAACTTAATGTACATATATGATTCGAAGTTGAAAGATGATTTAAAATCATGTGGACATTATTTTGAGATTGGTATTAATAATATAAGAATTAATATTTTAAGGGATGAGGAATTAAAAAATGTTTATATGTCCAAAATGTAAGGCAAAATGTAAAAAAAATTATTGTATGCATTGTGGTTTGATATTTGATAATGAATCTTATTCACAAATAAAACTAAAACCAGTAGAAAATAATGATTTAGAAAATTTTGTTGGTAAAAACTATGATAAAATATTTTTGAAAACAAGAAATTATGCATGTGGAATATTTGGATCATTTTATTTTTTATATCGCAAATGTATATTGTTAGGATTTTTATTTTTAATTTTAGAGTTACTTGTTTTAAATTTTTATGATTACTTTAATTTTTTTGTAATATTAGTTCTATTAATCACTCGTTTTATTTTTTATAGTGTTATTTTTAATCAATATTATATATTTAAAATGAAACGAAAATTTCAAAAATTAAAAGATAAGTCAATAGTTAAAAGTAATGTATCAATTATTTATCCAGTATTTGGTTTACTTTTTTCTACAATTATATTTTATATATACTTTAATTATTTTCAATAAGTTCAATTTGAACTTTTTTTGTATGATAAAAAAAGATTTAAAATTTTTATTTAGTATATTATAAATAGGATCAAATAGAAAGGAGAATTAAATTGACAA
>CAJLIR010000035.1 GCA_905206805.1 uncultured Caryophanales bacterium | reverse complement strand
AACATTTGATAAACCCAGTAGTTATAAGGTAAAATCAGTCTTTTTAACTTTTATAACAAAGGTTTTGGAGACCGTTATTATACCATTTAACTACACCCCTAAATAAAAGTACAAGAATATTTTAACATTATTATTATTTTTTTTCAAGAAAAATTTTAATTTTTTAACATATGAAAGGGATTTTAATATGATTGTTAACTATACTACCAAAGAAAGGGACTTACTTGCTAGGCTTATGCGTGCGGAAGCAATCGGCGAAGGAAACTTAGGAATGTTAATGGTTGGTAACGTTGGAGTAAACAGAACTATATCAAGTTGTTTAACATTTAAGGATATAAGAACAATTTCAGACATGATTTATCAAAATCCAGGAGGATTTGCAGGCAAAGATAGTCCTTTATTTTTCAGTAACCCAACAACTCAACAAAAAAAACTAGCTGATAGAGTTCTAAAGGGAGAATACTATTATCCAGCTACAAATGCATTATGGTTTTATGCACCAAAAACTGGCGAAAGTTGTAAAAGTTCATGGTGGGATCAAGACTTTGCAGGTCAATATAAAAACCATTGCTTCTATGAACCAGCTAGTGGAGTATGTGTTGAATTACATTAAAAAACAGTTAATTTTATTTTAACTGTTTTTATTTGCTTAATGGTATTCTAATTGTTTGACCAATACTTAATAAATTACTTTTTAAATTATTGTAATTCATAAGTTCTTGTGCTGTATATCCATGTTTTCTACCTATTGAATATAAATTATCTCCACTTTTTACCGTATATTCTATATATGTTGTATTAGTTCCACTAGACGAAGTTGGAATTTTTAGTGTTTGACCAATACTAAGTAAATTACTTGTTAAATTATTATAATTTATGAGTTCTTGTGGACTTACTCCATATTTTCTACCTATTGAATATAAATTATCTCCACTCTTTACTGTATATTCTATATAATTAGTTTGTTCTAAATCAGATGATACAGTTGGAATTTTCAATACCTGGCCAACACTTAGAACAGTACTGTCTAGGTTATTATAATCAATCAATTGTTGAGGAGTATATCCATACTTTTTACCTATCGAATATAAACTATCTCCAGATTTTACTACATATTCACTATATTTTCCAATAGGTACTTCTTCTGTTGAAACAACTGGGATTTTTAATATTTGGCCTATTTGTAATACATTACTTTTTAAATTGTTGTAATTTTTTAATTCTTGAACAGTTAAGTCATTTTTTGAAGCTATGCTATATAGGCTATCTCCAGATTTTACTGTATAATTAATATAATTTTCTGGTTTTGTTGTAATTCCAGACATACTTGGAATATTCAGTCTTTGGCCTATTTGCAGTACATTGCTTGTTAAATTATTAGCAGCCTTAAGTTCATCTACAGATATACCATATTTTTTAGCAATACTCCATAAACTATCACCACTTTTTACTGTATAGTACTCACTAGATGGTGTTGTGGATAAATCCCTATATTCCAAAACAGCATCAACTACTGCTTGTGCATATTTTTTATAGTCATTTTTTAACTGATTTACATCATCACCAGTACTATCTAAAAATCCGTATTCAACTAATACTGGTTCTGTTACTCCCGTATTACGATGAATAAAATAATAATCTTTTGATGTATCTGATGGTAATCTTCGTTGATATGCTTTTCGAATATTTTGTCCTGATTTTTCTAATTCATCTAAAATTAAATTTGCAAGCTCACTTGTGTTTCGAAGGGCATATACTACCTCAGCACCATCACCACCTGGTGATGGTCAAAGTGTAACTTTTTTTATTTTTCACGATTTTGGTGTTAACACCAAAATGGGATATATCATCTATTTTCAATAGTTTTAATAATTATTGATTACTTCCAATTTTTTGTAATTCGTCTTTCTCTAATTCTTTTATAGATTTTTCTGGAGTTGGTAAAGTTTCTGGCATATTACCACCAAGTTCCTCAATTGCTTTTCTAACGGTTCTACCTACATTATAATGAGTTAAACAAGCATCATCTTCATTATCTATATTATCTTTTTTTAGTTTAGCTTCTGTTTGTGTAATACGGAATAAATTTGCACCTAATTCCTCACTACCCATATAATCAAGAATATCTTCGTTTTCTTTTATGTTTTTACGTTTTGCTATTTGTTTAGCTGTTTCTCCATTATAAAGTCCTTTATATCCATAATTATTAAATTTGCCAAAATTTTCTACACCTGCTTCCCTAGCAGTTTTAAATAAATATTTATTTTTGTTATTAACAAGAATCCTAGTATATAATCTCTTTTCATCTTCTGATAACTTTGAATATTCTAATTCAGTAATTTCTTGCTTTCTTGTTTGTATTGCAAAATATGTTTGACCAAGTGCTACTGATTTTTTTCTAGGATTTGCGTTTTGAACTATTAGATAACATGCATATCTTGATAATTTGTAATCTGTTACTGTCTTTGATGCACCTTTAGGCATTGCTATCGTTTTCCTGAATTCAGGAAAATGATCGTTAACTTTGTTATTACTGGTTTCACAAGCAATCATCGCACGTTTTATAACTTTATGAAAATTCTCCCATTTACTATATTCTAGTAAAGGCATTAATTCTCTTGCTTCCCAAAATTCATTTCCATATTCATCAATATGTTTTATGCTTTCAAAAGTTTTTTCAGTATATTCTTCTATATTATTCATTTTAACTAACCTCCCTTGCTATATATTATACCAAACATTTGTTCTTGCTGCAATTTTTTTTGCCTTGTATAAGTAGTTTATCAATTTTTTATGTACACCTTGTCGCATTTTGCGACAAAGTTCTAAGCATTTAACACACTAAATTTATAGATAATTTCTATGTTTCTATCTTTATCTATAATAATTTTATCTATTAAAGCACCAATTAACTCTCTTGATGGATTATCAATATCAATCAATTCTCTTATTTTATCTTCGTAGTTTTTTAAATCATTTTTATTAACCTTTTTATCATTTTTTGCATCTTGTAGACTTTGAATCTTTTCTCTTATTCTAACTAGAGAATTTTCTGTTTCTCTAGAAATTCTTAAATACATTTCTTCAGATACTATGCCATTAAATTTATCCTGATATAACATATCTAATTTACTAATTAAAGCTTTTTCTTGCTTTCTTAAATCGTTTATATTGTTATTAACTTCACTATTATCTTTTTTATTAATACTTTTAGATATTTCTGATACATCTAATTTATTTAAATACTTTTTACAAGTATTTCTAATAACTTCTAGCAATGCTTCCTCTAATTTTTCATACGGACTGAAATGAGGTTCACACATTCTTCTTTTAGGATCTCTTGAATATCTATTGCAATTAATAGTCCAATAATCATGATTTTTTCTATAAGAAACTGTTAAAGTATTACCACATTCTTTACAATATAATAAATTTTCAAATAGTCTTTTTTCTCTTTTAGTAATAGTAGTTTTAGTAGTTCTTTTAATATTATTTTGAACACTTTCAAATATAAATCTATCTACTAATGGTTCATGGGTATTTTTAACAATATCCCAATTACTTTTGGGTAATGATTTTTTCTTTTTGGATTTATATGATACTTTAGTTTGTACACTTTGTACCATATCACCAACATACATTTGATTTTTTAATATCTTTTTAACAGAAGAAATAGTCCACATAGGATTATATTTAGCTTTTGAATTAGGATTCTTTCTCTTCAAACTACTAGGTGTTTTAATATTATTATCGTTCAAATAAGTAGTTATTTCAGAAAGTCCTACTCCGTTATAAGCCATATCAAATATCTTTTTTACTACCCATGCATACTCTGGATCTGGTATTAAGTGCCCTTTATCATTTGGATCTCTTAAATATCCATAACTTGGAGCACTTCCAATAAATTTGCCATTTCTTCTTTTGTCATTTAAAACATTACGAATTTTAATAGAATTTTGTTTACTATAATAATCATTACAAGCAAATAACCATGTTGCTGAGTCATTACTTGCTTGATTTATTGCATTATCGTATCCTTCCAACATAGAAATAAATCTTATTCCATTTTCTGGAAAGAAAGTTTCAACATAATATCCTGTTAAAATATGATCTCTACCTAATCTTGATAAGTCTTTTACTACTACAAGATTAATTCTTTTAGCTTTAATATCTTCAATTAATCTTTGAAATCCCGGTCTATCAAAAGTAGTACCAGAATATCCATCATCTACGTATTCGTCTACAAAAATAAATCCTTTTTCTTTGATAAAATTCATTAGTATATTTCTTTGATTAAGGACGCTCTCACTTTCAGATTCGTAAGATTTACCTTCATCAGCTTCTGATAATCTTATATAAATTCCTGCTTTGTAGTAATCTGGCATCACATTTAAAGTGTTATACAAGCTTACTCTCCTTTCCTTGTTGTATAACAACTAAAGCCAATTAAATTATACCATACAAATTTAATTTGGCACATTGTATCAATCACTATTTACCTTACTTATAATAAATTTAATTACCAGTTCATTAAAATTAGGAGAATCATCTTTGAAAGTTTCTATTATATTAAACATAAGCCACCTCATTTAAGTTTATGAGTGTCTTTATCAATTTATATCTTCCTCCATTTCTTTAAAACTTTCTAGCATTTTCTCCATCTCTTCTTGTTCTTCTTTAGTTGCTTCTTTTGATTCAATAGGTTCACCATGCCAGTATTCAATACCAAATTCATCAACATAATAGATTTTGTCTAATATATCTTTTTTATTTCTATTATATTTATTATAATGGTTAAAATTATTTTGAATACTAGTATTAGCATTTCTTTGAATACTTGTTATTCTTTTCTTTAATACCTCGGATAATTTAATT
This sequence comes from uncultured Caryophanales bacterium, assembly GCA_905206805.1. Classification (GTDB taxonomy): domain Bacteria; phylum Bacillota_I; class Bacilli_A; order RF39; family UBA660; genus CAJLIR01. Next base: position 611 of record CAJLIR010000035.1, on the reverse strand, counting down.
ATCCTCTTTGAATTATTTGTTTCACTATTATTAATTTCTATATCAATATATCCATTTTTTGATAAACTACTTATACTTTTTGATACAGTTGGTTTGGTACAATCAAACTTCTTCATAAAATACCTATTAGTAGGCCAACAATAGCCATTTTTCTTACATAGTGACACAATGTCTATTAATAATATTCTCTCAAAGTAAGTTAATCTATTATCTCCTAATACTGATTCTGGTAATACTAAACTTATAAATGGCGCTTTTTCCATTATTTCTCCAATATAAGATTATCAAGTTTAGTAGTTCCATATTATCCTCCTTTCTTTACCAGTTTTTTTAGGAACACATAAAAAGAACTGAACACATTAGTCCACAACAAAAATAAGGGAATATTTCCAATCTTTTTTGTTGGATTAATATGTATTCAGTTCTTCACTGATTAATTATCATACATTATTCTTTTATGTATAATAAAGCTTTCTAATTTCTTTTTAATATTTACTATTTTATATTTATATATATTTATATGTAATAGTCACATTCTCGTATGACTATCATAATTATAACACTAATTATTTCATTTTCAATATGTAATTTTTTGACAATATTCGACAAAT
>CAJLIR010000034.1 GCA_905206805.1 uncultured Caryophanales bacterium | reverse complement strand
TACTTGGAGTAGATATTTTAAATACTCCTCATTACTAAATATTAATTTAAATAAATAATCATTTGTTAAGTTGTAATTTAACTTATTGTTAATTATACTGTTTTTTTGGCTTATTGTTAAGTTGTAATTTAACTTGTTGTTAATTATACTATTTTTTTGGCTTATTGTCAATTTAATTCTCCTCTCTATTTGATTCTATTTATAATATACTAAATAAAAGTTTCAAATCCTTTTTTATCATACAAAAAAATTCAAATTAATAAAAAAAAGAAGATTATTTTAATCCTCAATTTTTATCGTTATATTTTTAAATACATAACTTTTCATTCAAAAATTTATTTTACTATAACAACTGCTTGCATACCAAGTTCCTTATATCTTTTTTCTGTAATATCTTTTTTATACATTACCTCACTACCTTTATAAGGATCCACGAAATAATAGTTATTGCTATCATAACCTATTAATACCATACAATGTTCATTAGCAAGCCATTTATATTGTTCACCATTTTCTAAATACCAACTACTTGTATAATATGTATCAATCATATTGATACTAACCCAAACTAAAACTGGGTATCCTGCATCAATATATATTTTTTTTATTTCTTCTAATGATTTACCAGTAGCATTTATTACATAGTTATTATTTCCATAATATTTTTTTAATGCTTTTTCTATAACCGGTGCCATACAACCGAATGATGATTTACTTCTTGGATTTCCTACAAATGTTTCGTTTGGATTTGGTCCATAATTTTTTCCATTTGCATAGTAAAAGTTGCTACTTTTATCTAAATAATTATCTATAAATTCATCAACTGTTATTTTTTCTTTTGCATATTGAAGCGCAATTGTAGCACTTACTGATTCGCAACCAGTAGGATAGTTAGGAAACTGTTTTATAACAGGTACATTTTCAATATATTTGCTTGCTATTTCAGTCTTAGTTTCATAATCAGGTATTGAAACTTCGTACTCCTCTTCATTTTTATCATTAGATACAACATCACTATTATTAATTTTTATGTCAACGGAATTATTATCTATAATATTTTTTACGTAATATTCATATTTATTATCTTTATTTTTTATCGCAATAATAATATTTTCATCGTCATATTTTGATACAACTGGATAATATTCATTTGATAATGGTATTTTTATATCTGTTTTTTTATTTTTTTCTATATCATAAACTTTAAATATTGCATCGTTTTCATATATTGAATATGTTACAAATCCAAAATCATTAGCATATATAGGTAATTCATCGATTGAATCAAATTCAACATACGATTTTTTATTTTCATTTTCTAAGACGAAGTTATTATCAGTTTTACCAATTCCATAATAATTATTTAAGTATGTTGTATATAAACCAGTTAATACTTTTTCTTTTTCTACGCTATTTTTATTTAATTTGAATAAATTACCATTTCCATCTTTTAAATATAAATTATTATCTATAAAACCAAGTGACTCTATATAATCTTTAAATGGTCCAATAGTTTTTTTAGTATTTGTTTCTAAGTCATAGGCAATAATATTTGTATTTAATCCATCTGCATATATTAATGTATTCCCATCTGGACTAACATTGGCAAATGCCCATATTTCATTACTATCTATCTTATATTTTTTTACCTCTTCACATTTTTTATTATATATTAAAACCTCTTTTGAATTAAGTGAAATAGCATAAAAACCATCATTTAATAATCCTGTATTCCAAGTATCAGTTGGCAAACTTATTTCACCTGTTACTTTATTTTCCTTTTTAGAATATAAAACCACTTTAATATCATATTTATCTAATCCTGGATTAATATAATCAAGTTTTAGTATATCATTTAAAGAACTTATTTCTAATAATTCGCTTTCATAATTTAGATCATCTAAACTTATATTTGTTTCATTATTTTGATTATCATTTTCATTATTTTTCTTAAAACATCCAGTAAATAATATAAGTGCTAATAGACTTAAAAATACTATTTTTTTCAAAATGTTTCCTCCTTTTAAATAAAATGGATTATTTTTCTTCTTCTAATAATCCATTTCTTTTTAAAATATTGTATATACAGGAATAACTTCTTCTACCATAAAATTTACAAAATCTTCTTATGCTAGCATTGCTTCTTTTGTATAAGTTAACAATTTTTTTCTCTTCTTCTATAGGAATAGTATTGGCAGGTTTTTTAAATTTATTACCATGTACATAGTTTATATTATTATTCATTATATCTTTTTTTAATTTTAAGATATATTTTGGATGATAATTTGTAAGTTGTGCTATTTCTACATAAGATAGTGAGCTTTTATTATTTAATTTATCTTTTATAAGACTTATTGCTTGATTACGTTCGTCACTCATAAAATCACCTTATTAATTATAGCAAATAAGTAACATTTCTGCAAGTTAATTAATAATCTTCTTGCATATTTTCTATTTCTTCTTTTGTAACAACTGGTAAAATAATACCTTCATCATCGCATAATTTTTTAAATTTTTCACGAAATAGTGTCAATTCTTTTACAATGCTATCTGGATAAATTCTTTTGCTTGTTTTAATTGCGTTATATACATCTTCTACAGTAACCTCTTGTTTATTATTATATAGTGCCTGTGAAAATGCTTGAGTTAAAACTGAAAGCGCAACATCTGGATACATTGCAGCAAGACCATAAATTCTTTTAAATTCTGAAGTAGCACTTACAATCGACGCAACCAATTTTTCTATCACATAATCATTATATTTAAACTTTACTCCAGTTTGTTTTTCGATTTTTGGTAGAGTTCCCATTAAAATTTTTACAGTTGTTTCCTCATCTGGTTCCAAAACATCAATTCTATCAAAACGTCTTAAAAACGCCCTATCACGAATTACATAGGCATCATATTCAGCTGTAGTAGTTGCACCTATCGCCTTAATTGTTCCACGATCAAGCCCTGGTTTTAACATATTAGCTAAATCCATAGGTCCTGATCCTTTTCCACCTATTAATGTATGAATTTCATCAATAAAAATTATAGTTTTATTAACGTGTTTTAATTCATCTACCAATAAAGACATTACAAGTCTCTCCTCAGAATCAATTGTAACCTTACCAACTAAAGATGTCGAATTAAATTTTATAACCCTATAACCTAAAAGTGCATTAGGAACATTACCCTTTTGAATTAGGTAGGCAAGACCTTCTACAATGGCTGTTTTACCAATACCTGCCTTACCTACTAAGAGTCCTGATTTTTCTGGTGTTAATAGGACGATCATTAATTTTTTTAATTCACTTTCTCTTGCTATTGCGGGATTTGTTATATAAGTTTTGGAAGTTAAATCTTCACCATAGTTATCTATTACACTGAACTTTACTCCAGTAACATCAGGTAATTTAGTATTTTCTTGTTCATCATCTAATTCTTCTAGGAACTCAATATCACGTTCTTCCATAAAATTCTCCTATTCGTTAATAAATCCTGCTTTTTTTATTTTATTAATTACTTTTTCATATGTAATGTTTCCACTTATTCTATATATAGTAACATTTCCATTTTCATCTGTTAATTCAAGACCATTTTTTATAAATACTGTTGTTGGGGTTGCATTAAAGTTTATAATAGTTTTAAATTTATTTTTTTCTGAATCATCAAATTTATTTATATCAATATAATATATTTTGATTTGATAATTTTTTACAACACTATTTACTGTATCTTTAAATGCTGCACAATGTTGACAAGTTTCTGATCCTATAAATAATATAAAATCCTCTTTATTTTCTATTTTTTTAGTAAATTCATCATAACTTATTTCTTCATAAGTAGTTAATTTATTACCACAGCCTCCAAGTAATGGTATCAATATTAATAAACAATATAACAATTTTTTCATTTTACACATCCTATCTAATCAATTAATATTATATATCATTTTTTTATAAAAAAAAAGAGTTTTTCTCTTTTTAAAAAATTACTTTTTATATAATATTAATTGTTCAGGTAATAAATATATTGTTGCGTTATCTCTAATTATATCAGTTTGCTCCGCACCTAATTTTTGCGCTACTAAAGCTAATGAATCATTTTCTTTTGTTACATATATATTAAAATCTTTATTAGGAATAATGATTTCTTGATTTGGATATATATAATCATCTTTACCTAATCCATTTATTTCAAGTAATGTTTCATATTCAACTCCGTAATTTTTAGCTATTTCATAAATATTATCACCCTTTTTTACCACATAAGTTGTAAATGGTAAATTAACGTTCATAGGAATTACTATAAAATTTCCCGGAATTAAATTTGAATCTGTAATTCCATTTATAGTAAGTAAAACTTGTTTTGTTGTTCCAACCTTATTTGCAATAGTATCTAAGGTATCACCAACTTGTATTTGATATATACTATACATTATTTCCACCCCTTTTTATTATATGAATTAAAAATTTTTAGGGAACACATTAAGTTTTTTATTTATGGGTAAATTGTTTACACTATTTTGAATTTTTGGAATATGTTATAGTGAAAATAATATGAAGGGGTGGATTATATGTGTAATAATGAAAAAAATAATTGTCAATGCATTGCTGAAATTTTAACTGTAATATCTATTTTACAACAAAACGCTAGTTGTTGCAGTGATGCATGCTTAGATACTTGTGATAGAGGATTCTTAGGTTGTTCAACTACTACACTTGGATGTAACACAAGACCAATAATGCTTTATACTTGTGGAAGTAATAGTACACCATTAGAAATACCTACAAGTAAAGAAGACGTTGCTGGAGAAACAAGATCATCAGTATTCCGAGTAGAAAAAATTGATGGATGTTGCGCAACATTTAGAGTTTTAGCAACAAATCCTGATGCAGCACAAGTTGCAACTATTCCATACGTAGCAACAAATTCTTTCTTTACAGTAAATCTTAACTGTGTTTGCTGTCTAAGATGCTTACAAGACACTTATGTTGAATGTTTGTAAAATAATAATATTATTAAAACTATCGTAAAAATTACGGTAGTTTTTCTTTACATTTTTTAGAATAATTTACTTTAAAAATAATATTATTTGGTACAAAGTTTTTTATTTTATGTTATACTTATATATAATGAAAGGAATGGATAAAATGGATTCATTAAGAAAAAAATTATTTATTATAAGTTATTTAGGAAATTTATTATTGCTAGTTGCATTATTTTTACCAGTCTTGAAATTTAATAATCAATCGTTCTCATTTATTGATCAATATTTTTATTTATCAATTGGAATTATAATAATAATTACTTTAAGCTTGATATTAATTACAATGAAAAAATATAAATTGTCATTAATCACAACAACAATAAGTGTATCAATAATTGTATATGGGATAATTAAAATTATAAATATCGATGGTTTAAAACTTATGACTGATTTATCATATAATATAATCACATTTGTTTTATTTGCAGTTGGTTTTGTATTTTCTATTATTGGTGACTTATTTGCTAATGGCAATTCTAATAATGAGCAAACTAATATTTCAACAGAAAAAGGTTATAATTACGAACCTATACAAAACATATATGATAATAATATGAATAGTAATTTAGATATAAATGAAAACGAGCAAATTCCTTTATCTCAAATAATGAACAATTCAATTGAAGATTCAATAGTTACTGATATGAATTTTAGTTTAAAAGATAATTCAAATATTAATATAAAAAACCATGTAGCAAATGAAAACTCTAATACAATTGAAAACATTCATACTAATACTTTTGATGATATTA
>CAJLIR010000033.1 GCA_905206805.1 uncultured Caryophanales bacterium | reverse complement strand
ATTACACATCCTTTTTATTTTAACTATTATATACTGTAACAATTATATCATTTTTAACAATTTACATCAATGTTTTAAAGAAAAAAAGTAACAGTTGTTACTTTTTTTACTTTTCTCTAGATATGAACTTTAAATAATTTTCATATCTAGAATTTAATATTTCATTTTCATTTATTTTTCTTTTTATTTCACAATTTTTTTCATTATTATGCATACAATCTTTATATTCACAATTATCTCTATATTTATTAAACTCAATAAAATTATCTCTAATATCACTATTTGTCATATCTATAAAGCTAACTGCAGAAAAACCCGGAGTATCGGCAATAAAACCATCGCATATTTTTAATAACTCAACATGTCTTGTTGTATGTTTACCTCTATTTAAAGCAAAAGATATTTCATCAGTTTTTAAATTTAGGTAATTATCTAACTTATTTAATAACGTTGATTTACCTGCACCACTTTGTCCTGTAAAAACTGTTATTTTATTTTTAAATATCTTTTTTAGACTATCTAATTCTCTATTATCATACACTTCATAACCTATTTTTTGATAATATTTCATGATACTTTTTATATTATCTAATTCTTTTTCATTTAATTTATCCATTTTAGTAAAACAAATAATAGGTTTAATGTTGTTAAATTCTACAATTGTTAATAATTTGTCAAGCAAGTTAGATGAAAAGTCTGGTTCTGTAGAACTTGTAACAATAACACACTGATCTATATTTGCAACAGGTGGTCTAACTAGCGAATTTTTTCTCTTAAAAATTTCTAAAATATATTTATTTTTTTCATCAAACAAAACATTATCGCCAACTAATGGTGTGATATTCAAATTTCTAAATTTTCCTCTTGATTTACAGACATAATTTGTATTATTACTTAATACTGTGTAATCATTACTTAATATCTTTATTATTTTTCCTTCCATCTTTATTCTCCAGAAGTTGTAGTAGTTGTTTTCGTAGTAGTTGTCGTAGTAGTTGTTGTCGTAGTAGTTGTTACAATTTCTTTTGCAACAATTATTTTCAAACTTGTACCGCTTACTACTTTAGTTCCTTTTGCTCTACTTTGACTTATAACAGTTCCATTAATATATTCGTTTGTTTCTTTATAATCAACGCTTAATGTAATTCCATTTTCATCGCAAAATTCTTTTACACTTTCTTCAGTCCATTTATCCAATACAAAGTCTGGATATTCAGTAACAATGTCTGGAATATATAAAATGATTTTTTCATTTTGTGAAAGTTTTTTGCCAGGTTCTACTGATTGACCAATTATTTGATATGGATCTAGATTTTCTTTATCTGTCATATCTGATACATCTTTTTTCTCTATTAAAACATAAATGTCTTGTAATTTTAATTCTGCTTGTATTTCGTAACAATTTTTACCCGTATAATCTTTAATTAAATATCCTGATTCTCCACTAGATATTATCAGTGTTACACTATTACCTTTTTTTATTGTATTAGAAACACTAGGTTTTGTACCAATTACTAATCCTTCTTCTATATCATTACTTGATTCAGTTACATCATTATCATATATTTTTAAACCTAATTTTGTTAATTCACTGACTGCTTCATCACGTGTTTTACCACTAACATCAGGGATTTTAACATCTGGAACTTCACTTAATTTTGGATAAATAACTATAGCACCTATTATGAAAAGTGCGATTAATCCAAAAACTACAACTAGTAAAAATAATGTAACATTTAAACCCTTTTGTTTTTCTTCCTTCATATCATTTGACATATCATCATCGGATTTCATAATTTTTGCGATTTTTTCTTCACGTGTTTCACCAACAAATTCTTTCGTATCATCTAAATCACGTTCATCAAACTTATAAACATATCTTGGTTCATTTCTTCTTTCTGGATCTAAAGCTGTTTTTAAATCTTCTTGCATCTCAGCTACACTATCATAACGATTTTTAGGGTTTTTAGCACAAGCTTTCAAAATAACGTTTTCTATTGATTGTGGAATTTCTGGATTTATTAAACAAACGCTTGGAATTTCTTCACGCATTTGTTTGATCGCAATTTCAACTGCATTTTCACCCTTAAATGGAAGCTTTCCAGTTAAAAGTTCATACATTAATATTCCTAGTGAATAAATGTCACTTTTAACAGTAGTTGAACCACCATTAGCTTGTTCTGGAGGAAGGTAATGAACCGATCCCATAACAGAATTTGTTTGTGTAAGCTCATTATTATTAAGTGCTGTTGCAATTCCAAAATCTGTAATTTTAACTGTACCATCATCAAGAATTAAAACATTTTGAGGTTTTATATCTCTATGTATTATATAACTATCGTGAGCACACTTAATTCCATCCAACAACTGCATCATTATATCCATAACCTCTGGTAAAGTAAGTGCACCTCTTTTTTTAATCAAACTTTTTAGTGTTTTACCGTTAATATATTCCATAACAATAAAATAGTCACCATTATCTTCTCCAACATCATACATACCTACAATATTAGGATGAGTTAATGAACTAGCCGCAATGGCTTCACGTTGAAAACGTCGAACAAATTTTTCATCGTCCGCTAAATCACCACGTAATATTTTAACAGCAACCATTCTATCTAAAATAATATCGTGTGCAAGATATACATTTGCCATGCCACCTTCACCAATAAGTCTTATAATTTGATATCTTTCATTAATCATTTGTCCCTTTACTACCATATTACTCACCCCTCTTTACCAAATAGGCAATAGACATATTATCATTACCACCACGGTTATTACTTTTATAAATTAATTTTTTTACTTTTTCTTCAATAGTTAAATCAGAATTTAAAACCTTTACAATTTGCTCATCATCTAACATATTTGTTAATCCATCACTACATAAAAATATCGCATCAACATCGTTTTCAACATCGAAAACATCAATTTCTGCTGTTACATTAGCTCCTAATGCCTTCATAAGTACATTTTTTCTAGGATGCTCTTTTGCCTCTTTTAAGGTAAGTTCACCGGACTGAACTAGTAAATTTACTAATGTATGATCAGTTGTAATTTTGTGTAATTGTGAATTTTTAACCACATAACCAGAAGAGTCTCCAATATTTCCAAACAGTAAAAAGTCATTAGTTACTAAAGACATAACTAGTGTCGTACCCATACCAGTACTATCAGGATGTTCTTCCGTATATTTATAAATAAGTGCATTTATTTCATTTGTTATAGCTCTCATCCAATAAATGGCGTCCTCTTTTGAACCTATCGATTTTAATTCTTTAAAATTATTAGCTAAATGTGTTATAGCAATACTTGATGCGACCTCACCATTAGAGTGTCCACCCATTCCATCAGCAACAGCCATTAGGTATTCATCACTATGATTTTTAACTATAATAACACTATCTTCATTTTGTTCCCTTACTTTTCCAGGATCCGTTAAATAATAATTTTCCATTATTTACCTCCCTCATAATTTGATCTTAACTGACCACATGCAGCCATTACCTTAGATCCAAATTCTCTTCTAATTGTTACATTTACGCCATTTTGTTTTAATATATCATAAAATTCTAATATTCTATTTTTATCACTTTTTTTAAATTCAATATGACTTGTTTCGTTATATGGTATCAAATTAATATAACAATTTAAACCTTTAATCAAATTTGCAAGTTCTAACGCACACTTTCTAGTATCATTAACATTATATAACATTATGTATTCAAAAGTTACTCTACGATTTGTTTTATCAATATATTTTTTTATAGCAGGTATTAATAAATTTAAGTCATAAACCTTATTAATAGGCATTAGTTTATTACGCAAATCATTATTAGGAGCGTGAAGTGAAACCGCTAGATTAACTTGTTTATCATTTTCCATAAATTCTAATATTTTTGGTACAACACCACACGTTGAAATAGTAATATGACGTGATCCTAATTCAATTCCTTTAGGTTCATTTACGATATCTAAAAACTTCATAACATTTTTATAGTTATCAAAGGGTTCTCCTATTCCCATTAAAACTATATGAGATATTCTGATATTTAAATCTTTTTCTACTTGTAAAATTGGTAAAACCATTTCACTAGGAGATAAATTTCTAACTTTTTTTAATCTTCCACTTTCACAGAATGCACAACTCATATTACAACCAACTTGAGTTGATATACAAAGACTATTACCATAATCGTGATTCATTAATACTGCTTCAATTTTATTATTATCCTCTAGACAAAATAAATACTTATGAACATCAGTATCATCTAATCTACTTAGTATTTTTAATTCACTAATAGAAAAATCAGAATTTAATTTTGATATTAAATCTTTCTTTAAGTTGGTCATATCAGAAAAACTACTTACTCTTTTTTTATATAACCAATCATATACTTGTTGAGCCTTAAATTTTTTCTCACCAATATTAATAAAATATTCTTCTAAATCTTTTAAACTTAAGTCATATATACTATTCATATTAACACCCTAGTATCATTATATCAAAAATAAATTCTAAATAAAATATAAAAATTGTCATATTTGGGTACTTATTATTATAAATTGTTATTTTTTTACTTAAGTTTAATTTTTTTAATTAATATCATCTAATTATAATTATAAATAAATTAATTTTAATTGTTTATTTTAATTATTTGGTTATTAAGTTAAATAGTTTATGTTTTAATATAAAAATACAAATAAAAAAGACTATTAAATAGTCTAACTAATATATTAATTAATTTTGATTTTTTAATATAGTTTATCAAGTAATGACAACTTTTTTACTTTGATTATCAAAAAATCATATACCAAATTTTAGTACTAAGAAATTTATTGAAATAATTAATAACAAAAAGTAAAATTTTTTCAAATAAAATAATAGTTATTTATATTATTCTAATTATTTTAATAATGTTAAAACTTATGACAACGCATTATTAAGTAATTCAATCGCTTTATTTAAACCACTCTTAATCGTTTTTTCAATACCTTTAGATAAATTAAGTCCAATATTTGATATTTTATTTGAATAATCTGAATCATTATTACTCATATAATCAGTAATATCGACACTCTTTCCATCTTTAATATCTTGCTCAAATTTTTGTATTTGTTCCTTTGTAAAACTAGTTTTTTTATATTGTTCATATTCAAAATATCCAGAATTTTTAGAAAAATATAAAGTTAAAAATGAAACAAAAATTATGATTATAAATAATTTTAATAAATATTTAAAGAAAACTTGTTTTTTATCATTCAACTTTATCACCTATTTTCTTATATATAATGTTACTAATCAATTCTAAGGTATTAGTAACTTCATCGATAGTACTTTCATTACCACCAACTTCAAGCAAAATAACACGACTACTTAAATCTTGGTTATAAATTCCGTTAACTAAAGGACCACTTTTTGTTAGAACACCTCTAGTTAGGAAACCATAATCATTTAAAACTAGTGAATTTAGTTCATTCGCAAAATCTAAGTTCGGTTTATAATTTTCGTGATCTAAACCAACTACAAATAATATTTTGGCATAATTTTTTCCTTCAAATGTAACTGTTGCAGCATCATGTGTTAAAGCATCTCTATGTAGATCAATGAATATTTCAATACTAGGATATTTTAAAACTGCACTTTCTAAAAAATTCCTACTAGCTATGTAACTATCATCGTAATTTAAATTGTTAGCTAATAAATAATCTTTTATATTTCCATCTTCAACTATTGTTTTTATACCCTTTTTTTCTAGCAATTCTTTTAAATAATATGAAGCAGAATAAACATCTGGATTTAAGTTATGTATAGAATTATTTTCCATTACATACTCTTCTGTCTGATGAGTATTATATATATATACTTTTGGTTCCTTATTTTCTACACTAACGGTTTTTGTAGTTGAATTAATTATTTCATTAAAATCTTTCATAAATTCCTCAAAAAAAATTAATGGCATACTATTTTCAGAAATTTCTTCTTTTTTTATAAAAATAAAATTATTTTTAAATAAAGTATTTGGAAGTTTTAAATTTAATTTGGTTAGAAATTTACTTAAATTATTCAATTTATCAACATATGATATATTATTATTTATTAAATGATTTGAAGATTCCATAGTATACATAACTAAATTTGTATTTGTTTTAAATATTTGTATACTCATTAATTTTAAAAATATAAAAACACAAATTATTACAAAAATAATTAACTTAAATAAACTTATAATATTTTTATTTTTTTTAGCTATAAATCTTCTCCCCATATATGTCACCTACTTTAACTTATTCATATTATATATGTTTATGATTAAAAATTATGTCAAAAAATTATCTCAAAAAAAAGAATGTTTTAATTTATATTAAACATTCCTTGTAATTCAGTAATTCCTAAGTTTGTAACTCTTGATATAGTACCTAAGTCTATATTTTCATGATACATTGATTTTGCTATTTGAGTGTTTCTTTTTTTCATACCCTCATTAATTCCAATTTTTTTACCCCTTTTTTCACCACGTGCTTCTCCACGTTTTTCACCTAATAAAATGCCTTCATCTCTAGCTTCAGCAATCATAGTATTTTTTTCTAACTCACTTTTTGATAATTCTGTATATA
>CAJLIR010000032.1 GCA_905206805.1 uncultured Caryophanales bacterium | reverse complement strand
GAAATACATATATAGAGGCAAAAGCAAGTACAACAGGAAATATAACAGGAATCTACGACATGAGTGGAGGAAACTGGGAATATGTTATGGGAGCCATAACTATAGATAATAAATTAGTAAGTGGAGGTCATAATAGATGGAATAGTGGATTTAATGGAATATATGGTGCACCTGGAAATAATGATAGTGATGCAACGCAATTAGAAAAAACTGACGGGATAGATTACCCAGATTCAAAATATTATAATTTATATCCTTATAAATATGAATTAAATACAGATAAGTGGTATGATTATACAATTGGATTACTAGGAGATGCCACAAAAGAAATAGCTAATACCAAAATAAATTCATCAGTTGGGAATAGAGGTTTATGGTTTAGTGATAATGCGTATTTTCCTTCTGCTGTTTCTCCTTGGATTAGACGTGGTGGTCGCTATGTTGATGGCTCTTTTTCAGGCATATTCCAATTCACTCGTGGACTTGGCGCTGAGAATTGCAACGATGCTTTTCGTATTGTTCTAGCTTATTAAAGTCATAATATGATGTTAACTTTAAGAAAAACATCATATTATGATTTTTTTTTGATTTTGTTTGTAACATATAAATAATATTGGTATAATGTTTTAGGGGAAGTGAGTTATGGAAAAGTTAATATTAATAAAGTATGGAGAATTAACAACAAAAAAGGCAAATCGTAAATTTTTTATAAATACATTAGATAGAAATATTAAAAGTATTTTAAAAGATGATAATGTTGAAATAACTAAAGATAGAGTAAGAATGTATATAAAAACAAATAATAATTTAGATGAAATTGTTTTAAAATTAAAAAAAGTTTTTGGTATTCATGGTATAGTAGTGTGTCATAGGGTTGATAATAATATAGAAAATATAAAAAATGAAATATTGAATATTTTATCTGATAAAAATTTTAAAACATTTAAAATAAGTGCTAAAAGAGCTGATAAATCGTTTCCAATTCATACAATGGAATTAAATGATTTGTTTGGTAGTTTTGTTCTTAAAAATGTAGAGTGCACTGTAGATGTTCATAATCCAGATATTATTGTGAATATTGAAATTCGTCCTGAGGGAACTTTTATTTATACTAGTGAATTAAAAGGCGCTGGTGGATATCCTGTTGGAATTCAAGGTAAAGGACTTTTGATGTTAAGCGGTGGAATTGATTCACCTGTTGCTGGATATTTAGCTTTAAAACGTGGAGTTGATATTGAATGTCTATATTTTGAATCTCCACCTCATACAAGTATTGAAGCTAAAAATAAAGTTTTTAAATTAGCTTCTATTTTAAATGAATATTCTGGAAATGTTAAGGTACATGTTGTTCCTTTTACAAAAATTCAAGAAGAAATTTATAAAAATGTTAAGGATAGTTATATTATAACCATAATGCGTAGAATGATGTATCGTATTGCAAGTGAATATTGTAAAAGAAAAAATTTTAAAATAATTGTAAATGGAGAAAGTATTGGTCAGGTTGCAAGTCAAACATTGGATAGTATGATTGTTATAAACAATGTTACAAATTTACCAGTAATTAGACCTGTAGCATGCTTGGACAAATTAGAAATAATTGAAATTGCAAAAAAAATTAATACTTATGAAACAAGTATTTTACCTTATGAAGATTGTTGTACAATTTTTTTACCAAAACATCCAGTAATTAATCCATCTTTAGAAAAATGTTTAATTTATGAAAATAATTTTAACTATGAAGAATTAATAGAAGATGCTATTAATAATATAGAAGTTGTAACAAAATTTATTGATGATTATAGTGAATTATTATAAACCAAAAATTTCCAATAAAAAAAATGTATGAAAAAACCAAATGTACACATTCTATTAGTGTACAGGAGGTGAACAAAATGAATAATAAAAATATGAGTAATTTAGTTGTACCTGGTGCTAAACAAGCTATTGAAAAAATGAAATATGAAATAGCAAATGAATTAGGTGTAACTATGGGACCAAATGCTACTTCTAGAGCTAATGGATCAGTAGGTGGAGAAATCACTAAAAGATTAGTTCAAATGGGAGAACAACAAATGGGTGGAAATAGTTTCCAATCAAAATAATTATACTATTAGAAATGGACAGAACTTTACTGTCTTTTTTTAATATTTATGTAAAATTTTTCAAAATATGTCAATAATATAACTATAATACTTGAAAAAATAGGAAAATTATTATAAAATTGTTTCAGAATAGGGTGATTGTTATGGAATTTTATTTACATAGTAAAGATGATAGAAAATCAAGTACATTGGTTAATTTAGCTACTACATTTAAAATTGATGACGTTAATTATATTGTTTATTACAATACTCAGGTTGAAAAGAGTGTAATTGATATTTATATTGGAAAAATTAGTTATGGTGATCAATGTTTAGTAGTAAATAAAATTGATAGTGAGAAACAAAGTACTTTTTTAGATGTAATTAAGGGCATTTTATCTAATAATAATCCTGTAACGGAAATTAGTGATTATAGTAATATAATTGATACAGCTACAATAGTATTGGATAGTGTTCAAAAAATTAGCATTCCAACATCTTCTTTAGAAAATTTAAAAAAATATCACAGGAATGAAGAAATCGTGGATACTAATGAAGAAACTCCTAAGGAAAATGAAGAAATCTCATTTGATTTTGATAATAAAATTGAACAAAATTTAAATAAGGATAATAATATAGAAACAAAAGATAGTTCTAAAGATGAAGAAGAAGTAGATGAAGATATTGATCCAACTGAAAGTTTTATTCATTCTGATGATAAATTATCAAGTTTAGATAATTTATTAAATAATAAAGAAAAGGAAAGTAAACCAAAGAAAAAATTAATTAGTACACCTGTTTTAACTATGTTAATTTTAGCTGTTATACTTTGTATAGTTTTATATTTAGTTGGAAATAATTTATCTTAACCAAAAATTGGCAATAGTTTTTATAAATATATTTCACAATCTTGGGTATTATAATATTAAACAAGGTGGTGAAGTAAATGAATACAAATAAGTTAGTAGTTCCTGGTTCAAAACAAGCTATTGAAAATATGAAATATGAAATAGCTCGTGAATTTGGCGTAACTTTAGGTCCAGACACATCTTCTAGAATGAATGGTTCAGTAGGTGGGGAAATGACTAAAAGATTAGTTCAACTAGGTATGCAACATTTAAGTTAATAGAGGTCTTAACCTCTTTTTAATTTATTAAAAAATAAAGAGTAATCCATAATATTAATGAAATTAAATTAAGAATTTTAAATTTTAATTTTTTGGTTTTATGATGAAATAAATAGATACCAGTTATAGAACCAATTACTCCTCCTAAAAAACTCAAAGAAATTAAAGTATTTTCTTTAATACGCCATTTTCCTTTTATAGAATTATATTTATCAATACCATAAAATAAAAATGAAATTGTATTGATTAACAAAAAATAATACATATAATCACCAAATAAACTATATCATAAAAAAATTAATCAAAAAAGATTAATTTATTTTTATTTTTGTGAATATTGTTATAATAAAGTCGGAAATAATAATTAATAACATAATAATACCAATAAAATTCGGAATTATTTTAATTATTTTATCCATCAAAGGTTTAATTAAATAAATAAGTATTATAGCTGCAAATCCCCAAATTAAAGACATATCAAGTGCTACATATTTACCTATATGATATAAGTGATCACTATAATCCCACCATGTCACTGAAAATAATTTTTCAATTAAAAGTCCACCAACTAATTCGATAAAACTTAATAGAAAAAAATTAAATAAAAAAACTAAAAAGAATTTTATATATTTATTTTTTTTTAAGTTTTTAAAGATATATTTTGTAGTAAAAATAATTATAACTGCGCCAAATCCATATAATGGTGTCCAGGGACCATATAAAATTCCACTTTCACCAGACCACTTGAAAATCGAGTATGATATTGTTTCTAATATAAATCCTATAATAGAATATACCCAAAAACAATTTATGTAGTACATATTATCACCAAAAATATTATGTAAATATATAAAAATTTTTATACAATATTTATAAAATTTTATCTATTAATCCATATTGAACTGCTTCATTTGCTGTTAAAAAATGGTCTCTTTCTGTATCATGTTCAATAGTTTTTAAATCTTTTCCAGTATTTTTAGCAAGCATTTTATTTAATTTTTCACGCATTTTTAAAATTCGTTCTGCAGCGATTTTTATTTCTGTTGCTTGTCCTTGAGCTCCTCCTAATGGTTGATGAATCATAACTTCACTATTATGTAGGGCAAATCTTTTTCCTTTTTCACCACTTGATAACAGAAATGCCCCCATTGATGCAGCCATTCCTATACAAATTGTTGAAACATCACTTTTTATAAAATTCATTGTGTCATATATTGCCATACCAGCTGTGACACTTCCTCCTGGAGAATTAATATATAAACTTATATCATTATGATTTAATGAATCAAGATATAGAAGTTCACTAATTATAGTATTACAATTTATGTCATCAATTTCACCATTTAGCATAATAATTCTATCTTTTAATAATCTAGAATATATATCATAAGCTCTTTCTCCATTATTACATTTTTCAATTACAGTAGGAATTAATCCCATATTATCACCTCTCTAATATTTATAATAGTGTAAAGTATTAATATTTATTCATTAAAAAATGTGACAAAATATTTTTTTTTTGATAGAATAATTATAAGTAGAATAGAGGGATAATTATGTCTAGAAGTATCAAAGTTAATTTTCGTAATATTATTACCATGGATTTTTTAGAAGGAACAACTTTTAAAGAAATTGGAGAGAAGTTCCAAGGATATTTTGAATATCCTATATTAGTTGCAAATGTAGACAATTCTATAGTAGACTTAAGTGATAAATTAACAAAAAAATGCAACATTGATTTTTATGATAGAAGTTCTTTAGTTGGAAATCATATTTATCGAAAAAGTTTACAATTTATGTTAGTGTTAGCAATTAAAAGATTATTTGGTCAAGATGCTGAGGTTTTAATTGAACATTCAGTTAGTAAAGGTGTATATTGTGAGTTAGTTGATATAAAGATAACTAAATCAGTTTTAAAAAATATTGAAACAGAAATGAATAAAATTGTATCTGAAGATTTGATTTTTAATAAAATTAGTGCATCTAGAATAGATTCAATAAAATATTTTAAAAAGAAAAAATGGTTAGATAAAGTTAAAGTTTTAAAATATATTAGTAATACTTATATAAATTTGTATCGTATTGATGATGTTTATGACTATTATTATAGTGAAATGGTTCCATCAACTAGATATTTAGAAGAGTTTGCCTTAAATTATATTAATGAATCAGGTTTTGTAATGTGTTATCCAGATATATTTAATCCAGAATGTGTTTTACCATATAAGCATCATGAATTGTTATTTAATAAATTTCTAGATTATACTAATTGGGGAAGAAAAATTGAAATTTCAAATGCAGCAGATTTAAATGAAATTGTTTCATTAGGTAAGTATAGTGATTTAATTCGCTTATCAGAAGCATATTATAATAGTCAAATTTCGAAAATAGCGGATAAAATATATGAGAATTCAAAAAATATTAAAGTTGTTTTAATTGCGGGACCTTCATCTAGTGGAAAAACTACTACATCGAAAAAATTAGAAGTTTATCTTCGAAGTAAAGGCTTAGTCCCACATCAAATTTCAATTGATGATTATTTTGTTAATAGAGAGGATACACCACGAGATGAAAATGGAGAACTCGATTTTGAATCGATAGATGCCTTGGATATTGATTTGTTTAACAAACAACTTTTCAGTTTGTTAGATGGTGAAAAAGTATTATTACCTCAATATAATTTTGTTCTTGGAAAAAGAGAATATAAAAATAAGTGGTTAAAATTAGGAGAAAACGATATAATAATTATTGAAGGGTTACATGCTTTAAATGATGTTATGACAATGTCAATTGAATCTAAAAATAAATTTAAAATATATATTAGTCCACTAACACAATTAAATATTGATAATCATAACTATATTCGTACAACTGATACAAGAAAATTAAGAAGAATTATCAGGGATAATAAATATCGTGGACATAGTGCTAGTGATACTCTTAAAATGTGGTCAAAAATAAAGAGAGGGGAAGAAAAATATATTTTTCCATATCAGGACAATGTAGATGAAATTATTAATTCTGCATTAGTATATGAAATTGGAGTTTTAAAAACTTATGCAGAACCTTTATTATTTTCTGTTGCAGAGGATGATCCTATGTACCCAGAAGCATTAAGGTTGATAAATTTTTTGAGAAATTTTTTACCAATTCCTAGTGATGATGTTCCTAGTGATTCAATACTTAGGGAATTTATTGGTGGTAGTGTATTCAATGATTAAAGAAAGTAGTGTGCAGTATGATTAAAAAAAATAAGTATAAAAAAGTAAAATTTAAAAAAAAGATATTAAAAAGTTTAAAGCAAATGCTAGAATTAAATCAAATTGATTATTCTAAAATGTATGACAGTTTACCAAGTAGTGATATTTGTAAAATAAAAAAATTTGATAGGAGATAATAAATGATAAGAGTTGCGATTAATGGTTTTGGAAGAATTGGAAGATTAGTATTTAGACTTATGGATAGTAATCCTATGTTTGATGTTGTAGCTATTAATGATTTGACTGATGCAGAACAGTTAGCATATTTATTAAAATATGATACATCACATAGGAATTACCGTGTAGATGAAATAAGTTATGAAGGTAATTATATTATTGTAGGTAATAAAAAAATCAGAGTATATTCAGAAACAGATCCTGCGAATTTACCTTGGGGTGAATTACAAATCGATGAAGTATTTGAATGTACTGGAAGATTTGTGGAAAAGGATAAGGCATTAGCTCATATTAAGGCAGGTGCCAAAAAAGTTATAATTAGTGCACCTGGAAAAGGTGATATGAAGACAATTGTTTATAATGTAAATCATGATACATTAGATGGAACTGAAGAAGTTATTAGTGCTGCTTCTTGTACAACAAATTGTCTAGCACCAGTATGTAAAGTGTTAAATGATAATTTCAAAATTGTAAAGGGTTACATGACAACAGTTCATGCATATACAAATGATCAAGCTACACTTGATATTGCTCATAAAAAAGGTGCGAAGTCTCGTCGTGGACGTGCAGCAGCAGCAAATATAATTCCATCATCGACAGGTGCGGCAAGTGCTATTGGTTTAGTTATTCCAGAATTAAAGGGAAAATTAGATGGTAGTGCTTTAAGAGTTCCTACAACTACTGGTTCTGTTGTTGATTTAACTCTTGAATTAGAAAAAAATGTAACTGTTGAAGAGATTAATAATGCTTTTATTCAAAATAAAAATGAAACGTTAGGATATACAGTTGATCCAATAGTGTCAAGTGATATAATTGGCTCTACTCTAGGAGGATTAGTTGATGGATTACTTACTAGTGTTTTAGAAGTTGATGGACGTCAATTAGTAAAAGTAGTTGCTTGGTATGATAATGAAATGAGTTATAGTGCGCAAATGGTAAGAACAGCACTTTATCTTGGAAAACTTATGAATAAATAATATTATTAGAAAAGTTCATTAAAATTGAACTTTTTTTTTGTTAAAAAGCAGGGAAATGGAATAGTTTTTTCGAAAAATATATATGGGAGGTGATAAAAATTAAGATTATAGAAAAAACTCTAGGTAATGGAGAGATAATA
>CAJLIR010000031.1 GCA_905206805.1 uncultured Caryophanales bacterium | reverse complement strand
ATCTATCCTTACTATAAAAATTTTATCATATTCATTTTTGTTATTCAACAAAAAACTGAATAAAAGTTATTCACTTTTACTCAGTCAATTTTCTATTCGTTTTTTTCTAATTCAAGTTCTACATCATCAATTGAATAATCACCTGATACTTGATTCATTTCTAAATTTTGAATAAATAAGGTCGCTCTAAAATCTTTAATAGATGATTCGATAGCATCTTTTAGTTCTTTATTTACACTTAATTTTAAATTCTTAACAGGTGTTTTAAGGGAAACACTATTAATTGTTTTTTGTCCTCTTACACTACTTATTATATCAATAATTAAATCTCCAATTTCCAATTCTCTATTAAAATTAAATTCTAATGGCTTAATTTCAGTTAAATGTATCGATTTATTATCATGATATAATTCTTGATATATTTCTTCTGTAATAAATGGAAAAAATATACTAAAGTCTTGTAATATTTTATAAAGAATTGTATAAACTGTTTTTTGTCCTGAATATCTTGGAACTTCACCAAATTCTTCTGGTCTATATAACCTATGTTTTACAATTTCTATATAATTATCACAAAAATTCCAGAAGAATTTTTCAAGAGTGTTTAGTGCAAGTCCTACTTCATACTCATCAAGATATTTTATAAATCCACTTTCCATTTCTTGAAATTTTCCTAAAATCCATTTATCAATATATTCATAATTATCAAATTCTTTATCTACATAATCAGCCAAATGCATTTCTATAAATTTAGAAACATTCCAAATTTTATTTACTAATTTTTTACCACGAAGTAATGTTTCATCACTAAACACTATATCAGTACCAAGTCTACCAGTACCTGCCCAATATCTTAATACATCAGCTGAATACTCTCTTATAGCATCCATCGGTTCAATTTTACTGTTTCCTTTTGATTTACTAATTTTTTCTCCTTTACTAGCCATAACAAATCCAGAAATCATTACATTATCCCATGGTCTAGTTCCAAAGTGATAAAATGATTTAACTATTGTATAAAAATCCCACGTTCTAATTATTTCTGATGCATTTGTTCTTAAACTCATTGGTTTCAACAATGACTCATAATTATCTTTTTCCCCATATTTCATATTGATTAAAGGGGTTACTGAGGAAGTTGCCCATGTATCCATAACATCAGTTTCTGGTATAAATTCAGTGCAACCACATTTAGGGCACTTATCAATTTTTGGGTTATCAGATAATGGATTTACAGGTAAATCTTCCTCATTTGCAAAAATCGACTCGCCACATTTCTTACAATACCAAACTGGAAATGGTACACCAAAATATCTTTGTCTTGATATACACCAATCCCACATAATATTTTCAACCCACTCATTATATCTATTATGCATATAATCAGGGTGCCATTTTATTTCATTTCCTATTTTAATAAAATCATCTTTATGATTCATAGTATCAATAAACCATTGTTTCATTACAGAGTATTCAACTTCTTTACCACATCTTTCATGTGTTTGAACCTCATGTTCTAATTCTTCTATTTTTACTATAAATCCACCACTTTGTAAATCTTCAATTATTTGTTTTCTTGCTTCTTTAATTTTCATTCCACCATAATTAGGAACCGAATCAATAATACGACCATTATCTGTGAAAATATATTTAAGAGGTAAATTATATTTTTTCCACCATTCAATATCTGTTTGATCTCCAAAAGTACAACACATAACTATACCAGTACCTTTATCCATAGCAACTTTTTCATCACCCATAATAGGTACTTCAACATCTATTACTGGAATGTGCGCTTTTTTTCCTATTAGATGGTTATTTTTTTTATCAAAAGGATTAACAAATACACATACAATGGCAGGTAATAATTCTGGTCTTGTAGTTGCGATTGTAAATTCTTCATTATCTTCAACAGTTTTGAAATTAACATAATTAAATGTTGTTTTAATTGTTTTTGTTTCAAGTTCTGCTTGCGCAATACTAGTTAAACATTCATTACACCAAAGGGCTGGGCTTTCTTTATGATAACAATGTCCTTTATTAATTAAATCTAAAAATGATTTTTGACTTATTTTAATTGTTGATGGACTAACTGTCTTATAATGAATATTCCAATCAGTACTAACGCCCATTTTACTAAATAAATCTTGGAATTCTGCTTCATATTTATCAGTAGTTTCATAACATAATTTTGAGAATTCTTCTCTCCCTATTTCATGTGCTTTTTTACCTTGTTCTTTTTCAACTAGTCTTTCACTTGGAAGACCATTATCATCAAATCCAAATGGATAAAATATATTATACCCTCTTAATCTCTTATATCTAGCAATCATTTCTGTTTGCGAATATGAGAATATATGACCAATATGAATTTTTCCATTAACTGTTGGTGGCGGTGTATCTATTGAAAATACTTTTCTATGATCTGGCTTAAAATCATATATTCCATTTTCCTTCCAATAATTTGACCATTTGCTTTCTTTTTCTGTAGCATTATATTTTTTATCTAACATAAATCTATCCTCCAATTCTTTTCTTTAATTCATATACACTCTGAAGTGTATTATTACAATAATTTTCATTTACTTTCAAAATAGAAATAATATCGTCAATCTTCATAATTTTTGGTACACCATAAGATATTTTATCAAATATTTGATTTTCATAATTTTTAAATGATATTAAATAGCAATAATAATCTTTAATAATTTTTAAATACTCTTTTTTTAATTTTCCATTTAATAAATTAAACCTAGTCTCATAATTTACAATTTCTAAAATTTTTTCTGCACATTCAATATTAAAATTAATATTAGTTTGGTATTTAATATTATTAAAAAAATCACTTTCTGAATTTGTTATAGCTTTTGGAAAATAAAAATTAAAATTATTTTCATAAATTAATAAATATCCTTTTAAATCGTAAAAAAGCATTTTTTTATTTGCTATAATTTTTTCAAATTTGTTTGAATCAACTATTTTTTTCATAAAATTCTCCATAAAAAAGTTCATCCTTATAACAAAGGATGAACTTATATGTCCACGGTACCACCTTAATTCATACCATTATAGGTATGCCACTTATTACTTTAACGCAGTTATACGTAATTTCTTACTTAATTTCAGAAAAAATGCTCCCAAGCTACCTTCAATTATTTTTTATACAAATTTTCACCAACCATTTGCTCTCTTAAATAATTAATAATCTACTCCTCTTGTTCATCACAACTACTAAAATTATATCAAACTAAAAATATATATTCAACAAAATTTTATAAATATAACTATTTTTATTTATTTTCTTTAATTAAAATATTACCAGTCATTTCATTTGGAACTTTTAGACCTAATAAATATAATAAAGTTGGAGCAACATCAGCTAATATACCATCATTTAGACTGATTCCTTCTTTAGTAATAATACAAGGAACAGGATTAGTTGTATGACTAGTTACAGGATTATGATTACTATCCCACATCATATCACAATTTCCATGATCCGCAATTATAATTAAAACACCACCAAGTTCCATAACTTTATTGTATATTTTTTCTAAACATTTATCCATATCTTCAACGGCTTCTTTTGCAGCTTCATAATTACCTGTATGTCCTACCATGTCACCATTTGCTAGGTTCATAATTGTAACATCAAAGTTTTTTGCTTCACGTAAAAAATTATCTGTTACTTCATAAACACTCATTTCAGGTTTCAAATCATAAGTTGCAACTTTAGGTGAAGGAACAATAATTTTTTTCATATCATTATATTCTACTTCTCTACCACCATCAAAGAAGAATGTTACATGAGGAAATTTTTCTGTTTCTGCAAGTCTTAATTGACTTATACCTGAATTGTGCAAATAATCAACTAAGATATTTTTTAAATCTAAATCATTAAAAGCATGTGGCGCTTTAACAGTTTCTGTTACAGGAAACATAGTCAAAATTTCTAAATTTTTATAATCAATTAGTTTTAAATCTTTTTCTAAGGCCAAAGATTCATATTCATGTACGTTACTTAATACTGTAAATAATTCTCTTATACGATCTTTTCTAAAATTAAAAGTAATAATTCCATCATTATCTTTAATAGGATGAGAGTTTATAATTCCAGGAACAAAAAATTCATCATTTATTCCATTATTATAATTATCAGATAAATATTCATCATAATTACTATATTTTTTTCCTACTCCATAGCAAATTGCGTCATATGCTAATTTTAGTCTATCAAAATTATTATCCCTATCCATCGCATAATATCTTCCAGATATTGTTGAAACGACGCCAATATTAAGTTCTTCTAATTTTTTCTCAAGAATATCTAAATATTTTTTAGCACTTTTTTCATAAGTATCTCTACCATCTGTAAAAATATCTAAATAAACATTTTTTACATTATTCATTTTACACATATCTAACAAACTTAATAAATGATTAATGTGTGAATGAACTCCACCATCAGATAAAAGTCCCATAATATGTAATGCAGAGTTATTATTTTTTACATGATTTAATACTTTTAAAATTTTTTCATTTTCAAAAAAAGATTTATCTTCAATAGATTTAGTAATAGCTTGAAGTGGCTGTAGTGCTACTCTTCCTGAACCTAAATTCATATGTCCTACTTCACTAGTTCCCATTTGTCCAATAGGCAAACCTACAGCAGGTCCACTTGCTTGCAATATAGAATGTGGATATTTTTCCATTAACATATCAAATGTAGGTTTTTTAGCATTTAAAAATGCATTTCCATCGCTTTCTTTTCTAATACCACATCCATCTAAAATACATAAAACAACAGGTTTCATAAAATCATCTCCCTAATAATTTTATCATAAATTTAATATATAATATAAAAAAAATAACTTTTTTAAAAATTTTTAATTTCAAATATTATCCAAATTTACTTATATTTTTTATAAAAAAACAAATAATAAATATAGTTAAAGATTGGAGAATATTATGAAAATTTTAAAAAATAGCATTTTAATTACAAGCATATTTGCGCTAGTATTTTTAATTTTTTATGTTGGAATATATATATATGCCAAAACTTGGCCAAAACTAGATATATCTACCGCCAACAGCTTTTATTTGTATGATAATGAATCCCATCTTTTTACTGGTGGCAATTCAAATGATTGGATTAGTTTAGATCAAATTAGTGAAAATATGATTAATGCTACTATTTCTGTTGAAGACAAAAATTTTTATTCACATAAAGGATTTGATTTTCCAAGAATATTTAAAGCTCTATATATTAATTTAACAAATGGAAAAACACTACAAGGAGCTTCTACTATAAGTCAACAATACGCTAAAAATTTATTTCTAGATTTTGATAAAACATGGAATAGAAAAATCGATGAAGCATGGTTAACGGTTAGATTAGAAGCATATTATAGTAAAAATGAAATATTAGAAGGGTATTTAAACACAATAAATTACGGAGGAATTTTTGGAATAGAGAATGCTTCACATTATTATTTTAACAAAAGTGCAAGCGAATTATCCTTAGCAGAAGCAACAATTTTAGCAGGAATTCCAAAATATCCATCTCTTTATTCTCCACTTGTAAATGAAAAAGCTGCTAAAGAAAGACAATTATTAATTTTAAATTCAATGGTAAAAAATAAATATATTACTGAAGAAGAGAAAGATGAAGCATACAATACAAAATTAGAATATTACGGTATTGAAGAGCGAAATAATTTATCAACACTTATGTATTATCAAGATGCAGTTATTGATGAATTAAAAAATATTGATTCGATTCCAAGTTCATTTTTAGCAACTGGTGGATTAAAAGTATATACAGCTTTAGATATAGAACTCCAAAAAAATATGGAACAAAATATGAAAAATGATATTACAAATGAAAATTTAGAAATTGCCAGTGTCGCAATTGAACCTAATACTGGTAAAATTTTAGCACTCATTGGTGGAAAAGATTACTCTAAAAGTCAATTTAACCGAGCAACAAACTCAAAAAGACAAGTTGGTTCTACGATGAAACCAATACTTTATTATGCAGCACTAGAAAATGGGTTTACATCATCAACAAAATTTAATAGTACAAAAACTACATTTGTTTTTAGTGAAAATAAAACATATTCTCCTCAAAATTTTGGAAATCAATATCCTAATAAAGAAATAAGTTTAGCAGCTGCACTTGCATATTCTGACAATATATATGCTGTTAAAACAAATCTTTTTTTGGGTGAAGATATTTTAGTTGATACTGCAAAAAAATTAGGAATCAAAAGTAATTTAGAAGCAATTCCATCACTTGCACTTGGAACTGAAGAAATTAATATTATGGAAATGATGCAAGCATATGGAGCATTTGCAAATAATGGATATAAAATAACGCCACATTTAATTGAACGAGTTGAAGATATGAATGGAAATGTTTTATATGAATATAAGACACAAGAAGAACAAATATTAAATAAAAATTCCGTTTTTATTTTAAATGAATTACTAACAAATTCCTACTCAAGTGATTTTATAGATTACAGTTATCCAACCTGTTATAATATAGCTTATAAAATGACACATAAATACGCTGTTAAAACAGGAACTACTGATACAGATCTTTTAATATTTGGTTATAATCCTGATTTATTAATTGGAATATGGTCAGGATATGATGATAATTCAAAAGTAGATTCAAAAGAAAGTGCTGGTATAAAAAATATGTGGATTGATTCAATGGAATTTTATTTAAAAGACAAAGAAAATACCTGGTATGAAATACCAGATAATGTAGTGGGAGTTTTAGTTGATCCAATAAGTGGTGAAATAACAACAAATGATAAAAAAACTTTATTATATTATTTAAAAGGAACAGAACCATACTTAAATGAATTAAAATTAGAAGATTTGCTTCCAGTAGATAAACAAGAATAATCATCTTGTTTTTTTTATATAATTTATTAGGTGAATATCATGAAAGAAAATAAAATATTTAAGTTTTTAAAATCAATAATTATTCCCCTTGGTGGTGGATTATTAATTGGATTAATTTCAAATACTTCTAATTATAATTCTTTTGTACCTGCAATTATTTTTCCGATTGTATGGACTATCTTATACATATTAATGGGAATATCTAGTTATTTAGTTAGTGAAAATGGTGGGAATTTATTAATTTACTATTTACAATTAATTATAAATTTTCTATGGCCACTTATTTATTTTAACTTAAATTTAAAATTTTTAGCCCTTTTAATTATTATATTATTAATAATAATAGTAATAAATATGATTAATTATTTTAAAGAATATAATGTAATTGCGGCAAAAATACAAATTCCATATTTATTATGGTTAGTATTTGCTTTATTTTTAAATATTACTGCAATAATTAGTAATTAAAAAATTAAATCAATATTCCATCTTAAACATTGACAAATAAGTAATTATAGTTCTTATTTGTCATTTATTTTAGAAAAAAATGTATATTATATACTGTTGTGTTGTTATAGATAAATTTCATAAAGAAAAAGAATGATTCAATTTATATTAAACATTCCTTGTAATTCAGTAATTCCTAAATTTGTAACTCTTGATATAGTACTTAAGTCTATATTTTCACGATACATTGACTTTGCTATTTGGGTGTTTCTTTCACTAATTCCTCGTTTTTCGCCTCGTTTTTCTCCATCAATAACTCCACATTCATATGCTGCTCCATAATCTTCTTTCTCATTTCTCATTAATTCTACAATATCTTCCATATTTTTTCTATCCTCCTTATTTAAATTGAATTTTTTCATATCTTCTAATATTTGTCTTGGTAATTTTTCTTTTATTTCTCTATCTAATATATCAAAATCATTAATTTTAAATAATTTATATAATTCATTATAATTATCTAATTTATTCTTATCTATTTCATATAAATTTAATATCTTATACTCTTTTTTATTATTAAAAATATAATTTGAACTTAATACTTTTAATTTTACTATATTCTTTATTGCTTTTAATTTATATGGATAATTAATTATTATAAATGTTCTTACTGGCTTTAATTGT
>CAJLIR010000030.1 GCA_905206805.1 uncultured Caryophanales bacterium | reverse complement strand
TAATTTTTGTCTCCTACTTTTAATTGTTTCGAATGTTGTCCACAAATATATACTAAGTTTCTTTCTCTAACTCCTATAGTACATCTATTAGATAATTCTATATTTATTTTTATTCCATTCAAAGATAATAATAAATCGACCTCTTTACTCGCTTCTAATTTATTATTTTTATTTAATTTCCTACTTAATATTTTTAAGTTACCAATTACTTCATTAATCGGAATATCAAAATATATTGATATAAAATCTTCTAATATACATATATTTTCTTCATTATTAAATATGCTAGTAAATATTGGATCAAATGTTAATGGTATTATCTCTCCATTACCTAGAGTTTTTTCTATAATCTTAATTTTTATCACCCCCCATATATATTTTTCGAAAAAACTATTACATTTTCCTGCTTTTTAACAAAAAAAAGTTCAATTTTAATGAACTTTTAGGCAAAATATCTATCATACCAAATCAAAAATATATAAATAGTCCAAATTTTTCTACTATTATCATATTTATTATTTCTATGATCATCTAATAATTTAACAATTTCTTTAGTATTAAAAAATTCACCAGCCTCTAAAAATCTTGATTTGATTTTATTATAAATATCATCTTCTTTTATCCAATTTCTAATTGGAACTGGAAAACCTAATTTTTTCTTACTAGATACTTTATCTTCTAATACCTCACTAGCGACACGTCTAAAACATTTTTTTGTAGTATTTTTATCTACTTTATATTTCGTTGGAATATGTCTAGCGTAATCAATAACAATTCTATCTAAGTATGGAACTCTAACTTCTAGTGAATTAGCCATACTCATTTTATCAGCTTTTAATAAAATATCTCCTATTAACCAAAAATTAAAGTCAATATATTGCATTTTTGTGACATCATCTTTATCTTTAACTTTATCATAGTATTCTTTAGTAAATTCTTGATAACCTTTTTTATATGGTTTATAAGATAATATTTTTTTTACTTCTTTATTATTAAATATAAAAGCATTACCCACATATCTATCTTCTAATTTTTGACCACGTCTAATTAAAAAGTTAATTCCTCTTTTATGTTTAAAAATACTAGCGCAACTTCCTATTAATTTTCTAATTGGATATGGAATTTTATAATACCATGCCCATGTATATGGCTCAGCATAAATATTATATCCACCAAATATTTCATCAGCACCTTCTCCTGATAGTGCAACCTTAACATTTTGTGACGCAATATTTGCAACAAAATAAAGCGCAATACAAGAAGGATCTGCTAAGGGTTCATCCATATAATACATAATATCAGAAATTTTATCAAAATATTCTTTCTTAGTTATTATTTTGTTAATATTTTTAGTATTTATTTTTTTTGATAAATCTTTTGCATAATCAATTTCACTATATTGTTTATTTTCAAATCCAACAGTAAATGTTTTATCAACGTTACTTAATGTTGCGATTAATGATGAATCTACACCACTAGATAAAAATGATCCAACTTCAACATCACTAATTTTATGAGCTTTTATAGAATCATCTAAATGTTCTCTAATGCCTTTTTCCCATTCTTCTAATGTTTTAGTATTATCCTCGTCAAATTTTAATTCATAATATTTTTTTATTTCTAATGATCCATCTTTATATTTTAAATAATGTCCAGGACGTAACTTATAAACATTTTTAAAAAATGTATCCTCACCTACACTATATTGAAAAGTTAAATAACTTTCAAGCATTTCTAAATTAAGTTCTTTTTTAAAATTAGGATGCGCTAAAAAACTTTTTATTTCTGATGAGAATAATAATTCATCGTCATTTTTATAGTAATAAAAAGGTTTTATACCATAAAAGTCACGTGCCGCAAATAATTCTTTACTATTTGTATCATATATGACAAAAGCAAACATACCACGTAATTTAGGTAATAATTCCTCCCTATATTCCTCATAACCATGAAGTAATACTTCAGTATCTGTTTCCGTTTTAAAAATATGACCACATTTTAAAAGTTCAGTTTTTAATTCTTCATAGTTATATATTTCACCATTAAAAACAATTACCTTAGTATTATCTTCATTATAAATTGGTTGGGAACCATTATTTAAATCTATTATACTAAGTCTACGAAAACCTAAAGCAACATTTTCATCACAAAAATATCCATCGCTATCAGGTCCTCTATGTTTAATCATATCAGCCATATCTTTGATTATTTTTTTCTTATTTTTTTCTTTATCTACAAATCCTACAAACCCACACATTTTAAATACCTCCATGATTCAATATAAATATATTCTAGCATAATTTAAGTTAAATTTCTATATGTTATAAAGTTTATATGTAAAGAATTTGAATAAAAATTTTTTTATTTTACAAAATAAATTAGAAAGGATGATAATATGCAGATAGATATAAGAAAAAATATAAAAAATAATTTTAAAAATTCTACTTTAGAAGATATAAGTGATTCAATTAACGAGGCTATTTCAGAACAAGACGAAATAACATTACCAGGACTTGGTGTTTTCTTTGAAATATTGTGGCAAAATTCTAATGAATCAGAAAGAATAAATATTGCTAGTAATATAAAAAAATTCATTTAAAAAAGGCAAGATACCTTGTACCCAGCCTTTTATTTAATCATAAAATTGACTCCCTTCTTATCATTTTTAACAATTATCTCATATCCCAAAAGAGTAATTGTTTTTTTTACGATTGATAATCCTAAACCGAATTGACCTTTAATGCCTTTAGTATATGGAGTGAATATATCATCTAAGACATCTTCATTTATATTTGGTCCATCATTATAAAAATTTATTTTGCCGTTTTTAATTGTAATTTTAATTTGTTTTGATGCATATCTCATAAAATTGTTTAAGAGATTGTCTATAATTGTTTCCCACATATCAGATGTACCATTAAATATAGTTTTTTTATCCATAATACAGATTTTGAATTCTATATCAGGTCTTTGAATTTTAAATTTTTCTACACATGACAATAAAATTTGTGATAAATCAACTTGTGAATTTTTATATTCATTAAAATCTTTTATATAATTAAGTTTATTTAAGTATAGTAAGGAGTGTACTTTTATTTCTAATTTATTTATTTGTTCTTTTATAACTTTAGTAGCAGTTTCCGTACTTTCAACGCCATCATCTACTGCTTCTATATATGATTTAATCACTGTGAGAGGAGTTTTAAAATCATGCGATATATTTTGATACATTTGATTCTTATATTCTTCTTCTTTTTTTAAATGTAATTTCATATCATCAATCGCTTCTGATAAAACTTTAAGTTCATCATCTACTAAATAGTCATAATTATCTACATAGTCATCATTGTCCAAATTGTCTATTTTTTCTTTTAAATGTTCAATTTTTAGTGCTAAATTACTCGCCCAAAAAACAAGTAATGCAGATATAATTAATAATGTTATAAATAAAATTGGATATATTGTAAATAAAATGTCTTTTCTTATTTCTAAAACATAATTGTTAGTTGAAATTGATACCCTATAATCACCGTTAACTGACATAGTATAATAATAATAATTTCTACCTTGAAAATAAAATTTTCCATATTCATTATCCATTTTTTCTAATACTATATCATAACTTGCATTTATAATATTACTATAATTACTAGATGTTACAATATCACCATTATTTTTTATATAAATATATGCTACATCACTAGATGTTACATTATCATTAGAATTAATGTCAATATCAATTAATTCTAATGGTTTTTTTAAATATTCATATATATTTTTTTCATAAATTGGTAATAAAAGTCTTGGTAATAAAATTATCAAACTTAAAGCTATTATTAAAACAATAATAATACCTATTGTAACAAGTTGTTTCATTAAATTATTTTTTAATGTTTTCATACTAATCGATACCCGAATCCATAAATTGTATTAATTTTTATTTTAGGCATCTTTTTTCTTAGTCTTCTAACCAAATCATCAACTACCCTATCACTTCCAAAATAATCACTACCCCAAACTTTTTTTAAAATATCATCGCGGCTAAATGAGGTATTTTTATTATTAATTAATAACAATAAAAGTTCAAATTCCAATGTAGTTAATTCTACTTCTTTTTTATTATCATAGCAGACGCGTTTATCTACATCTATTTCATAATTTTCATAAACTAATTTTTGAGTTTTATTGTATACTCTTTTAATAATATTATTTATTCTTAAAACTAATTCTTTTGGAGAGTAGGGCTTTGTAACATAATCATCACTTCCTAACTCAAGTCCTATAATCTTATCTAAATCTTGATCTCGCGCCGATGTAAAAATGACTGGTAAATTAGGTTTTATTTCTCTAATTTTTTTTATAATATCGTAACCACTAATACTGTCGCCTAACATTATATCAACAACCCACAAATCAAAATTATCATTTACGTGTTCTATAGCGCTATTACCATTAAAATATGTAGTAACATTATATCCTTCACGTTCTAGATAAGTTTTAATCAAATGATTTAAATCCTTTTCATCTTCAACTAAACAAATATTGTACATATCTACACCTCAGTTTATAGTATATCACAATTATTTACTCAACCACCTCATATTTTATTATATTTAAGTATTTATTTTTCTACTATGATCACCTCCAACTGTAATCATTATAAAAAATAAATGTGTTTAAAATTTGATAAAAATATGTAAAATTATGGGAAAAAAACAAATAGAAATTTCTATTTGCTTTTACATATTATATATTATTAATTTGTTTTGCTACTTCATCAGCAAAGTTTTCTTCTTTTTTCTCAATACCTTCACCAACTTCATAACGAATCATAGATAATATTTTTCCTCCATGATTAGCTACAAATTTAGCTACAGTTTCTTTATTTTCTGCTTTAATAAAAATTTGATTTTCTAAAGCTACTTCTTCATAGTATTTATTAATTTTACCAACCATAATACTTTCTATTCTATCAGCTGGTTTACCTTCATTAATTAATTGTTCTCTAATAACTTCTTTTTCTTTTTCAAGAACAGCTTCAGGAACCTCACTACTATGTAAATATAAAGGTCTCATTGCTGCAGCATGCATAGCAACATCTTTAGCCACTTCTTCAGTCGTATTTTCAGTAACAATTAGAGTTGCGATTCTACCACCCATGTGAATATATGAACCAAATTGTTCATTATCTTTTTTAGTTACTTTTTCAAATCTTCTTAAACTTAACTTTTCTCCAATTGTTGCAGTTTTATTAACGATTAGTGATTCAATAGTTTCACCATCGCAATTTAATGCTAAAACATCTTCTATACTTTTTACATCACTTTTTATGATTGTTTTTAAAATGTCTTTAACCATACTTAAAAATTCTTCATTTTTAGCAACAAAGTCAGTTTCTGAATTTACTTCTAATATGACTGCATTATTTCCATCAATTAATATTGAAGCAATTCCTTCTGCAGCGATACGATCAGCTTTTTTTGCAGCTTTTGAAATTCCTTTTTCTCTTAACCAATTAACTGCTTCATCAATATTTCCATTTGTTGCATCCAATGCTTTTTTACAATCAAGCATTCCTGCTCCTGTCATTTCTCTTAAATCTTTTACTAAACTTGGACTTACCATACTATCTTCCCTTCCTTTAAAATTAAAGATGATTTTTTTAAAATCACCTTATTATCTATTATTTTAAAGCATCGATTAATTCTGACTTTTTCATTGTAGAATAACCTTTAACTTCTTTTGACTTAGCCATTTCACGAAGTTCAGCAACTGTTAATGTACTTAAATCAGTACTAGCTTTTTCTTCTTTTACAGCAACTTTTTCTTCTTTAACTTCTTTTTTTACTTCTTTTGTTTGTGCAACTTCTTTTCTATCATTTTTTCTTTCATTATTAAAGTTTCTACGATCTTCAAATCTTTTATTATTATCAAATCTTCTTGGTCTATCTTCTTTTTTCTTAACAGAATCTACTGCTCTTTGCATAATTTCATTAGCATTACTATTTTTATCTTCATCTTTAACATAGTCAACTAATTTTTCACCTTGTGCTTCACAAATTGCGTTAGCCATAACACCAGTAATTAATTTAACTGCTCTAATAGCATCATCATTACCTGGAATTACATAATCTACCATATCAGGATCACAGTTAGTATCTACAATTCCAAAAACTGGAATATGAAGTTTTCTTGCTTCTCTAATTGCGATTTCTTCTTTTGATGGATCAACTATATATAAAGCATCTGGTAATTTATACATTTCACGAATACCACATAGAATTTTATTTAATTTGTCATATTCTTTTTTAAGACCAATAACTTCTTTTTTAGGTAATAAATCGAAATAACCATCTTTTTCCATTTTTTCGATTTCTTCTAATCTTTTAACTCTTCTTCTAATTGTTTTGAAGTTTGTTAAAGTTCCACCTAACCATCTTTCTGTTACATAATAAGATTTTGAACGAAGTGCTTCTTCTCTAACAGCTTCTTGAGCTTGTTTTCTTGTACCTACAAGTAAAACTTTTCCACCATTTGCAACAATATTTCTTAATGCTACATATGCTTCCTCAATTTTTTTAGCTGTTTTTTGTAAATCAATAATATATATATCATCTCTTGATGTAAATATATATTCTTTCATTTTAGGATTCCATCTCTTAGTTTGATGACCGAAATGTACTCCTGCTTCTAGTAAATAACTCATTGACACTACTGCCATATTTCATCCTCCTTTTGTTATTTTCCTCCGACACATCATCTTTAAATTCCACCATAAGGCACTAGGAACTTAAATCAATGCCGTGTGTATTTGAAAAAGCCAAGTGTATTATATCATTAAAATATAATTTAGACAATAAAATTTTTAAAAAAAGTAGAAAAACTCTACTTTACTTATATGCATATATAAATTTATAATACCAATTATATCCATCTACTTGTTGTTATTGTAGGTAAAATTTGTTGATATTTCTCATATTCTTTTATTAAAATTTTATTTAAATCTTGTATATTGCTATGTTCAAAATCGTTTAAATAATCTTGAATATTCTTATAAAAATCAATATCAATAATATATAAATTCATAATAATATCTATTTTTTTAGCAAGACGCAAATCTAATTTATTATTAATATCAATATTATAAATTAATGTTCTATAGTTTTTGATAAGCATATCACTAATATAATCTTCTTTATTAAAGCAATATTCATTAATAAAATTATAATTTTTAAAAATTTTACCATAATCAATATTCATTAGAAAAACCTCAAAATATCATTATATGTTATTACTACCATTAAAATCATTAATAATACCATTCCAACTAAATGAATTGTATTTTCTATTTTAGGATCAACAGGTTTACCTTTAATTTTTTCAATAACTAAAAATAATAATCTTCCACCATCAAAAGCAGGAAGTGGTAATATATTAATAAAACCTACATTAACGCATAATAGTCCAATTAAATTCATCATAGTTAATATTCCATATTTTGCGGCCTCTCCAACTATATTGTAAATGCCTATCGGACCAGATAAATTATTTAAAGATAATTTACCAGTAATAAGGTAAAATATTACTAAAATCATCTGGTGAATTAAAGCTAAAACATTTGTAAATGCGTATTTTATAGCAGCAATGATACCTTTTTCATAATTATTTTTATATGAGAATCCATAATAATATTTTTTTCCTGAGTCGTTATTTTCATCTACATTATCATTTTTTTCAACTGGTTTTATTGAAACTTTACTTTCTTCACCTGAAGGCGTAACAACTGTAAACTCAAAATTTTCACCATAATTTATCTCAAATTCAAGAGCAAGATGAGATAATGATTTAATTTTATGTCCATTTAAACTAACAATTTTACTATTTTCTAGAAGACCTGCATTATAGGCTGGACTATCAATTTCAACGGTATTAATGTATGTTTCACGGCTTGGAGATCCATTAATTAAACCAATTATAAAAAATAATAGGATTGCTAATAAAAAGTTAAATAAGACACCAGCTATAATAGTCATAAAACGTTGCAACCAAGTTTTTGACTGCATCATTTTTTCTTTTGGAATATTCTTATCTTCTTCAACTGATTCGCCAGCCATTTGAACATAACCACCAATTGGAAAAAGTCTTATACTATATACTGTTTCATCCTTTTTACTATGAATTTGAAATAATTTAGGTCCCATTCCAATTGAAAACTCATATACATAAATACCAGCTTTCTTTGCAAACAAAAAGTGACCTAACTCATGAATAAAAACTGTTATTCCAAGTACTAAAATAAAATATATAATTGTCATTATTATTCCTCCTATATAAGTGAAATAAAAAACATAAATCCTAACGCTACAAAAATAATACTATCTAATCTATCCAAAATACCACCATGACCTGGCATAATATTTGAAAAGTCTTTTTTTCCATAATATCTTTTTATTGCTGAGAATACTAAATCTCCAAACTGACCAATAATTGATAAAAATGTTGTCATAAAAATTATTATATAAAGTGGTAAACTACTATCTATTACAGTATAGTAAAAATTACTTGCAATAATGACAGATAAAACTGTACCACCAATCATTCCTTCAATAGTTTTTTTAGGAGAAATATCTTCTAGCAATTTATTCTTACCTATAAGCATGCCAACAAAATAGGCAAAAGTATCAGTAAAAATTGAAATAAGCAATAAATATAATAAAATTTCCATTCCTTCATTACGTAAAAGAGTAAATAATGAAAAAGAAAACCCAAGGAAAAATACTCCACCAATTAAATAAAATGCATCGTTAATACTATATAAACTTCTATCATGATACAAAACTGTAGGTATCAAAAATGTTAAGAATAACCCAGCTACCATACGATAATCAACAGATAGCAAATAATTATTAGATGAATTAAAGAATATTATTAATCCAAGTGATATATATGAAATAAATTCTATAAAAAAGGGCATTTCTTTTTTACTTTTCTTTACTTCTAAAAATTCCTTTAACCCAAGCACTGCTAAAACAAAGACTGCTACATCGAAAAGCATTCCACCTTTAATAAAAATTGGTATAAAAATTAAAAGAGCCACTATTGCACTAATTATTCTTGTTTTCATATTTTATTCCTCCAAATCTTCTATCTCTTTTATTGTATTCTAACAAAGCAATTTCAAATTCTTGTTCATCAAAGTCAGGAAAGTATGTTTTTGGAAAATAAAATTCTGCATAGGATATTTGCCATAACATAAAATTACTAACTCTATTTTCACCACTAGTTCTAATTAAAAAATCAACAGGTGGTAAATTTTGATATAAATATTTTGAGTAAATATCTTCGTTTAATTCATCGATAGATAATAATTCATTATTTATATCTTCATAAATTTTTTTAGTTGCATCAATTATTTCAGAATGACCTCCATAATTAAGGCAAAAATTTATAATTCCTTTTGTATTATTTTTTGTTTCTTTCTCTAAATCATTAATTACCTTAATAACATCATCTCTTAATCCAATTTTACGACCAGAAAAAATTATTTTAATATTCTCTTTATTATATTTTTTTGAATATAACTTAAATTTTTTAACTATCATATCCATTAAATATTTTACTTCTGCTTCACTTCTTTTAAAATTTTCTGTTGAAAATATATAGGC
>CAJLIR010000029.1 GCA_905206805.1 uncultured Caryophanales bacterium | reverse complement strand
GTTGTTACTGCTGGATCTGGCGTTGTTACTGCTGGATCTGGTGTTGTTACTGCTGGATCTGTATTTGTTATTGTTGATTCCTCTTTTTTATCTTTTTCAGTTGATTTTGTTGACATATTAAAATTCCCCCTCTATTTTTTTTTATTTTTATTTTTTCCATCTAAAGTTTTATTAATTTTATTTATATCTTCCAGAATTTCTTTGCAAGCTCTCATTAATTTCAAATTTCTTTTTGCTGCTTTAATTAATTCCTTTTCTTCATTTGTCATAGGTTACCTCTCCTTTCGACAGTAAGTTACCATAACATGTAGTCACTCTATATACTATATTCTACCATAACAGCTGAAAATTGTCAATGTATAGTAACTTAATCGGTTTACTTTTTCTTTATTTTTTTGTAAAAATTCCCATCAGTTAAAGACAAAGTTATTATTGACTATATCTATTTTTTAATGTATTATATAGTAATATTAATGAAAAAAAATAGATTGGAGATAAAATATATGCTATGTTCAATATGCAATAAAAATACAGCTGTAGTTTTTGTTAATAAACCATCATCAGATGGTAATAACAAATTAGAAGGACTTTGCTATGAATGTGCAAAGAAAAAAGGAATAAATCCTATAGATACATTAGTTAAGCAAGCTAATTTATCTGAAACAGATATAGAAGATATGACAAGGCAATTCGAAGATATGTTCAAAGATATCTCAAATAACCTAGATAATGTTAATCCAGATGATTTAGGATTAAATGAAAGTGGTGATTTAGATGGGTCATCTTTAGGATCGATTTTCTCTGGAATATTTAATTCTAACTCAGATTCTACAAATTCAAATTCATCTCAACCAGATAGAAAAAAAATTAAAGTAGAAAAGAAAAACAATGATAAAAAAAGAAAAAATTTAGATACATATGGTACAAATCTAACAAACCAAGCAAGAAACAATTTGCTTGATAATGTAATTGGTAGAGATAGAGAAATTCGGAAGAATTATTCAAATTTTAAATAGGCGTTCCAAAAACAATCCTTGCCTAATAGGAGAACCCGGAGTTGGTAAAACTGCAATAGCCAAAGCTCTTGCTATAAAAATAGCAAATGGTGATGTTCCTGCAAAATTATTAAATAAAGAAGTCTATCTTCTAGATATGACATCAGTTATTGCTGGTACACAATTCAGAGGACAATTCGAAGCAAGAATGAAGTCTATAATAGATGAATGTAAATCTCTAGGAAATATTATTTTAGTTATAGACGAATTGCATAATATTATGGGGGCTGGTGATGCAGAAAACTCTATGAATGCTGCTAACATTTTGAAACCTTCCCTTTCAAGCGGTGAAATTCAATTAATTGGTACAACTACTTTAAAAGAATATAGAAAATATATAGAAAAAGATTCTGCTTTAGAAAGAAGATTTCAACCAGTATTGGTAGAAGAACCTTCAATTGATGATTCTATAAAAATATTAGAGGGAATAAAAAAATATTATGAAGATTTTCATAAAGTAAAGATATCTAACGATATAATAAAGCAAACAGTTATAATGTCTGAAAAATATATACATGATCGTTTTTTACCAGATAAAGCAATTGATATATTAGATGAAGCATGTTCTAGAATTAATTTAAAAAACAAAGATTTATATCAATTAGAAATTTTAAAAAATGAACTAAAAAAAATTCAAGAAGAAAAAGAAGAAGCTGCTCTTGCAGATTCAACTGAAGATTATAAAAAAGCCGCTGATTTAAAAATGAAAGAATGCACACTTCAAGAACAAATTGATACTTTATCCAAAAAATTAAAAATCAAAAATGTTACTTTATCAGATATCGCAGAAGTAATAGAACACTGGACAAAAATTCCAGTTCAAAAAATAACTGAAAAAGAATCACAAAAACTATTAAATTTAGAAAATAGTCTTCACAAAAATGTAATTGGTCAAGATGATGCTGTAAAAGCTGTTTCTAGAGCAATAAGAAGAAACCGTGCAGGATTACAATCAACTAAAAGACCACCATCATTTATATTTGTTGGTCCAACTGGTGTTGGTAAAACTAAACTTGCTAAAACATTAGCATATGAGATGTTTGGCGATGAAAATTCTATTATTAGAGTTGATATGTCTGAATACATGGAAAGTCATTCTACTTCAAAATTAATAGGTTCACCTCCTGGATATGTTGGATATGATGATGCTGGTCAATTAACTGAAAAAGTAAAAAGAAAACCTTATTCTATAGTATTATTTGATGAAATAGAAAAAGCTCATCCAGATGTATTTAATATATTATTACAAGTATTAGATGATGGCAGATTAACAGACTCTCAAGGAAATGTTGTTAACTTTGAAAATACAATAATTATCATGACATCTAATGCTGGTTCACAAATAACTCACTCTTCTATTGGATTTGGCGCTAATAAAGAAGCAAATAAAAACAAAGTATTAGATTCTTTAAGAGAAACCTTTAGACCTGAATTTTTAAATCGAGTTGATGAAATAGTTGTGTTTGATCAACTTGATAAAAATCAATTATTAGATATTATTGATTTAATGCTATCTGAAACAAGTAAGGTATTAAGCGATAAAAATATAATAATGAATGTCTCTCCTGAAGTAAAAAACTTCCTATTAGAAAAAGGAACCGATATAAAATATGGTGCTAGACCTTTAAGAAGAGCTATTCAAAGATATATAGAAGATGAACTATCAGATTTAATATTAAAGTCAGAATTACAAAATGGTCAAACAGTAAATATAGATTTAAAAAATAATAAATTACAATTTGAAATAGAAAACTAAATGTACTAATGGAGGAATTTTATATGTTTAAACATGTACCTAATATCTTAACAATGTTAAGATTTGTATTAATACCTTTCATATTTATAGCAATAATACATTCAGATTACGTACTTGCTTTTATACTTTTAACACTATCTGGTATTACAGATATCTTAGATGGCTTTATTGCAAGAAAATTTAATTTTATAACTAATTTTGGAAAATTAATTGATCCACTTTCTGATAAAGCTACACAAGTTTCTGTGCTTGCAGCTTTGTGTATAGAAAATATAATTCCTCTCTGGATTTTATTTATAGTATTTTTAAAGGAAATTATAATGATAGCAGGTGCTTCATTCTTATATGGAAAAGAATTAGTTGTATCAAGCAGATGGTACGGGAAACTTTCAACTGTACTTTTTTATGCAGCAATTGTTGCATCACTAATTGTAAAATATTTTAATATTTCTTTCCACTTTGATACATATATTTATTACTTAGCTTTAATTATGACAATTTTTTCTTTGATAATGTATTTTAATGCATTCTATAAGCAAGGTTATTTAAAGAAAGAGAATTTAAAAATTGTAGATAAAAATAAATAGTCTATCCTCTACACTATATATTAAATTAACAAAAAAACAGTTAAATAGTTTTAAACTCATTTAACTGTTTTTATTTTACTTTGACAATTACTATTCAAAATCCTCAATTATTTTATTTACTTCTTCCATACCATATACTTTTATTCCTTGTTTTAGTTCACTCACATCCGCTTCTGGCAAATATTGAACTGCAATCAAAGTAGATTCTACCAATTCTTCTTCACCATTTTGATTTATTGTAAATATCTTTACATAACCAGAATCATCTTTTATAATATAATGTTCATTACATAATCCATTTATTTCTCTATATAAAACAACTTCATCTTGTGTAAATTTTTTTAGCTCCCATTCATTATATAGCTCTTTAAAATCCAATTCATTCTTATTTATAGTATTACTATCTGCTTTTCTCTCTTCTTCTATAATATGATTACATTCTTTATATAATGTTTTAAAAACAATACTAGCATTGGGAGAAATTTTTATATTTGAATAACTGGTTGTAACAATTTCATTATTATCAACTATAGTATTATTATCAGTTTTAGCCAATTCATCATTTTTATTAATTTGAATATTAGCTGTATTTTTATAAATTGAAATTAATAAAACCGTACTAATTATCATCATTAAACTAACCGCAAAAATCAATATATATATTATCCATTTTCTCATATTTTACCACCTACTCTTTATAGTAGTATGGTCTTAATTTTATAGTTTTATACAATTTTCAATATTTTTTATAATATCATTTTTACTTTTTTATAACAATAACAGGTACTTCCATTTCTTCCTTAGTTAATCCACAATGAGTAGATTTTCTAATAGCTTTTCCTTCTGCTAAAAAAGTTTCTAATCTAATCATACTTCCACTAGTTGAAATAGCAACATAGTTTCCAATAAAATCGTCAATTTTATAATGTTTATTCCCATAACCTAAAAAATGATATTTATTTAAAAATTCTTCTTTTGACATAAGCCAAAACTCTTTTTCAAACACTTTATTA
This sequence comes from uncultured Caryophanales bacterium, assembly GCA_905206805.1. GTDB lineage: Bacteria > Bacillota_I > Bacilli_A > RF39 > UBA660 > CAJLIR01. The sequence continues at coordinate 5,547 of CAJLIR010000029.1, read as the reverse complement.
AATCTCTCAACAAATTTTTCTTTCATTTCTTCTTTTACAAAAAAACTTAAAAATCTACATTCTAATGATGCTGGCATAATAAGACATTCTTGAATTTCAGGATAATCAAGTAAAGTGTACGCCTTTTGTATATCTTTATGCCCATGATCAGCAGATATGATTAAGATTGTATCTTCTGAAATATTTTTTGTCATTTCTTCTATTTTATCTTCTGTTTCTTTTATAAATTTCTTTGCTTCTTCTGAAGTTACCCCAAATTTGTGTAACAAACTATCTGGATTATCTGAATAAGCAAGTATAAATTTCTTATCTGGTGTTTTGCACAAATCATTTATATTCATTATTATTTCATCTATATTATTAGCATTTATAGAACGAAGAGCTCTTCTTTCTGCATATTCTGGTTCTAATTCATATGCTTTTACTATAGGAGATGCCTTCTCAATTTTACTAAAAATTGATTCATAATTAACAACCTTTTTATATACATCCATTAATGGATTTTTTATTTCTTCTCTTAAATATGATTCTTTATGTGAGAACATATCAAGAGCCCTGCCATATTCTTTAAAATATTGAGACCAAGCTATCCATCCAGTTTCATATGGAGGACACCCAGAATAATATGTAGTTAATGCTGCTGTTGTTGTTGAAGGATACACTGAAGTAACACAATCTACTTTATTTTTATTTAAAAAACCTTCTTTAGAAATATCATTCAATATATGTTCTCCTAATCCATCTAATACTAGAAATATAACATTTCTATATTCTCTTTCATTTAATATTGCATCAATCTTTTCAGATGTTTTATGTTTTGTTTCTACATTATAATATTTTAAAATTGAACTTATTGTTCCTAATATACAGTGGTCATAATTTGGAAACACAATATTTTTATAATTCATATACATTTTCTCCTATTTTCTAACTATTCTATTTTTTTATTTCTGTTTTTAATGCCTTTATTCATTTTATCTATATACTATATTAATTATAGATTCTATTATTACAGCAAAATGACACTTACATATTACCATATTAAACTATTCCATTCAAGAAAATAATTTGCTTATTAAATTACTTTTCTATAAATTTCTTTATTCGCATTTTTTTATTTTTTATAAATATCGAGATTTCTCCATTTTGATCTGTTCTCAAAATATTAACATTCTTATTTTCTAATCTATTTATAATTATATTTGAAGGGTGCCCAAATTTATTATCTTTTCCTACTCCTATTAATGCATACTTTGGGTTTATTGCATTTATAAAATCTAAACTTGATGATGTTTTAGAACCATGATGTCCCACTTTTAAAATATCTGCCCTCAATATACCCAAATTTTTAGAATATAATTCTAAAATCTTTTTTTCAGCTATTTCTTCAATATCTCCTGTAAAAAGAATCGAATTTTTTTTATAATTCATCTTACATACTAAAGAATTATTGTTAATTGAATTTTCGCTAATCATTTTGTTTGTCATTGGCCACAACACTTCAAAATATAATTCATCCTCTATTTTTAGTATATCTCCCATCTCTACCACTCTTATATTTATTTTTTTATTTTTAACAATTTTTTTGAATTTTTCATAATTATCAGAGCTTTCATTTTGTTTTCCTATAATTACATTATTAACTTTTATTTTTTCCATAACATATAATAATCCTCCACAATGATCTGTATCAAAATGTGATATGATTATATAATCTATTTTTTTTATTTTCCTGTTTAATAAATATGGCATTAATATTTTTTCACCTATATTAAATTTTCCAAATTCACTTCCTCCTCCATCTATTAATATTTTTTTATTTTTAGGTGTGATTATTAATGTACTATCTCCCTGACCTACATCAATAAAAAATATCTTTAATCTATTATTATAATTTTTATATATAAAAACTATCATAATTATAAAAATACAAGCCAAAACAAGTAATTTTTTTATATTTCTTTTTTTAACTTTATTTAAAATTTGCATTATATATCTTATATTTAATTTATCTTTCTTATATAGGAAAGTTATTACAAAAATAAATGTATATATTAAGGTTATTTCTAAAATATTAGGAGAACATATTAAGATTTTATTAAATGGTATATAAGAACAAAACCTAACAATATTTATTAAGTTATCTATTGTAAAATTTAGAATATAAGCTAAAAAATATCCTAACTTTATAGAGCAAAATGAAACGATAAAAAAGATTAAAGAAAAAATTATTACACATACAAGTATTGGAGTTGCCAATAAATTTGAAAGGACAAAACTTAAAGAAATAGTATTAAAAAAATACATCGTTACTGGAATTATTAAAATATTAGCAGATATACTTATAATAACAGTCTCTTTCATATAAAAAATTATCTTATTAAACCTTTTTGCAATTTTACTTTTCTCTCGTGGTAATCTTGGTTTAAAAACACTATATATTTTTATTTGTAGTATACTAACAACTTCTTCTATGTGCTTATAAAAAATAAGTATACTGATAGTTCCTAAATAAGAAAGTATAAATCCAATATCAAAAATACTAAAAGGATTAATTATAAGTATAATTATCGATGCCACAGATAAGTTTGTATATATATTTGATTTTCTATAAAATAATGTACTAGTCAAAAATAGTATTTGTGTTATGCATGCTCTTATTACAGAGGGAATTCCTCCTGTCAAAAATATATAAAATATTAAAATACCAATTGTTAATATTTTAGCAATTTTTTTATTAATTTTTCTTAATAAAAAGTTAATTATTAAGCATATATATGAAATATGCATTCCTGAAATAGAAAGCATATGTAATAAATTACTTTCAGAAAAATACTCATTAATATCATCAGCTAGACCTGCCTTATAACCAATTATAAGAGCTAAACATATACTACTATTATTTTTTTTATTTTCTTCGTTATTTTTGTTTTCTATATTATTTTTATTGTTTATCCTTTCTTTATTATTTTCAGCTAATATTTTTTCTACGTTTTCTATTATTTTATTTTTTATATAATATATATTTTTTTTATTTGTTTTATTTAATTTATAAGCTGTGTCTCCTACCACTACTGTTGCAATATTTTTACCTTGTAGATATCTTTTATAATTAAACCCTCTATAATTCTTTTGTTCGTCTGGATTTTCTATTTTGCCATTAACTTTAATAATATCTCCTAATTTAAAATTATTTTTATTGTTTTTCTTTATTTTTACTAAAACATATGATTTTTTTCTTATATTGGATTCATTTATATTTTTCACACTCACTTTATAAATCATATAATAATCATTTTGCTTTTCTAAATTAACAATTTCACCTATTACGCATATATTTTCTAATTTATTATACATATTTAATATCTTACTTTTATTTATTGTTAAAATATTACTAATTAATACTATTATTACAAAAACACTTATAGTAATAAATTGTATTGGTCTTGTTTTTTGTTTTTTTCTACCAACCTTTACTTTGCTAATACCTTTTGATATTACGATAAATCGTTTTTTTTCAATAAATTGTACTATTTTATCATGTATTATTTCTTTAATATTACTTTTGATTATTAAATATAATATTGAAACTAAAGTTAAACATAACAAAAAGACTATACTTATTTGTAAGTATAGCCCCATTATAATTCCTAAAATATATACTAAATTTGCAATAATAATAAATTTATCTGTCTTCAATGTTCTTTAAGTTTCTCCTTTATCTTATTGCCCCCTTATTATACTATTCTTCTTGCTGTTACATATCTTGTATTATAATATGCTCCTGATAATGAAGAAATCATTACTTTTCCTGCACCACTAGATGCATGTATAAAGTTTCCTCCACCTATATATATACCAACATGACCTATAGATGTATTAGCACTATTATTAAATATTACTAAATCTCCTGGTTGTAAATTACTTCTAGAAACATATTTTCCAAGTTTAGCTTGAGTAACAGCTGAATGTCCTAATGAATATCCAAAGTTTTTGTATACATACATTGTAAAACCTGAACAGTCAAATGTACTTGGTCCTGAACCTGCATATACATATTTACATCCAAGATATTTTTTAGCATATGCTACTATTTGCTCTCCTTTTGAAGAATTATATGTTGTAGCTTCTTCACCTTGATTATTTTGATTAGATGTTTTTCTTCCTTGAGTTGCACTTCTTGATGTAACCTCTACTTTATTTTCTGAAAGTAAGCTTTTTAAAATATATCCAGTTTTTCCACTTACTTCTACCTTATACCAATCTCCTTCTTCTGCAATAGTTTTTACTTGTGTATTTTGAGTTAATGTTGTAACAACATCTGAACTAGTGCTTGCTTTTGATCTAACATTTACCGCACTACTCTTTATATAATAGTTTTTAGCTGTATATTCTTTTTTAGTTGTTGTTTCTTCTGTATTATTATTTTTCTCTTCACTGTTAGTTTCATTGTTATCTTTTTTAGTATCCTCAGTATTATTATTACCATTATCGTTTTGACTTTCTGAATTATTATTTGTTGTAATATTATTATCTATTGATACTTTATCTACTCTTATCCAACCAGCTAAGTCATCTGTTTTTATATATGCCCACACACCTGTAACATTAATAATATTTACTTTACTATTTTGTTTCAAATTTCCAATTATATTAGAATTTATTAATGGTAGTATATATACATTAATATCACTATTAATTGTTGCTTGTTTATTTGCTAATTGATTTATACTGTTTTCTTCGTTTTGCTTATTTTCTGTGTTTGATGTTGTTGTATTTGTATTTTCATTATTTACACTATTGTTAGTATTATTATTGTTTTCTCCACTAGTTGTATTATTAGTTTCCTCATTTTTGTTTTCATTTGTATTACTATTTTCTTTGCTTATATATTCTTTGCTAACATAACCAGTATAAGTTTTAAAATTTACTTTATACCAATCTCCTTCTTCTGCAACTATTTCAACTTCATCATCCTTATATAAAAGTTCCACAACAGTTGATTCTAATGATGCTTCTTGTCTTAATCTTAATGTGTCTGTTATTACTTTTCCTTTTGTTTTAGTAACAGCAATAGTAGTAGTTATACTGTAAGCTAAAAGTACTATCATAATGATAGCTACAGCAATTACTTTTTTTAGTTTTTGCATATATTATTTCTCCTTTAATTTTATAAAACTAATACTACTATAGTATATATGTTTTTTCCAAAAATGTCAATTTCTACTGAAAATTATTTTATAAAAACTGCTAAAACTTTACAAAAATCGCACCTAAAATTTTATCAAATTTCAAACTGTAAAGAAATTATCTTTTCAAGTATCTTTTTACCTAAACCAACAACTCTTTAACTAATAATTTTGGAATTACAATTATAAAATAATTATTATAATCATTTATTAGTTGATTAAAATTACATTGTTAAGTTTTTAAAATATAATATATAAAAAATAGCAAGTTGCTACAAAATAGTGCCCCTTGCTATTAATATATTTTTAATTATTATTACTCAATTATTTCAGATACAACACCTGAACCTACTGTTCT
>CAJLIR010000028.1 GCA_905206805.1 uncultured Caryophanales bacterium | reverse complement strand
ATTACACATCCTTTTTATTTTAACTATTATATACTGTAACAATTATATCATTTTTTCCATTTATCGTCATTATTTTTTTGTTATTTCAATAAAATAGTTGTTTTATTAATAATCAATCTATTAGAATAATATCTTTACTCATTTAATTCTTTTCTAATTTTTTTATAATTTGGACAGTATTTATAAACTTCTTGCCAAAAACTTTTTGAATGATTAAAATGTACAAAATGTGACAATTCATGAACTATGACATAATCAAGTTTTGTTAAATCATATTTTATCAATTTAGAATTTAAGGTTACCGTATTATTTGAACGATTACATACACCCCAACGCGTTTTCATATTTCTAATTCTTAATTTTGGATATGGTATTTTTTCTTCAAACATATTATAAATATAATTTAATCTATTTAAATATAATTCACATATATATTTACTCAACCATTTATTCAACATTCTATCATTAGAAGCAAATATATTTCTATTATCATAATCTATTTCAACTTTTTTAAAATTACTAGAAAATACTACATTATAACTAATTCCTAAAAAATAGAATTTGTTATCTTTTTCTAAATTATTATTATATTTTTTTATTGCTTTAATTAAAAATTTTTGATTATTATCTAATAAACTCTTTATATAAGATTTAGTAGTAAAAAAGCCAGTCGTTACATAAATAGTATTAGAATCTTTAAGTCTTATATATGTATTTTTATTATTTTTTCTTATAATTTGTACATCTAAAATATACTCATCAATTTGATATTTCATATAATCACCTATACAGGCTTATTATATCATTTTAGAAAAATAATAAAAAGAACTATTTTCTATAAAGAGAAAATAGTTACTATGATTATTATTAAAACAACAACAACAAATAATTGCAACAATAGTTTCCAAATATTTTTAAGCCAATCTTTATATGAAATGTTAAAATATGAAAGTCCTAAAATAAGTAAAACGCTAGTTGGTGCAACAAACATTACAAGTCCATATAAAGTTTGAATAATAAATGTTGCTAAAAATCTTAACTCAACTGTAGTACCTGTTAAAACAATTATTGGAGTATATAAAGTACCAATTAATGTTGAAAAACTATTGAAGAAGAAACTTGCAATAATTGTTGTAATAGAAAGAATGAATGAATTAAATGTATCTGTTAAATTCATTAGATAATCAACAATAGTTGTAGCAAAATTTGCAGTAGCGCCATTTTTAAATAAAACTGCTAGTACAAGGTTTGCACCAATAACATATAAAACTAATTTTAAATTAGATTTTATTCCATTACCAAATCCTTCTATAATTTCATCCAAATTTTTTCTATATATTATTGCAACCAATAAGGTCATAAATAAAATCAATACTGATATAAATGGTAATTGCCAATAACCTATTGCTGGTATCGTTCCTAAAATATTAGAAACAATTGAGAAATCACCTATTTTTATATTTTGAATTTTCTCATATAAATTTAAAAAAGGTGTTGCATCCGATCCAGCATTTAAAACATCATCCCATTTAAAACTTCCAACAATCATAAAAACAAAAGTAAATATGAATATAATAAGTAAAGGAATCCAACTTTTCTTACATGAATCATTAACTTCGTAAAGAGGAATTTCATTATTCATTTTCTTTGAATTTTTTAAATCTTTTCTTCCTAGTCTTAAAATAAACATAACAAGTAAAAATAACAACAAAATTAATAATATTATCTTATCAGGAAAAATAGATGTATTATAAGAATATTTACTGTTATATCCAAAATATCCATTTAAATAATAACTTATATCAATTCCATAAATACTTCCAGACATTCCTATAATAACAGATCCTAATGTTGATAACATTGCTGTAATTTTACTAAATCCAAGCGATAGTAAAATAGTTGCTATAAAAGGAATCACGAAGAAAAATATAACGTTTAATCCAACAATTGATGATAAAATTCCAAATAAAATAGTAACAATAACTAAAAATTTTAATTCTTTTCCTTTCAACTTAGAAACAAAATTATTAATCATTCTGCTATAAACACCTGTTTTATTCACAACTCCATAAAAACCACCTACCATCAAAATAAAAATTATTGTTGGTAAAGCCAAATCTAAAACTGTTAATGGAATAAGTGGTAAATCAAACAAACCTATCGGAGTTATATTGCCTATAGAAAATACGTTGTTTTTATATTCACCAACAGGTATTAACCAAGACAAAAATACAACCGCAACAAGTACAATTAACAACATTTTAAATAAACTGTTCTTACTTTTTTTCATAACATACCCTCCATTATGATTATAGCAAAAAAAGAAAAAGAATTAAACATTTTTTAAAAATTTTCATTTATTTTACACAAAATAAATTATAAGTGTTATAATTTTTTTGGTGATTACTATGAAAAACAATCCGTTTATATACTCAGATAATAATAAAAGGTATCATACATTAGATTATTTTTATAAAAAAAAATTCAATTCAAAAGTATTTAAAGTTAGTTTAAATGCTGGGTTTTCTTGTCCAAATATTGATGGAACCGTTGGAACTGGTGGATGCATATATTGTTCGAATTCCGGTAGTGGAGATTTTGCTGGAAATATAAGTGATGATTTAATTACACAATTCAATAATATTAAATCACTACTACATAAAAAATGGCCCAAAGCAAAATATATTGGTTATTTTCAAGCTCATACAAATACGTATGCACCAATTAATATTTTAAAGGAAAAATATGAAACCATATTATCGTTAGAAAATGTTGTTGGACTTTCAATCGCAACAAGGTCGGATGCAATAAGTGAAGAGTGTTTAAATTATTTAGAACAATTATCAAAAAAAACTTATCTAACAATAGAATTAGGATTACAAACAATTCATGAAAAAACAACCAAATTGATTAATAGATGTCATACACTTAAAAATTTTGAAGAAATGGTCAAAAAATTAAGAAAAAGAAATATCAATGTTGTCGTACATATAATTAATGGATTGCCTTTTGAAACAGAAGAAATGATGATTGAAACAGTAAAATATTTAAATAAACTCGATATTCAAGGCATAAAAATTCATATGTTACATATTTTAAAAAATACAAAATTGGAACTTTTATATAAGAATACAAAATTTCATGTTTTAACAAAAGATGAATACGTAGATATTATCTGTAAACAGCTTGAATATTTAAGGCCAGAAATTGTTATAAATCGTATAACTGGTGATCCAGTTAAAGAGGATTTAATTGAACCTACTTGGTTAATAAAAAAATTCTGCGTTCTAAATGACATTGATAAAGAACTAATAAAAAGAAATTCATATCAGGGATTAAAAATCAAAAAGTAAGGACTTACGCCTTACTTTTTTAATATAATTATTTAAACATATATGGATTTTCAATTGTTCCATCACCAGATTTATAAATAACAGTATCATCTAAATATATACTTAATCTTACAACCTTATAATTACTAGCATTTGTTGTATCTGTACTTCCACCATCTATTTCATAAACATTTGATGATTTTGCGGCATTAGGTGTAATACTCCACCAACTATCATCATACTTAGCTAAATAATTATAATTTTGACAGGCACCATCCATTATTTTTGTACAATTAATATCTAAACTAGCCATTAAAAATTCATTTATTTGAATTAAGCCTGCTTTTCTATCTTTAGATAATTCAGAACATTCAGTGGTACCATCTTTTGTAGTATCATCAATATATCTTTTACCAACGCACAAATTCTTTGTTGCAATATATAATTTTTCTTTATCACTAAACAAACTATTATATAGTTCATCGATCTTTTGACTTATGCGACTTAAATCATAATTATTAATACCAACAGTTGATCTAAAATCTATATTGTATCTATTATCCCAATTATTTTTTTCTTTAGTACTTTCTTGTAATAATTTTATATTTCCATCGGAATCTATTTTAATAATACGCCAATTTTGATTAGCAAACTTAACATAATTATTTACATATTCTCCTCTAAAAATATATTCATTATTTACACGATATAATCCATCGCCAGATTCAGTTAGTTCATTATTAATAACATACTGATTTAAAAACAAAGTTTTATAATCATCACCACAATCCAAAACTGGTGTATATAAATAATCATTATCATGTTTTTTTATAGTTACATAACCAGTACAAGAAACAGAAGATTTTTTTAAATATTTATTTAATTCTTTCATGTTTTTGTTAGCAACCAAATCTTCAACATCTATTTTTGCAATTTCACCTTCTTCTGGTAATGAAAAATTTGTTTTTTCATCATTCACATAAGAAATAGCAGCGCTTTTCATTTTGTCTTCAATTTTTTGATAACTAAGTTTATTACCACCAATTAATTTTATAATTCCAAGAATTAGAAAAAAAGCAACAAAAGCAATAATAATTATAATTACATACTTAAACATTTTTTTATTTATGTTTGATAAATCCATACTTTCAACTCCTAACACGTTAATTATAACAAAAAAGTAAAAATAATACAATATTAATTTTTACTTCAACAATTCCTTCAAAAATTGACCAGTGTAACTTTGAGACACCTTACAAATATCTTCGGGAGTTCCCATTGCAACAATATTTCCACCCATATTTCCACCTTCTGGTCCTAAATCTATTACATAATCAGATACCTTAATAACATCCAAATTATGTTCAATAACAATAACGGTATCACCATTATCAACTATTCTATTTAAAATTACTAATAATTTCTTTATATCATCTGTATGAAGACCAGTTGTTGGTTCATCTAATATAAACAAACTTTTTCCAGTTGGTTTCTTTTGAAGTTCTTTTGCTAGTTTTACTCTTCCTGCTTCTCCACCAGAAAGTGTAGGAGCACTTTGTCCTAATTTTACATAAGATAATCCAACATCCATAAGCATTTGTAGTTTATTTTTAACTTTCGGTATATTTTCAAAAAAATCAAGTGCTTCTTCAACACGCATTTCTAGAACATCATAAATACTTTTTCCTTTATATTTAACTTCCAAAGTTTCACTATTATATCTGGTTCCACCGCAAACTTCACAAGGAACATATACATCTGGAAGAAAATGCATTTCTATTTTTTTTACACCGTCACCATAACAAGCCTCGCATCTTCCACCCTTTACATTAAATGAAAATCTGCTCTTATCATAACCTCGTAATTTAGCTTCTTTTGTTTCTGTAAATACATCTCTTATATCATCAAAAACACCCGTATAAGTTGCCGGATTACTTCTTGGCGTTCTTCCTATTGGAGTTTGAGAAATATCTATAACTTTATCAATATTTTCTAAACCTTTTATTGATTTATATTTACCTGGTTTTAATTTAGTACGATATAAATTACTTGCAACTGCTTTATATAAAATTTCATTTATTAAACTACTTTTTCCACTTCCAGATACACCGGTTACACAAATAAATGTTCCTAGTGGAAATTTTACATTAATATTTTTTAAATTGTTTTCGCTTGCACCCTTAATTTCTAAAAATTTTTTATTACCTTTTCTTCTTTTACTAGGTACTTCTATTTTTAATTCTCCTGTTAAATATTTTCCTGTTAAACTGTTAGGATTTTTCATAACCTCTTGCGGTGTACCAGAAGCTACAACCTCACCACCATGGATACCTGCTCTAGGACCAATATCAACTAAATAATCACAAGCCTTCATTGTATCAGTATCATGTTCAACAACAATTAAAGTATTACCTAAATCACGCATTTCCAGCATCGAATTAATTAATCTCTGGTTATCTCTTTGGTGAAGTCCAATACTAGGTTCATCTAAAACATATAATACGCCAGTTAATCTTGAACCGATTTGAGTAGCTAAACGTATTCTTTGTGCTTCTCCACCACTTAAAGTCCCAGCACTTCTATTTAAAGTCAAATACTCAATTCCTACATTAATTAAAAATTCAAGTCTAGAATTAATTTCTTTAATAATTAATTCAGAAATATCTTTTTGTTGCTTATTTAATTTTAAACTTTTAAAGAAATCATATAAATCACGAATACTTAGTTTTGTTAATTCATAAATATTTTTTTTACCTATTAAAACGGATAACACTGATGAATCAAGTCTAGCACCATGACAAGTAGGACATTCAAGTTCTGTCATATATTGCTCTATCCATTCTCTTATCCAACCACTTTTTGTCTCAATATAACGTCTTTCTAAATTTGTAATAATTCCTTCAAAATAATCTTTCTTAGTTCTTTTATTTCCAGCCTTTGATGAATAATTAAATTCTAAAATATCATGTGAACCATACAAAATAATATTAAGTTCTTCTTTTTTTAAATCTTTAACTGGCTTATTTAAGTCAATACCATAAAATTTAGCAACAGTATTTATCTCTGTATTTGTTATATTATTTGACTCATCCGTATTAATTGCCACAATTGCGCCATCATTTATACTTAAGTTACGATTTGGAATAATTAAATCTTCATCTATTTTATATTTTATACCGAGTCCTTTACAGTCGCTACAAGCACCATATGGAGCATTAAATGAAAACATTCTAGGTTCTAATTCTGGAAGAGAAAAATCACATTCTGGACAAGCATATTTTTCACTCATCAAGAAATCTTCCCCACCAATTACATTAATTAAAACTTTACCATTTGATAACTTACTGGCATTTTCAATTGATTCATATAAACGGCTTCTAATTTCTGGCTTTATAATTAATCTATCAATAATAACTTCAATATTATGTTTTTTTGTTTTAGAAAGTTCAAAAGAACTAGATAAATCATATTCTTCACCATCAACACAAATACGAACATATCCATCTTTTCTAAAGCCATCAATTAAATCTTTAAACGTACCTTTTTCTCCATGAATAACTGGTGATAAAATACGAATTTTAGTTCCAACACTTAGATTCATAACTTGAATTGTCATTTCCTCAATACTTTGACTTGTAATTGGTTTATGATGGTTAGGACAATATGGAACACCAATTCTTGCATAAAGAAGTCTTAAATAGTCATAAATTTCCGTTACAGTCCCAACTGTACTCCTTGGATTTTTATTTGTTGTTTTTTGATCAATACTTATCGCTGGACTTAATCCCTCAATCGAATCAACATCTGGTTTATCTGTTCCACCCAAGAATTGTCTCGCATAGGCACTTAAACTTTCAACATAACGTCTTTGTCCTTCTGCATAAATAGTGTCAAAAGCTAAACTGCTTTTTCCACTTCCAGATACACCGGTCATAACAATTAACTTGTTTTTTGGTAATTCTATATCTATATTTTTTAAATTATTTTCTCTAGCTCCCTTTACAATAATCTTATCCATTTGTACACCTCTATTACATATAATTTTCTAAATCAATAATATTATAACGCTAAATAAATTTTTTATAATTATAATTTTTATTTTTGATAAAATTTTATTATTTTTTCATATGTATCAAAATTATACTTATCTTTTATTTTTATTAATGATAAAACTTTATTAATTTCATAATCATTTAATTTATAACCACTTAAAAATCTTATTATTCTATCCCTATTTATAATGTCATATTCTAATAATTTATATAAATATTTAATTATTTCTTCTCTTTTTAAAAAATTGTTAATTTTTATATTTGAACATACATACATATCATAATATCCGTAATACTCATCATTAACTGTAATTATATCTCCAGCACCTGAAACATCTGCTATTTGAACCTTAGAATTAATTGCGTCAAAATATCTAAAGGTATCTTCCAAATTTTTACAAAAATGAAATCCATTTCCTCTTGTTCCCCAAGTCACTTTTCCTTCTATTGTATAAATTTTTTCTAACTCAAATTTAAAACCATATCTATTTGTAAAATCTTCATTTAATATTTTAAATCCTTTTATCATACAACCACTACTTATATAATTTTTTTATTTCTAAAGCAATATTATCAGTATCCATTTTTTCTTGATGCAAAAGTTCATCTATACTTCCATGATCAATAAATTTATCGTCATAACCCATTATTTTAATTTTTTTATTAAATCCCATATTATTCAATTCATATAAAACTTGTTGTCCAAAACCACCTATTATATTATTATCTTCAAGTGTTAAAACATTATAATTATTTTTAATAATTTCTTCTAAAATATATTTATCTAGTGGTTTTATAAATAAGGCATTTATAATAATTGGTTTATATTTTTTAGAAATTTTTTTGCATGCTAAAACAGCATAACTTACCATTTTACCAACTGCCAAAATAATTAATTCTTTGCCATCAGTTATTTTTTCCCATTTACCATATTCGATTTTTTCAATAGGTTTTAAGTTATATATATCATTTCCTCTTGGATAACGAATAGCAATCGGATTATTTCTAGTAAAGGCATATTTCAATAATAATTCCATTTCTTCAGTACATTTTGGAGCTAAAATTTCTATATTTGGCATCATATTAAGATACGAAATATCAAAAACACCTTGATGAGTTTTACCATCATTACCAACTAATCCAGCTCTATCTATAGCTAGTACAACTGGTAATTTTTGCATACATACATCCATAAGTAATTGATCAAATGAACGTTGCAAAAATGTTGAGTAAACTGCAAAAACTGGTCTTAGTCCATTTGCAGCCATTCCACCCGCAAGTGTTACTGCGTGTTCTTCTGTTATTCCAACGTCAAAAAATCTATTAGGAAATATTTCGCTAAATTTACTTAAACCTACTCCAGATGTCATTGCGGCAGTTATAGCTACAATATTTTTATTTTTTAAGGCTAATTTAACTAAACTTTCTCCAAATGAAGCAGAATAAGTACTAGTACTTTTTGATATTGTATTACCCGTTTTTACATCGAATTTTGAAACTGCGTGAAATTTATCTGGATTAGTTAAAGCAGGCATATACCCTAATCCTTTAGTTGTTATAACATGTAATACAATTGGTTCATTTAAGTTCTTTACTTTTTTTAAAGTTTTGTTTAAATCCTTAATGTTATTCCCATCAATAGGACCAATATATCTAACTCCTAGGTTTTCAAAAAACATTGGATTAAAAAATAAATTTTTAACACTTGTCTTAATTTTTTTTGCAATATTAACAATTTTATTGCGATTTTTCTTATCTAATTTGTAATGAACGTGTTCTTTTAATTTATTATAAGATGGAGTTAATCTAACTTTGTTTAAACACTTAGAAAGTCCACCTACATTAGTAGATATACTCATTTGATTATCATTTAAAATAATTAACATCTTACTTTTGTTAAATCCTAAATCATTCAAAGCCTCATATACCATTCCGCCTGTAAAAGCGCCATCTCCTATTACTGAAATAACATTATAGTCTTCACCTTTTATATCTCTTGCACGTGCCATACCAAGACACGCCGATATTGAATTACTACTATGCCCAGTATCAAAAAAGTCATACAAACTTTCATCTCTTTTTGGAAACCCACTTATACCATTATATTGTCTTAATGTATCAAAATTTTCTTTTCTACCAGTTAAAATTTTATATACATAACTTTGATGTCCTACGTCAAAAATAATTTTATCAGTACTAAAATCAAAATTTTTAAGAATAGAAATTGTAAGTTCAACAATTCCTAAATTTGATGATAAATGTCCTCCTGTTTTAGAAATATTTTCTATTAAAAATTTTCTTAAACTTATAGATAGATCTTCTAATTCTTTTAATGATAAATTTTTTATATCATTCGGTGAAATAATTTTATCAAGTATATTCATAACAACACAACCTCTTCTTTAACATTATATATCAAAAGATAGAAAATTCAAAATAAAAAAATATGTATGTTATTACATATTTTTAAACTTTTTTTATAATCATCACTTTTTTTATAGAATCATAATCAAAATAATATCCGTTATTTGTATTATCAGAGCCAATATTTAAAATAGTGCTAAAATTTGTTTTATAAAAGTTTAAATCAACATTTTCAATTAAGTCATATCTATCGCCATTATACTCTCTTGAATCTACAACATCATCCATTTGAACAGAATTTGAACAAGCTGATTTTCCAGTAATACCATATGTCCAATTTGCATAAATACAACCGCCTTTATTAATACTACCATTTTCCACAACTGATTTTAAAGTTCCATTGTATGCAAATCCGGCAACTCCACCTACATTTTTGTTACCATTAACTATAATATCTTTTACTATAACATTT
>CAJLIR010000027.1 GCA_905206805.1 uncultured Caryophanales bacterium | reverse complement strand
AAGCTATTATTATCATTATTAGTAATAATAAAAGCCATTTTACCTTTAGTATCTTTAGTAGCCTTAAATTCATCCCAATTCATTGATTTTGGTAAAGTAGGATGCCTTAAAACAGTATTAGATGATATTTCATTTAGTATACGATCAATGATAGAAACAGAAACATCCATTCTTTTAGCTATATCTTTTTCTGATTGCTTTTCCATAAGTTCTAATCTTATTTTAAGATTAGTATTATTAGAAATATTCTTATTTTTATCAACAAGATTAGTTTCAGCAATAAAAGTATTATTACAGTGCTTACAAAAGAAACGTTGCTTATGAAGAATTAATCTAGTTAAACAATTTCCTTGTTTAGGAATTTTAACAATACAATTTTTTCTAAAACCCCATTTTATAATATCATTTGTAGATTGATTAATAATTTTACAACAAGGACAAAATTCAGGGTTATAGGTTAAAACACCCTCAATTATCTTATAATTTTTTCCTTTTATAATTTTTTCTTTGCATTCTGTAATAATATGAATATTTTTATCTTTAATATTTAGTAAATTTAGTATATAATTATTAGTAGACATAAGTTTATTCCTTTCAATGTTTTCTTAACAATTACATTGTATCAAACTTATGTCCTTTTTTTTAATAAAAATAGTGTAGTGATTTACACTCACCAACACTATTTATAATACAACCGATATAATTTTTTTTATTATTTATATTAAATTAATACTTTTATCTTTTTTACATAATAATATTTATTTTTAATAAAATTATAGTAGGTGGGTTTATGAATTTGTTTAATAACATAAGGGAATATATGATTAATAATGAATTTGTTATAAATATTTATAACGATAAAATAAATATTATTAATTATACTAGTCTAGGTGCAATAGAAAATACTAAAATATTAGTTAATGGCCCTGATAAAAATGTGTTAATAACTGGAGAAAAATTAGCTTTAAAAAAAATGTTAAATAATGAAATTTTAATATCCGGAGTAATAAAAAAAATAGAATTAAGGTGATTAAATGAAGAATTCTTTTTTATTTAATTTAAGAAGTTCTATAGTTTTAAATATTAAAGGTAAAAATGTAAATCGTTTTATTAATAAGTTAGTAAAACAAAATATTGATATTTTAAATATTAAATATATAAATTATAAAGAAATTGAAATTAGAGTTTTTAAAAGTGACTTAGAAAAAATAGAAAAAATTAAATCTATATATGAATTAAGTGAAGTAAATAGTTATGGATTAATAAAAATTAAAAAAATACTAATAAAAAACAAAATACTATTATTTTTTATGTTCATTGGATTTTTATTAATTTTATTATTAACAAATGTAATATTTGATGTAGAGGTAGTTCACAATAAAAAAGAAATTCAAGAATTATTAATTAGTGAACTAAAAAAATACGGTATTACTGAAAAAAAATTCGTTAAAAGTTTTAATGAAATAGAAAAGATAAAAAAAGAAATTCTAGAAAAATATAAAGATAAATTAGAATGGATAGAAATAGAGAGAGTTGGTACTAAATATATAGTTAGAGTTGAGGAGAGAAAAATTCCAAATAGTGATGTAGAAACTCAAAATAGAAATATTGTTGCTAAAAAATCAGCAATCATTAAAACTATAATTGCGGAAAATGGTGTTGTTGTAAAAAATGTTAATGATTATGTTAAAGCTGGAGATGTTATTGTATCTGGTAATATTTACTTAAATGAAGCTTTAAAAAGTGTTGTTAGAGCAAATGGTAAAGTATATGGTGAAGTTTGGTATAAAAGTGAGGTTGAAATGCCATTTGTTTATTACGAAGAAAATTATACATCAAATACAAATAAAGTTTTAACGTTGAGTTTTTTGAATAAAAGATTTGAATTATTTAATTTTAATAAATTTGAAAATAAAGAAATAGATGAAAAAAACATAGTAAAACATTCATTTCTACCAATAAAATTATCCCTTGAAACACAAAGAGAGGTAAAAAAAACAGATAAAATATATACGATAGATGAAGCAATAGAAATGGCTAAAAATAAAAGTATAAGTTCTATGGAAAGTAAATTAAATGACAAAGAATATATAATTTCATCAAAAAATTTGAAAGTTGAGATAAAAGAGAGTAAAATAGTTCTTGAAATGTTTTTCTCAGTCTATGAAGATATAACAGATTATAGGATAATTGAGGATACAAATATTCAAGAATAGGAGTGGTGTTGTGCTACAGAAAACAATAATCGAACTTTTTTCTAATGTTTGGCCAACATTATTTCTTTTTACAATAATAGTATCTTCTTTAAGAATAGCTTATTTAATTCATAATAAAGTTAAATTTGTTTTATATAGAGAATTACTTATGCTAGGATTTATTCTTTATATTATGTTTTTATTCTATGTTGTAACTTTTCAGGATGTTGATTGGAGCACTTCTAATTTTATTCCATTTAAGGAAATTATGAGGTATGAAGTAGGAAGTCGTTTATTTATAAAAAATATACTAGGAAATATGATTATGTTTGCTCCTTATGGATTTTTTGTCGGTTATTATATAAGAAGTGAAAAATGGTATGTAAATTTTATATTATGTTTAATAACGTCATTTTCAATAGAAATAACACAAATGTTAATTGGAAGAGTATTTGATATAGATGATATTTTACTTAATATAATTGGGGGTATGTTAGGTTTTTATATATTTGTTTATTTGAATAAAATAAAGAATTTATTACCAAATTTCTTTAAAGGTCCAATTTTTTTTAATATGTGTGCTATAATAATAATAATTTTAATAATTTTATATTTGTTTAATTTTATAAGTATAGGTGGTATTTTATGAGTAATGTAGAAATAATAAATGAAACAGGAAAAGATATTGAATATATAGATACAATGAAAAAATTAATTGATTATGCAATAAAACATGAAAATTTAGAAAATGTCATTTTTAATGTAATTATTGTCGATAATGAATATATTCATAAATTAAATCGTGAATATCGCAAAATTGATAGACCAACTGATGTAATTAGTTTTGCGCTTGAAGATAGTGAAGAAGAGATAGAAAGTGATGTTAGGGTTTTAGGAGATATTTATATTTCGATTGATAAAGTGTATGAACAAGCCTTAGAATATGGCCATAGTAATTTAAGAGAAATCTGCTTTTTGATGATACATGGTTTCTTTCATTTATTAGGTTATGATCACATGACAAAAGAAGATGAAAAAGTAATGTTTTCTAAACAGGAGGAAATTTTAAATGGATTCGGAATCACGCGCTGAGCAAAAAAAAAGGGGCTTAAAAAGATTTTTTAAGAGTTTTGGTTATTCAATTGATGGTTTAAAATATGCTTATAAATATGAACAAAGTATGTTTGTTCACATAACTATGCTTTGTTTTGTAATAATATTTGGTTTAATTTTAAGAATTTCTAAAATAGAGTGGATAATATGTATAATCTTATGTGGACTTGTAATTGCTACTGAACTTATTAATACTTCTATAGAAGCGGTTGTTGACCTAACTTGTCCAAAAATTCATCCATTAGCTAAAATTGCCAAAGATACAGCATCTGCCGCAGTTTTTGTATTTGCGATTACTGCAGCAATTTCAGGGGTTATAATCTTTGCTCCCAAAATAATTGACTTTATTAAATTGTATTTTCTATAATATACAACACTGTTAAGGAGTGGAACTAAAATGTTTGAAAATATAAGATATATTAAAACGAAAGATTTATATTTATGTCATTTAAAGTTAGTAAGAAAAGTTCAGAATGGTATTGTATATTTTTATCAAGAATATAACCAATTTATTTTAGCAAGAAAAGTTGTAAAGGATTATAAAAATTATTATCAGGATATATTTACAAAATCATTGTATGAAAATGATATATTTCCTATTTATGAAACAGGAAAAGTATATGTTGTTAATGTTATGCCTATTATAAGTAATTTATCATTTATTTCTAAAGCTGAAGCAAGTGAAATTTTAGCTAATAAGAATTATATAATTATGAATCAAAATTATCAAATTACTTATTCAGAAGATAATGGTTTTTTTAATTTTGAAAATAAATCTAATATTAAAAAGTTAATAAAAAAATAACATTATTTTGTTATTTCTACTAATATGCTATCTATTATTTTTAAATTAATTGAGTTATTTTCTAACTCTTTTTTTATTCCATTAAATTTATTTTTTTCAATTAAAAATTCATAAATAATATTTTCATCATATTCTTTATAATTAATTTTAATATCTTTCAGAATATTATCAATTATTTTAATTTTATTATAATCAAATTCTAATCTTACACTAAATCCATCTGCTAAATCTATTATTTTTGTATTATTTAAAGCCTCAGTAACTGTTTTTGTATAAGCTCTAACAAGTCCACCAGCACCTAATTTAATTCCTCCAAAATATCTAATAACGACACATAGAATATTAGTTAAATTATTGTTTTCTAGTACATTTAAAATAGGCATACCAGCAGTACCACCAGGTTCACCATCATCATTAAATCTTTTTGTATTACCCGTTATATAAGCATAACAATAATGAGTTGCATCTTTATATTCTTTTTTTATATAATCTAATTTTATTTTTATCTCATCTTCATTATTAATTTTAATTAATTTAGTTATAAACCTAGATTTATTAATAATAATTTCATTTACAACATTTTTGTTTATAGATTTCATTTTATCACCAAAATAATTATATAGTATTTAGAATATTTTTTCAATTTTTGGTATAATATAGTTGGTGATTTCTATGGATGATTTAACAATGAAAAAAATTAAACAAAAATTAAGTTTAGTACCCAATAAACCTGGGTGCTATCAAATGAAAAATAAAGATGGAATTATAATTTATGTAGGTAAGGCAAAAAAGCTAAAAAATAGACTAAGTTCATATTTTAGAGGAACACATACAGGTAAAACAGCAAAATTAGTTAGTGAAATAGATACTTTTGAATATATTGTTGTTGAATCAGAAATTGAATCCTTAATACTTGAAAATAATTTAATAAAAAAATATGATCCTAAATACAATATTTTACTTAGAGATGATAAAAGTTATCCCTATATTGAATTTTTAAATGAGGATGTTCCAAAACTTACTATAGTTAGAAATATAAATAGAAAAAAGAAAAAAAATACCAATTTGTATGGACCATATCCAAATGTAACTGCGGCAAGAAACACTGTAAATTTATTAAATAGAATGTATCCTTTAAGAAAATGCAACACATTTGAGAGTAAACCATGTCTTTATTATCATATACATGAATGTTTAGGTTACTGTACTAAAAATTTTGATAAAAGTGTAGTAGAACAAATGAAAAAGGAAATTGTACATTTTTTAAATGGAGATCACAGTTTTATAACCAAAAAAATTGAAGAAGAAATGTATATTCAAAGTGAAAATATGAATTATGAAAAAGCAAAAGAATTAAAAGAAATGCTTGACTATATAAAAATAGTTTTAACTAAACAAAAAGTAGAAATAAAAGAAGATATAAATACAGATATTTTTGGATATTTTGTAGATAAAGGATATTTATCTATTCAGGTGTTTTTTATACGAGGTGGTAAAATAGTTGAGAAACATTCTAAGATTTTCCCACTTGTTGATGAAGTCGATCAGGAACTTAATCATTATATTTCATCATTTTATGATAAAGGTGTAATATTACCTAAAGAAATAATAGTTCCTAGTATTGTAGATGATATTTTATTATCTAATTACTTAGGGGTTAAAATAATAAAACCTATTAAAGGTGTTAAAAATAAATTAGTAGAAATGGCTAATAATAATGCAGACATTTTATTAAAAGAAAAATTTGAACTTATAAAAAAAGACGAAGAAAAAACAATAGGTGCGAATGAAGAATTAAGAAATTTATTAAAATTAGATAAACTTGATAGAATAGAACTTTTTGATAATGCACATTTATTTGGAACTTTTAATGTATCAGGAATGATTGTTTATGTATCTGGTAAGCCTAGTAAAAACGATTATCGAAAATTTAAAATAAGTGTAGATAAAAATGATGATTATGGAACAATGAGTGAGGTTATTTATAGAAGATACTTTAGAGTTTTAAAAGATAATTTAGTAAAACCTGATTTAATAATAGTGGATGGAGGAATAGGTCAAATTAATGTAGCTAGAGGTGTTATTAATTCACTAGGATTAGATATAATGGTTGTAGGATTAAAAAAAGATAACCACCATACAACTGAAGCCTTACTTGCTTTTGACCCAATAGAAGAGTTGAAAATAGATAAAAAAAGTAATTTATTTTATTACTTAGAAAGAATGCAAGATGAGGTTCATAATTTCACGATTAGTTATCATAAACAAATAAGAAGTAAAGGAAGCTTATCAAGTATTTTAGATAATATTGAAGGTATTGGTGAAAAAAGAAAGAGAGAATTGTTAAAAAAATACCATAACTTAACATTAATGAAAGAAGCAAGTATAGAGGAATTATCTAAAATTGTACCAGAAAATGTTGCTTCTAATTTACATGAATTTTTAAATAATATATAAAAATAGTTCATATCGAGAGTGATATGGACTATTTTCCAAGTTCAAACCTTTTTATTTTATCTTTTATATTTTTGTCAAAACTTAAATAGTAATTTTTTATATCATCATTTATTTTAAAGTTATGTTTATTTTCTATTTTATTTAATAAAATATTCATATCAATTTCTTCTAATTGATTTAATGCTTCTTGAAAAAATATATTATTACATATTATTTCTCTATCATCTTTACTATTTAAATAAATTTTCATAATTACGTTTTCGTGTGTTAATAAATTTTTACTTCTAAATGATTGATCATAATCAAATAAAGGAGCTAAGTTATATTGACTATTAGTTTTTTCGATAAAAAAATTATTTGAATGTCTATCATTATCACTAGAATACAAATCTCTAATAGTCATTTTTATGATATCATTTAATAGACTATAATTAGTATCATTATTTTTTATACAGAAATTTTTTATATTTGTTATTACTTGCTCTAAATTACCTTTTTTAATATTTAAATCATTGTAAGAGTAATATTCTTTATTTTCCTCAAGACAATTTTCTGACGCTATTACTAATTCGTTAGTTTTTTTAATTTTTGCTATTATATTATTCGCACTTTTTAATCCAAAATGATTTGTAATTTCAACACCTAATAATTCATTAATAATTCCTTTATAATCTAGGTCTTGTTTTATGAAATACCATTTTGAATTTATTTGAATCCAATTATTCATAAACTTGCATTGAATGTTAGTTTGTTTACCTTGATTAAAAATATTTTCAGTAGGTACTCCAATTTCTGTAGAAATAAAAATTGCTCTGTTTTCTGAAAAATCACAATTTTTTTCAATAACTACAGGTTTAGATAACAACTTTATATTTTTAGAAATATTTTTTATCATAATGACCCCTCTTTTAGCCAAGTATTATATATCATTAACAATATAAAGTCAAATAAAACAATATATAATTTTAACATTCACTAAAATAGACGTAATTTGACTATTATTATTCTTTAATGTATAATTAATATGTATTTTGATTGAAGAAAAGGTGAAATATATGAAAATCACGAGTGTTAATTTAGTTATAAGTGCGGTTAGAAGAAGTCAGTATCCAACAGATAATTTACCAGAATACTTATTAGTTGGAAGATCTAATGTAGGGAAAAGTAGTTTTATTAATACTATGATTAGTCGTAAAAATTACGCTAGAACTTCTTCAAATCCTGGTAAAACACAAACTATTAATTTTTATTTAGTTAATAATAGTTTTTATTTAGTTGATGCTCCTGGATATGGTTATGCCAATTTAAGTAAACAAAAACAAAAGAAATTTGGTTTAATGATGGAAGACTATTTAATAAATAGACCAAACTTGAAACAAGTTTTTATGTTAATAGATTTTCGTAATAAATTAAGTAGTGATGATGTTATGATGTATAATTTTTTAAAACATTATAAAATACCGGTAACTATTGTTGCTACTAAAACTGATAAGGTTGGTATAACTTTACAACAAAAACAAAGAGCACAATTATTAGAAGATTTAGAATTGGTTGTTGGTGATGATTTTGTAATGTTTTCAAATGTTACAAAATTAGGTAGGGATGAAATAGGCGAAAAAATCGAAAGAACAATGTAATCGCATTTTAAATAATTAGTCATACAATAATTTAGGTGATAATATGAAAATAAATACTAGTAATGATGAAATTACTATTTATTTAAATCGCTATTATACCTCTAAATGCGATTTTTTAAGTTTAGATTCTCTAGAAGAATATATGAATGATTTGCTTGCAAAAATAAAAAAAATATATAATATAAAATTAAATGGATTTTATATTATTGATGTTTATATAGATACTAATTATGGAGTAATTGTCAATCTAAAAAAAGAGGATATAGAATATTATGACTATTTTTCTGATCAAATAGATACTCAAGTTTCTATTCATAATAATTCAACCTTTTTATTTAAAATAGACGATTATTTTGAAATAAAGGATTATTTAAAAAATTGTAATTATTCACTATATAAATATAACAATGAATTATATATTAAATTAAATAACAAAATTGATGACATTAAATTAGGAAATTTACTAGAATATTCTAAAGAAATATGTTATGATATGGACAAAATTATAAAATCACATAATTTATTATTTTGTAATAAATAGCTTATTAAATTAAGTTATTTTAATTTGAGGAGGTATTATATGAAGAAACCTGTAGTAGCGTTAGTTGGAAGACCAAATGTAGGAAAATCTACTCTTTTTAACTGTTTAGTAGGAAAAAAAATATCAATAATTGAAGATACACCAGGTGTAACTAGAGATAGAGTATATGGTAGTGTAGAATTCGAAAATTATAAATTCCATTTAATTGATACTGGTGGAGTAGATATTAGTAAAGAAGTATTTAATGATGAAATAAAGGTACAAGTTGAACTTGCAATAGATGAAGCTGATACAATTGTTTTTGTTGTTGATGGAAAAGAAGGAATAACAACTAATGATTTAGTTGTTAGGGATATGTTACTAAAATCTAAAAAAAGAGTTATTGTTGCAATAAATAAAACTGATAGTAAATTATTTTTAGAACATCAGTATGATTTTTATGAGTTAGGATTTGATACCTATGTTAATATAAGTGGAGAACAAAATAGTGGTATTTTTGATTTATTAGATAAAATAACTGAAAATTTCAATGAAATTGTGGATGATGAATATTCTAAAGAAATGATCAAATTTTCAGTTATAGGAAGACCAAATGTAGGAAAAAGTAGCTTAGTAAATGCTATTTTAAATGAGGAAAGAGTAATTGTAAGTAATGAGGCGGGTACTACTAGAGATGCAATTGATACCGTATTTACTTATCATGGTGAAGATTTTGTTGTAATAGATACTGCCGGTATGAGAAAAAAAGGTAAAGTTTATGAAAGAATAGAAAAATACAGTTTACTTAGAAGTTTAAAAGCTATAGATAGAAGTGATGTATGTGTACTTGTTATAAATGCAGAAGAAGGAATAATTGAACACGATAAACATATAGCGTCATATGCTTTAGATGCTGGAAAAGCTATTATAATTGCGGTTAATAAATGGGACTTAATAAATGATAAAGATGAAAATATGAAAAAATTTATTAAAGATATTAGAGCAAATTTTCAGTTTATTCCTTATGCTCCAATTGTATTTTTATCAGCACTTACAAAAAGAAGAATTCATACATTGATGCCTGAAGTTATAAAAGTATTTAATAATAGTAAAAAAGAAATTAAGACAAGCACTTTAAATGATGTAATAAATGATGCATATGCTCTAAATTTGCCACCATCATATAAAGGAAAACGATTAAAAATATATTTTTCAACACAAGTAAATACTTGTCCTCCAACATTCAATATTCAAGTTAATAATAAGGGGTTAGTACATTTTTCCTATGAACGATATTTGGAAAATAAAATTCGTGAATCATTTGATTTTGAAGGAACTCCAATAGTTATAAACTTTAAAAATAAAGGTGAACAAGAATTATAATATTAACCAAAATACTAGAAAAACATATACTAACTTAGGAGGAAAGTATATGTTTAATTTTTCTGATAAATTTTTTAACAAAATAGAAAAGAAAACTAATGTAGGTAAGGATACTATTTTAGAATTAGCAAAAAAATTACAACAAAATGATTTAAAAAATGAAGCAACCTTAAGAGAGGTTATTCAAGAATTAGGTCAGTTAACAGGTAAAGAAGTTTCAAAAGAAAAAGAAAATAAAATTATTGAAGCAGTTGTAAATGACAAAGTTCCTAAGGATATAGATAAATTTTTTTAAGACTAATAGTTCATTAATTTGAACTTTTTTTTTTGTATTAAAAAAAGGATTTAAAACTTTTATTTAGTATATTATAAATAGGATCAAATAGAAAGGAGAATTAAATTGACAATAAGCCAAAAAAACAGTATAATTAACATGAAGTTAAATTATAATTTAACAAATGATTATTTATTTAAATTAATATTTAGTAATGAAGAGTATTTAAAATATCTACTCAAAATATTTTTTAATTATGAAACTGTTAATATAAAGTATTTAAATAGAGAATTATTAAAATATAATTTTAATGAAAAGGCAGGAATAGTAGATTTATTAATTGATGCAGATGGAGAGATAATTCATTTAGAATTACAAAATCTAAATAGATATAATTTAGAAGATAGAGTAGAATTTTATTCATCAAAATTAATAGGATCTTACGCATTATTTAATGTAATGATTATAAACAATTAAAGCCAGTAAGAACATTTATAATAATTAATTATCCATATAGATTAAAAACAATAAAGAATATAGTAAAATTAAAAGTATTAAGTACAAATTATATTTTTAATAATAAAAAAGAGTATAAGATATTAAATTTATATGAAATAGATAAGAATAAATTAGATAATTATAATGAATTATATAAATTATTTAAAATTAATGATTTTGATATATTAGATAGAGAAATAAAAGAAAAATTACCAAGACAAATATTAGAAGATATGAAAAAATTCAATTTAAATAAGGAGGATAGAAAGAATATGGAAGATATCGTAGAATTAATGAAAAATGAGAAAGAAGATTATGGAGCAGCATATGAATGTGGAGTTATGGATGGAGAAAAAAGAGGTAAAAAACTTGGAATTAATGAGGGCATAAAAAAAAGAAATACAGAGATAGCAAAGTCAATGTATCGTGAAAATATAGACTTAAGTACTATATCAAGAGTTACAAATTTAGGAATTACTGAATTACAAGGAATGTTTAATATAAATTAAATCATTCTTTTTTTTTATTTAAAGGTGTTGCAAAAAGTAAAAATAAATGATAGTATTGATAATAGAAAAGGTGGTAATAAATATGTTAACAATATGTAAAAACGGGGGGGGGGCAATTTAAGAAATAAGCCCTCAAAAGGAGGCTTTACGTTAATAGAGTTATTAGCAGTAATAGTAATACTAGCAGTAATTGC
>CAJLIR010000026.1 GCA_905206805.1 uncultured Caryophanales bacterium | reverse complement strand
GGCTTATTTGATATTTCATTAACTTTGTATTCAAGTATTGTAAGAGTAGTAGGATATGTAATTTGGTATTCAGTAGGTATTATTACTTGTAGATTGGTGTGCAATATAGTTTTTATTTGTCCTAATATAACCTTATATTTAAAATCTTTTAAGATGTTGGTTAATCCTTTATTAGGTTTTAGTTTTTCAATTGCTTTAAATTCAAGCATGAAAAAAGTCCTCCTTTCTAGAAAGAGAACTTTTAAAGTTTTATATAAAATAAAAACTTACGAACTTTTAAGTCCGTAAGTTGATTTCAAATGGAGCAAGTGACGAGAATCGGACTCGCGTCTCAGCCTTGGCAAGGCCGCATTCTACCATTGAACCACACCTGCAAAATTTATAAATGGAGGGTCTAGTCGGATTTGAACCAACGATCAGGGAGTTGCAGTCCCACGCCTTACCACTTGGCTATAGACCCAAATACAAATAAATTATATCAAAATTTTAATTATATAGCAATACAAAAATTTAATTTTTTCAAAAAAAGAATATAATTATTCTAATTAATTATATTCTTAATATTACAAATTATTCTTCATTTAATATTGCAGCATCTTCTTTTGTTCTTTTAATCAAATCATATATTATTATATCATTTGATATACCAATTACATCTTCTGCATATTTATTATTTTTTTCAATATATTCAGTACTAATTGTTGAATCTGCATTAAGCAATTTACCCTCTTCCTTTGAACTACTATAATACATAGTATTACTTAGCCAACTTCCATCAGGGAATACAACAACATTATCATCTACACTAAATATATCGTGACCTAAAGCATATTCGTTATAAAAACCTAACATATTTCCTAATGTTGGAGATGCATCATACATACCCATAGCATCAGTAACTTCACCTTGAACTTTTTTGTCTTTTGTCCAAATAATGAATGGCACTTTACGATTTAATTCATAATCATAGTAATCCATATCTTTATAATTAGGATCATCTTCATCCAATACGGAATCAGTATATGGATCATAATTATAATAATACAAATATTCAGATTTCTTTATTTTAGCATCATGGTCTCCATAAATAACTATTACTGTATTATCTAAAAGTCCTGCATCATCTAAATCGTCTATAAATTGTCCAATCGCAGAATCTGCATAATGAACTGTTTTAAAATAATCGCCTAAAGTTGTTCCTTCCAAGAAAGGTGCTGAAACAGTTTCTTTTTCACCAGTTTCCTCATTAATTTTTTCATATTTATAATCTACGTCAAAATCAACTTCTGAAGCTGCTGAGAATGGTGTATGGTTTGTTAACATAATCATAGTACCATAAAAGTTTTGATTATTCTCACTAATTTCTTTTATTTTTGGAACAGATTGTCTAAAGAATGATTTATCACTAAGTCCCATTCCCATAACTTCATCAATTTCATAGTCCTTTGTATAATAGAAAAATTTATCATATCCATATTTAGGATGGATCATATTACGATTCCAAAATGTACCATTATTCGCATGCATACTAAAATTGTAATAACCCATTTCTTTAAGATATTTTAAACTTGTACTATAATCTCTATCCCAATAACTAACAGCAACTGTTCCACTAGATGCTGGCATTAGTGAAGTTAAAAATGTAAATTCACTATCACTACTAGTACCTACACTCTCTTGAGCATAAAAGTTAGAAAAATATAATCCTTCACTAGCTAAACGATTCAAATTTGGTGTAACTTCTTCACCATTAAAAGTTGTATGTAGTGTAAAATTTTGAATACTTTCAGCATGAATAGCAATAACATTTCTTCCCTTTAATATATCCGTATATTGATTTGTTTTTTTAGGTTCAGAATTTCTATTTTCATAATATTCTCTAAATTCCTTTGCCGCTTCATCATATCCAAAAAGCGGACTAATTTTTGTTTTAAAACTTACAAAGATATCATTTGCTTGATATGTATATAGTCCAAAATTCATAACTAGATAAGTTCTATTCCATTGTTTTCCAAATCTACTAATATCAAGACCAGTTAATGTTGAAATAAAAAATCCAAAAACTATTAAACTTGCAACAATTGTATTTAATGCTCTTACTTTACCTACTTCAATATCCTTAACATAATCATAATACCCTTTTTTCTTTAAATATAAATGAACAAATATCATTGCAACAATTTGCCATAAATAACTAAAATCTTTTACTTCCATAACTTTTTGTACAACAGCATCACCAACATCTACAACTTGAAGTGAAGTTGCTAAAAGCGATACTGATGCATAAGATAAATAATTAGTATAATACATAGAATTTACAATACATAAGAATGTAAAAATTATTGACCATGTAAAATAATATTTAAATTGATTTTTTGGTTTAAAGAAATAACCAAATGCGCCAATTAATAAAACAGCTCCTGTATCAGCCAAAAGTGGCTTAATTTCAAAATAATTTTGAACAGTCAAAAAACGTAATAAAGTTGCATTTCCAACAGATGTCAAAACAAAAACGAAAAATAATTTATTTGTCCTTAAATAAATACTAAGTTTTGAAATTATTTTTTTAAATCTATCTTTCAAAAAAAACACCTCATCTTCATGCTATTAAGTATAGCACATTTTTTAAATTTTATCAATTACAGTTTTGTAACAATATTAGTATTTATTTTTTATCACAAAACCACTTAATAATCCTAAAAACAAATATAAATATGGTGTTGTATAAAATATCGATACACCAAAGAATGATGATACCAAATAAGTCACTATGATAAATAAAATACTAACTTCAAAATTAGAAATTTTTTTTATATTAACTATCACTTTAAAAATTAATGAGCCTAAAAACAATAAATAAAAAATTAATCCTGGTATTCCTATAGATACTCCAACTTGAAGATACTCATTATGAGGCCTTGATGTGATTTCTGATTTATTAACCCTAATATATTGTTCTAATAAATTTCCTATTCCATAACCAAAAACAGGCTTTTCTTCAATCAATTGAATAGTTACTAACCATAGTCCCATTCTGTTTGACCCAGTATTATAAATTTTTTTTATATCATCTTTTTTTGATATATTTTTTTCTATTGAAATTATATCTCCAAAGAAACTAGAAAAATTATTTAAAACAATATTTCTATTTACAAAACAGATAATTATTAATGAAATAACTAAAATAATAAATTTACTTAAATTCCTTTTAGTAATTAATAAATATACAAAAATTAAAAATAAAGTGCATATAAAAGCTAGAAAACAACCTAATGTATCGTTTAAAATTAGCATATGACAGTTTATTAAATATAATACAGTATATATTATGTTTAGTTTTTTATTATCATAAAACAATATAAGGCAAGTATTAGCAATGAGTCCAATATTTATATAATATGCATAGTGGTTTTCATTCATAAAAATAGAGGTGAATCTTCTAAAAAAATGAAAATTCAAATTAAAATAATACGATAATAATGTAACAATAGAAATTAATGAAACAGATATTACAAAAAGGGTAAGTATTTTTTTTAATAAATCCTTATTCTTTATAAATATACCGTTAGAAAAAATTCCAAAATATGCTAAAAAACATAAAAAACTTTCACATAAGTAATCAGTTCCAAAAAAGCTTTTAAATTTATTAGAAGAAAAAAAACATGATATAAAACACCAAATTATATATAAAAATAAAAATATAATGTATTTGTTTGATTTTAAATGACTAATTATAAAGTTTTTCCCGTGTTCTTTATATAATTTATAAACGTATAAAAATGCATTCAAATTAGTTAATAATCCTAATAACAGAATTAAGGTCAACCAAATTGAGTTTGTTGCAGAAGGTAGTATTAGGTTTAAAAAAAATATCAATAGAGGAGTAAAAATTAATAACATAGATAATATGTATGAATTTTTTTCTAGTCTAGTTTTAGTTATTAATTTATCTAAATTATTCATATTTTTTATATCATTAAAATTCATTTTATCACCTTTTTTCAAAAAAAAAGAAATATAATTTCTTTTTTTAGCTATTTACTTCGCATTTAACAGATTTATCAGTTTGACTAGAACATTTAAATCCATTAATAACTAAAGCTTTAGTGATTTTTGCTTCACCAGTAGTACTTAAAGTTACTACTCCATCTGTTGGTTTTGTTCCTTTAAAATCTAAAGTAACTGATTTTTGACCAACTGTACCAGTACATCCATTACTAGAACATGTAAATGCTACATCACTAGCAACCCAGTCACCTTGGTTTTCCATCATATAAGTTGCAACATAACTTTCAGCTGCTTTAATAATACCATAAGCTGAGTCTTCTGCAGCACTTTGTCTAGCACTATTTAAGATTTTAATTACTTGTGGTACAGCGATTAAGGCAATGATAGCTAAAATTACGATAACAGCTAATAATTCGATTAAAGTGAAACCTTTCTTATTCATTTTCATTTTTTCTACCTCCTATTTTTCTACGATATTAATATATCACAAAAAAAATAACTTTGTCAATATTCGACAGTATTTTTTTGCGATTTTAAATTATATCTGTAAACTTAATATAATTCATTATTATTATTCACTTAATAAATATAATATATACAAAAAAATAATATTTATTTCAATATTATTTTTACCTATACAAAAAATATTATCTTACATATATTATTATAGGTGATATTTATGCCTAATAACAATTGGTGGCGTTGTCGTGGTAAATGGTTTATATTTTTATTCATTTTTTCTATTTTGTTAATTTATCAATTCATAATTGCATTTTTTATTGTAACCAGATTTAGCATTTTTATATTATTTATTTTTATATTATTTATTTTGTTTTGTATTTTTAGAATAATATGGTGATATAAATTTTTCTGTTCTTGCAAGTGACTCTATTATATTACTTATATCGGTACACATTTGGTATTCTGATGAATTAAACTCTAATTTATCAGGTAATGAAATTAAAATAAAAAACAATTTTTTTTCTTCTTCTAACAAAGGATATGAATGTTCATATCTTTTAAATATTTCAGAAAAATCATAATCTAGAGAATGTCTTTTATAAAGTTTATATAAATCAAATATAGGTATATCTATTTTTGCCTTATTCCAACTAATTAAATATGAACCCTTGTTTTTTATAAAATGGCTTAAATCTAAATTATTATGTAAGACAACTAATCGTTGTTTTTTTTTCTCTTTTACAATTTTATACCATTCATCAATTTCATCTTTACAAAAATTTAATGATCCTAGTATTTTTGAAATATTTAGTGCTAAAACATATTGACTTGGACTCATATATACACTATTTTCTGCCACAAGTAAATAATCAGTATAATAACTATATAAATAAGCAATATTATTATTAATATCTTCGTATATTTCTTTATATTCTTCTTCATCTATTTCTTCATAATGAGTTGTTTTACTATGTAAAAGTGCAACCAAATCTATTAAATCTTGCAACTTTTGTTCATCAGGCATATCAACTTGCTCTATATATTCAGTAATTTCATAATCATCTAATTTATCGCTTAATATTTTAGGATAATAATTAAAACTTCTAGAATTTAAATAATTAAATATTTGGGTTTTATCTTCACGATTTTTCTGTTTTATTACAAATTTCTGATTATTTGTATTAACTATTGTTACATTTTTATAAAATTCATAACCTGTTGGATTTATTGAATACTTTTTAAATAAATCATTAAACTTTCGCATCATTAATTGATGGTATTATTAATTTATCACCTATTTTTATCTCTGATATATTATTATATTTTTCAATTTCTTCTTTAGTAATACTATATTTTTGCATAACACTTTCAATGGTATCTCCATTTCTTATTATGCATATTTTATAGGTTTTATATGTTTCACTACTAGAATCCAAATTATCAAACAAAGAATTTATTTTTTGGATACTTTTTTGCGAATTTACTTCCGTTTCCTCCTTTGTAATTTCAATTGGCCTATCACTAACAACTTTATTTTGTTCGATTAATTTATCATCAACATTTTCTAACTCACTTAAAATATCTTCTTTTTCTATACATCTTTCCATAATATCATCACTTTCATCCATTATATTTTCATTATCCATAACATCTGAAACATCTGTATTTTCTTCTTTTATAATTTCTTCCTTTTCTATCAAAGGTTTTTCTACCAATTTATCTAATAAAACATCTATATTTACTTCTAAGGTTTTATTATTTACAATTTCATAATAAAAATCATCTATATCAACAACTAAATTTGTCAAATCATATTTTTCATCAACATTTATATCGAATGGTAATTCAAAATTAAAAACTTCTGTACTTACACTTGTATCAGCAATTTTATATTCACCACTAATATTAAAATTACCAGTAATTAAATTATTATCACTAAGATGTAAATTGTGTTCTAAAGAAATGCTAGTTATCTCTGACACATTTGTTTGAAATGATATTTCTTTTTTAAAAGGAACTATTTTTTTCATTCCCATTTCTCCTTCCTTATTCATTAAATTATATTAAAAAAAGATGGATTTATTACCATCTAATATTATTTAATATTTTTTTTGAATATTTTTTAATATTTGCATCTTTTTTATCCAAAAATAATTTTTTTGTTTCTTTTAAATTGTTCAACAATATATCTTTTAATAATTTATTATGTTTCAATATGTCAGGACATTCTAACAAAA
Source organism: uncultured Caryophanales bacterium (assembly GCA_905206805.1). Classification (GTDB taxonomy): domain Bacteria; phylum Bacillota_I; class Bacilli_A; order RF39; family UBA660; genus CAJLIR01. Next base: position 6,561 of record CAJLIR010000026.1, on the reverse strand, counting down.
AATAGTTAACGCTATATAGAAAAAATTTATTCATTACTAATTTAAAATAGTCGTATTGTTTTATTTGATAATTTGGTTTACTTAAAATTTCATAAAAATTCTTATCACAACATAAAGAGTGTCTTATTTCATCTTTTACTTTTTCCGATAATATTAGTTCGTCAATATCGAAATCACATTCAATAAAAATTTGTCTATTTATAATTTGAGAAAGATAAAAAGCTTCGGAATTTATTTTTAATGCACTATTTAATTTTGTAATTATATTATTGTAAAAGGTATATTTAAAATTTTTTTCTTTTAAATTATTATATTTATAATTAAACCTTATATAATCTATCACATCATAGGCATTTTCAATCATGTAATCATCAAGAGATTGCATATTGTTATAAGTTGAAACAAAATCATTTAATAAATATGATATTTCATCAAGAAATACATTATTAATATTAAAACTCTCAATTATATTTATAGGTTTATCAGAAAAAATAATTGAATTTATTAAAAAATCATTAAAATTTTTTTGCAATTTTTTTCACCAACTTTCCTATTGTATCAACTATGTTATAAAATTCATAATCAATGTTTGAATTTAAGATAGCAGTAGTATTACTATACTTCGTAAATTCTTCGAGTTTATCTAATGAAAAATTAACTTTGCTTAAAAAGTCCGTTTCAGAACAAAATAAAAGACAATAATCACTGATAAAACTGTTTATACTTCTATAAAAATTCTTAGTTAAAAACACATCTTTATAATATTTATCACAAAAATCTTTTTTATTTAACATTAAAAATTTTAGCATGGCATAATCGTTTTCTATTGAATCATAATATGTACTTTTAGAATCATCTATTATATCATTGGAAATATTATTTATTTTTTTCAAATTTTTTTTATAATTCAAATTTCCAAAATCTCTTAATATAATTTGATTACGAATAAAATCATAATTATCAGTTTCCATGTTATTTAGTATAATTTTCATATTATTTAATATTTCATTTTTTTTATATTTATCAGTTTTTTTATCTAGTTCAGCTATATGATTTATTAAAAGATACAAATTATTTTTTATATCATCATCAAATATATTTAAGGCTTTACATTTTAACAAATATAAAGGTAAAAAAGATAATATATTAGATGGTTCAAAACAATCACTAAAAATATCTGCAGTTACAGCTTTTTTTATATTTGAACTAAAAGCTAATGAATTAATGAAATTCCAATTATAAACAAAATTCAGGTATTCATCAAAGCTTCTACTAATCATTTTTACATCTTTATCATTCATTTTAATTAACCTCAAATTTTTTTAAAATTTCAAAAACCTCATCATAATTTTTAACTGGAATATATTCGATGTTATTTTTAATTTCAACTGGAATTTCATCTAAATCGGCAATATTGTCATAAGGGATTAATATCTTTTTTATTCCATTTCTGTTGGCACCAATACTTTTTTCTTTCAAACCACCTATTGGTAAAATTTTTCCTCTTAAAGTAATTTCTCCTGTCATAGCTAGTTTGCTATCAATTTTTAAACCAGATAATGCACTAATTAATGCAGTTGTAAGCGTAATACCTGCACTTGGTCCATCCTTTGGAGTAGCACCTTCCGGAACATGGATATGTATATCGTTTTTTGTTATTTTTTCATAATCAATATTAAATTTTTTGGCGTTTGCTTTTATATAACTTAAAGCAATTTGAGCGCTTTCTTTCATAACATCACCCAAAGAACCGGTTAACATTAAATTACCTTTTCCTTCATAATAATTTACCTCAATTGGTAATGTATCACCGCCAAATGATGTGTAAGCAAGTCCATTTACAACGCCTACAAGCGATTCTGAATTTTTTTCATAATCCTGGTATTTAGGATTACCTAGATATTCTTTTACTTTATCAAAATCAATCTCAATTTGAGTAATTTCTGAATTATTTATAACAATCGATGTAACAATTTTCCTTATAATAGAGGCTACTTGTCTTTCTAGTTCACGAACTCCTGCTTCTCTAGTATAAAGTCTAATTATTTTTAAAATTGTATCATCTTTTATTTCTATTTTACTCTTATCAACACCATGCTCACTGCATACTTTAGCAAGTAAATGTTTTTTTACTATATCTAATTTTTCAAATTCAGTATATCCCGATAATTTAACAATTTCTAATCGATCTCTTAAAGCTTCTGGTATTTGATCTATATAATTTGCTGTTGCAATAAACATTACTTTAGACAAATCATATTCTTCCTCAATATAATTATCACTAAATAAAGAGTTTTGTTCAGGATCTAAAACATCTAATAGTGCACTTGCAGGATCGCCTTTAACATCCTTAGTCATTTTATCAATTTCGTCAATCAAAAAAACTGGATTATTACTTTTCGCTTTTTTCATAGATGTAATTATTCTACCTGGATTAGCACCTAAATAGGTACGACGATGTCCCATTATTTCAGCTTCATCATTAACACCACCAACAGACATCTTAACAAAATTTCTATTCATTGCAGACGCAATACTAAAAGCTAGAGAAGTTTTTCCTACACCAGGAGGACCAACCAAACATAAAATTGGACCATTTAAACTATCTGTTTGCTTTTTTACTGCTAAAAATTCAATAATACGCTCTTTAACTTTATCAAGACCATAATGAGACGAATCTAGAACTCTTTTAACTTCATTTAAATCTTCATTATCATGAGTTGATTCTTGCCATGGAAGTGATAATAACCAATCTATATAATTTCTTATTAAATTTATTTCAGGAGAAGTATTTGATAATGCTTCATATCTATTTAATTCATTAGTTAGACGTTCCTTAATACTTTTGTTAGCTTTAAGATTTTTAATTTTTAATCTTAACTCATCAACTTCTTCGTCCTTAGGTGAAATATCGCCAAGTTCTTCCTTTATTGCTTTTAATTTTTCTCTTAAAAAATATTCTTTTTGATTGGCGTCAATTTCTCTTTTTACTTTTAAATCTAAATCACGTTCAATATTATATTTTTCTTCTTCTTCATAAATATCAGATAATAACATATTCAATCTTTCTTTTGGATCTAAGCAATTTAAATAATCTATTAATCTACTTAAATCAACTGAAAGACTCATTGCAACTATATCTGTTATTTTTGATAAACTATCAATATCTTTAATTGCAGATAGAATACTATTACTCAAATATGATATTTTTTTAACATATGTAGATACTTCCTTTTTTACTTTTTCAACTAATACTTTTTCTTCTTTTAATTCTACACTTTTATCATCTAATTTTGTTATGATTGCTTCTAGTACATCATCTTTTTGATTGGCATTTAAGTACATGTCCACACTTGCCCTCGAAAGGCCACTAAATACCACTCTGATACGCCCATTAGGAAGCTCAATTTTGTGATTTAGATGTGCAATTATACCTATTTTAGGTAATTTTTTATAATTAATTTCATCAGTTACATTTGTATCACATATTACTAACAAATTTCCATGATGAAACATCTCTGCTTCATCTATTATAATACTAGAATCACCCTTTTCAAATTCTAGCTTTACATCATTATTAGGTAACAATACAACTCCTCTAAGCAAGATCACTGGTAAATTTGTTTTTGTCATATTGCACCTCCACATAAATTGTTTTCTATTATAGTACATTCATAGATAAATGTCTATCGATTTTTTTAAATTTTGGTCATTTTATTTGCGTTAAAAATACAAAATTTTTACTAAAATTTTATATTTATTTTTAGTTTAAATTATGTTATTTATTATAAAAAATTAATGCTTTTTTATAAAAATTAAAGAAAGTTCATTAATGAACTTTCTTTACTATAATTAATCTTAATGAATTTAAAACCAGTAATAATGTAACCCCAACATCAGCAACAACTGCAAACCAAATTTTTGATATTCCTAAGACACCTAATAATAAGCATAAAAATTTTACCAAAAGAGCAAATATTATATTAAAAGTTACTATACTTTTTGTTTTTTTAGATATCTTTATAGCTTCTGTTATTTTATCCAAATTATCTGTCATTAAAACAATATTAGAAGCTTCTATTGCAGCATCACTACCTGTTATACCCATAGAAATTCCTAAATCAGATATTTTCATAACAGGTGCATCATTTATTCCATCACCTACAAATGCAGTAAATCCTTCTTTTTTTAAACTTTCAACCTTATTAACTTTATCTATTGGAAGCATTTCAGCATAATATTCACTAATGCCTATTCTTTCACTTACGTTTTTCACAATATTTTTGTTATCACCAGATAACATAACAATTCTTCTAATACCATTATATTTTAAAGATTTAACTAAATTATAAGCATCATTTTTTATTTCATCAGCAATTAATATATATCCTAAATATTCATGATTTTTAGCAATATATATAATTGTTCCAATAGAATTAATGTTGTCTATATTTATTTTGTTTTCTCTAAACAAATTATAATTTCCAACTAAAATATCATCATCATTTATTTTTAAAGATATTCCATTACCACTTATTTCTTTAAAATCACTAATTATACTTTTATCAATTTCTTTACCATATTTTTCCAATATTACCTTTGATACAGGGTGGAGAGAATAAAATTCTGAATAAGCAGCAATTTCTAATAATTCTTCATTTGTTATATTTTTAGAAACGATTTCTTGAATTTCAAAGTTTCCCTTAGTTATTGTACCAGTTTTATCAAATACAATAGTTTTAATTTTTGATAAATTTTCTAGTTCACTACTTCCTTTAACAATAATTCCTTCACGACTTGCTCTACCAATTCCTGAAAAAAATACTAATGGAACAGAAATAACTAAAGCACAAGGACAAGATGTAACTAAAAATACTAATGAACTATATAACCAGTCATTAAAATTTCCACCTAACATAACTGGTATAATTGTTAATAAAATAGCAGATATTACAATAATTGGTGTATAAAATTTACAAAATCTTGTAATAAACTTTTCTGTTTCTGTTTTTTTATCTTCAGAATTCTTTATTAATTCTAAAATTTTAGTAGCCGTACTCGTTTCAAACGTTGATGTTGCCTTTATAGTCAAAATTGAATCTAAGTTTGTACTACCACTTAATACAGTATTATTTATTTCTACATAGACTGGTTTTGATTCTCCTGTTAAACTTGAAGTATCAACACTACCACGTCCGTTAACAACAACGCCATCTAATCCAATTTTTTCACCTGGTTTTACAATAAATATATCACCTAATTTAACATCTTTTATATCGACATTTTCTATTTTATCATTTAATTTTAAATTAATCCTATCGCTTCTTAAGTCCATTAATTTGAGAATTGATTCGCTTGAATTATCAACTGCTTTATCTGATAAATATTCACCTAAATTAAATAGTAACATTACCATTAAAGCTTCTTCATATTCACCTATAAAAAATGCCCCTATTGTTGCTACTATCATGAGCAAGTTTTCATCAAATATCTCGCCTTTTAAAATATTTTTAAATGCATTAATATACATTTCATAAGATACAATTATATAACTTATTATTAATAAAGTTAATTTTATTGTTTCTATATTAATAAATAATGAAACAATAAATATAATTCCACTCAATATAATTTTGAAAAATTCAAAATCAAATTTTTTCATTTCCTATCTCCTCCTTAATATGTTCTAAACCATATTTTAAAATTATCTTAATATGATTATCTGCAATAGAATATTTTACCAACTTTCCAATTTTTTCTGTTTTTACTAAATTAGATGAACGTAAATTTTTTAATTGATGTGATATAGCTGATTGACTAACTTCTAATATTTCTGATATTTCATTAACACACTTCTCACCATTTAATAATACATCCAAAATTCTTAACCTAGTAGCATCACCAAATATTTTGAAAAATTCGCTTAATCCAAATAATAATTCTTTACTATGTGTGGTCATATTTCCTCCTTTTATATGATTATATGTTCATATATTCATATTATATACAAAATAAAAATAATAGTCAATATAAACTATTATTTATTTTGTTCAAATAATTTCTATTAATAAGCTAAAACTAAACGCGAAGCGTGGTAGATACCCGCAATGCCACCGGCACGACCGAAACCAAACACGCCCGCAAGAGAGCCATTACCAAAGTAACCACCACGGTAGAACCAAGGGGAAGCAGTCGTAGGAAAAGCAGCGTAATCACTAAACCATAAACCTGTGCTTCCACTAGATGCATTAATTTTGGTATTAGCTATTTCCTTTGTGGCATCTCCTAATAATCCACTTGTATAATCATACCAATTATCTGTATTTAATTCATATTTATATGGATATAAATTATAGTATCTTGAATCTGGATAATCTATTCCATTTGTCCTTTCTAATAGTGTAGCGTCACTATCATTATTTCCAGGTGCACCATATATTCCATTAAATCCACTATTCCTTTTATTATGACTTCCACTTACTAATTTGTTGTTTATAGTTATAACACCCATAACATATTCCCAGTTTCCTCCACTCATATCATAGATTCCTGTTATATTTC
>CAJLIR010000025.1 GCA_905206805.1 uncultured Caryophanales bacterium | reverse complement strand
CTCCTATAGTACATCTATTAGATAATTCTATATTTATTTTTATTCCATTCAAAGACAATAATAAATCAACTTCTTTACTTGCTTCTAATTTATTATTTTTATTTAATTTTCTACTTAATATTTTTAAGTTTACAATTACTTCATTAATCGGAATATCAAAGTATATTGATATAAAATCTTCTAATATACATATATTTTCTTCATTATTAAATATGTTAGTAAATATTGGATCAAATGTTAATGGTATTATCTCTCCTTTATTTAGAGTTTTTTCTATGATCTTAATTTTTATCACCTCTCATATATATTTTTCGAAAAAACTTTTCTATTTCCTTTTTTATTTAAAATTTTTTCCTTTTTTTTAATAAAAATGTGAGTTATAATTATAAAGAGGTGTGATTATGCCAGAATTACCAGAGGTTGAAAATGTAAAAAATAACTTAAAAAAACAAGTTTTAGATAAAAAAATAGTTGGAATAAATATATTTTATCCATCATTGATAGAATATCCTAACATCGAAGAATTCAAAAAAAATATTATTAATCAAACTATTAATGATATTAAAAGACGAGGTAAATGGTTAATGTTTGAATTAGATCAATATTTTTTACTAAGTCATTTGAGAATGGAAGGAAAATATTTAATTAGAAAAAAGGGTGATTTAGTAACAAAACATGAACTTATTTCTTTTTTATTTAGTGATGACACTGAATTGAGATATCAAGATGTTAGAAAATTTGGAAAAATGCATTTAATAAAAAAAGATGAAGTAAATATAAGAAAACCAATTTGTGAACTAGGATTAGAACCATGGGATAAAAATTTGACAACAAATTATTTAAAAGAAAAATTTTCTTCAAAAAAGGTACCAATAAAAGTATCTTTGTTAGATCAAAGTATAATAGTTGGAATTGGTAATATATATGCAGATGAAATATTATTTTTAAGTAATATAAATCCACTAAAGAAAAGTAATTTATTAACCGGGGTAGAACTAAAAAAAATTATAGATAATACTAGAAAAGTTCTAGAAATTGCTATAAAAGAAGGCGGAACTACTATAAAAAGTTATACATCTAGTGAGGGTGTTACAGGACATCATCAGCAAAATTTATTGGTTCATAGTAAGGAAAATATGCCTTGTCCAGTATGTAATGAAAAAATTATAAAAATAAGAGTTGGTGGAAGAGGAACTTACTATTGTAGCAAATGTCAAAAGGGGTAGTAATTATGAAAAAAAACGTTATTGTATATGTTGTAACAATTATTTTGTCACTCGCTTATATATTTTTATTAAATAATTTATTTTTAAATGATTTAGATTTATTTCAAAATAAAGATGTAGTTAAAGCACGTGTGTTAGAAATTATTTCTAGTGATGTAAATGAATATCAATTAGGATTAAATGATGTTCACGAAGAAAAAACAATTTATTTTGAAGCAAAAATTTTATCTGGAAATAAAAAAGGAGAAATAGTAGAAGCAGCACAACAAATTAATGATATATATTCTGGTAATCATGAAGAGGTTAAAGCTAAAGATAAAATTCTACTTATGGGTGTTGATTATTTTGAAAATGCTGATTATTTAATGACCGAATTTGTAAGAAGCGATTCAATTACGATATTTTGTATAATTTTTATGTTGTTTTTACTTATTTTTGGACACAAAAAGGGTATAAATACAATAATTTCACTAGTATTTACTTGTTTAGCAATATTTTTAGTATTTATTCCTGCTGTTTTATCTGGACGTAATATTTATTTATGGTCAATCATTACGTGTTTATTTATTATTGTTATGACACTTTTATTAATAAATAATTTAAGTAAAAAAACATTGTGCGCTATGATGAGTTGTATTGTTGGAGTAACTATAACTGCGCTTTTAACAGTAATTATGACTAAGATAATGCATTTAACAGGTCTTGTAGATGAGCAGTCATATTATATACAATTAATGGATACTGAAAATCCATTTGATTTAAAAGCAATTATTTTTGGCGGCATTATAATAGGCGCTGTAGGAGCTATTATGGATGTTGCTGTTGAACTTTCAGCTTCATTATTAGAAGTTTATGAAAAAGCTCGTGATACCGATAAAACAGTAAAATCTTTATGGAGTTCTGGAGTAAATATTGGAAGAGATATGATGGGAACTATGTCGAATACTTTGGTTATGGCTTATATTGGTAACTCATTATCGACAATTCTATTGCTTCTATCTTATAGTGGTTCTTTAATTGAGTTATTTAATCGTGAAATGATAATTGTTGAATTGTTACAAATATTAGTTGGAAGTTTTGGACTTTTACTTACAATACCATTTACTTCATTAATATGTTCTTTTGTTTATTGTAAAAGTAAAAAAGATTTATTGTGAGCTAAATCTTTTTTTATTAAAAATAAAGATTTAATAAAATTTATAAAAAGTTGTGCATGTAAACATAAAAATATAACTATTGCCAAAATTACAAAAAAAGTATACAATTAATGTAGAATAGAGGGTTGTCACATGAATGATAAATTGTTGGTATATGTATACGTTCCAAACATAGGGCAAAAATATAATATATTTGTTCCTGTTAATATAAAAGTTGGTGCATTTAAAAAATTTGTTGAAAAAACAGTTAATGAATTATCAGACAATAATTTATCCAATTGTGGTACTTTATTGCTTAGAAATAAAATTACCAATTCTATTTATAACGCAGATGATTTCATAATAAATACAGATATTAAAAATGGAACAAAATTGATTTTAATTTAAAAATATTTAAAAATTAGATTTTATAAAGTTTAGGGGTGAAAGTGTGCTTATATCTTTAATAAAAAAAAATAAAATTAGAAATTTAATTTTACCCAATAATATTTATGGAAATTATTGGGTTACGGATTACATTAGTAATAATCAAGAACAAAATTTGATTAATATTGAAGCATTTGAAGGTAATTGGAAACTGAATAGTAATCAGGATGTTGTAATACTAGAAAATAATAATGAAAAAAATTTTGTTATTTTACAAAACTACGGTTTTTATTTGATAGAAATTAAATCTACAAAAGAAAGATTATTATTGCATTGTGCACCTGTTTATGATAATACATATAAGTATTATTATTTAGTAAATGATATTAGTATAACTATTGGCAGTGATATAAAATCTATCATAAATTATAAACATCCTTTAGTTAATAAGGAGCATGCTGTATTAAAATTTAAAGATAATAAGTTTTCAATTCAAGATAATAAAAGTAAAATTGGTGTTTTTGTGAATGACCAAAGAATTAATGGAGAACAAGAACTATATTCTGGTGATGTAATATTTATTTCTGGTTTAAAAATCATTGTTTTAATTGAAAATTCAAAACCGGTTTTAATAATAAATAACCCATGTAATTTAGTAGCATTGAAGCCATCAATTTTTGAAGAAAGAAAAGAAACAGATTATGATAAAAATATAAATTATAAAGATATAGTTAATTTAGATGCTGTTCCATATAGTGAAGATGATTATTTTCATAAAAAACCAAGATTTAAATCAAATTTTGAAAAACTTGTTTTAAAAATAGATTCTCCACCAGCAAGTTTAAAGGGTGAAGAAATGCCATTGCTATTAACAGTTGGTCCAATGATAACGATGGCAATGATTTCGGGTGCAAACTTTTTAAATATTATTAATAATATTATGAATGGATTAACAACCTGGGAACAATCTAAATTTGCTTTGATCACATCTGGAGCGATGATAGCAAGTATGCTATTATGGCCATTATTAATAAGAATTTACCAAAAAAGAAAGAGAAATCGTAAAGAAAAAAAACGTATAACACTTTATACTAAATATATAGAAGAAAAGAAAAATTTAATAAATGAAAAAAGAAAAAAACAAATTCAGGTTTTAAATGAAGATTTTTCTTCTATAGATGAATGTAGAGAAATAATATTTGGACAAAAAATGAGTTTCTGGGGTAAAAAAAATACTGATGAAGATTTCCTTAATATTAGCTTAGGGTATGGAACTGTTCCGATGTTTATAGATATTCAATATCCAGAAGAACATTTTTCTTTAGAACATGATAAATTGAAAGATCTTGTAACTGATTTAATTAAAGAACCTAAGGATTTAACTAATGTCCCAATTTCATATTCTCTAGTTGATAAGTACATTACGGCTATAATTGGTGACAGTAAAATTTCTCAAAGATTAATTGACAACATATTACTTCAAATTTTTACATTTCATAGCTACGATGATGTAAAAATAGTTTTACTTACAAATGAAGAGCGTGAACAAACTTGGGATTATTTGAAAATTTCGCCATATTGTTTAGATGATACAAGAAAAGTTAGATATTTTGGTTCGAATAATAATGAAATAAAAGAAATTTGCTATAATTTGGATAGAATTTATCAGGATAGAAAAGAATATAAAACTACAGGAAGTAAGAAACCATTATATGAACCATATTATATAATTATAACCGACTGTTATAAAAATATCAGAAATTTTGATTTTATAAAAAAAGTATTAGATGATGAAACAAATATGGGATTTAGTATGCTTATTATGAATGATAAAGTATCTAATTTACCAAATGGTTGTCAAAGTTTTATTAATGTATCTAATAAAGAATGCGAAGTTTTTGAAAACATTTTGAATTCTGATATAAAAAAATTTAAAATAGATTTTACTTCAAATTATGACATGTACGAATGTGTTAAAAAATTAGCAAATATTCCTATAGAAATTACAAGAAGTCAAGAGGGAAAATTACCAAATAAATATGGTTTTTTGGAAATGTATGATGTTGGTAAAGTTGAACAATTAAATTCACTTAGTAGATGGGAAAAAAATAATCCAATTTTAACACTTCAAGCTCCAGTTGGAATTGGAAAAAGTGGTGAAAAACTTACACTGGATTTACACGAAAAATTTCATGGTCCACATGGACTTATTGCTGGTATGACTGGTAGTGGTAAATCTGAATTTATTATTACATATATTTTATCAATGGCAATCAATTACCACCCAAATGAGGTTCAGTTCATTTTAATTGATTATAAAGGTGGTGGATTAGCAAATGCTTTTTTAAGTCCCGAAACAGGCGAATGTATTCCACACATTGTTGGAACTGTGACAAACTTAGATTCAAATGAAATTAATCGTTCACTTGCATCTATTGAGTCAGAGCTAAAACGAAGACAAAGGGCTTTTAATGATGCTAAAATAGCGTCTAATGAAAGTACAATAGACATATATAAATACCAGAATTTATATCGTAAAGGTATTGTTTCAGAACCTATTGCGCATTTGTTTATAATTTGTGATGAGTTTGCAGAATTAAAACAACAGCAACCGGATTTTATGCAACAATTAATAAGTACTGCTCGTATTGGTCGTAGTTTAGGAGTTCATTTGATTTTGGCTACTCAAAAACCAGCAGGTGTTGTAGACAATCAAATATGGAGTAATACACGTTTTAGAGTTTGTTTGCGTGTTCAAGATAAATCTGATAGTAGTGACGTTATTAAATGTCCAGATGCTGCATTTATTAAACAAACTGGTAGATTCTTTTTACAGGTTGGATATAATGAAATTTTTATATTAGGACAAGCAGCGTGGGCAGGTAATAAGTATATTCCTACTGAAAAGTTAAAGAAAAATGTTGATACATCATTAGATTTTATTGATAATATAGGATATGTTATAAAAAATGTTGAAACAGAAACCAAACAAGAACTTGTGTCTAATGGTGAAGAACTTTCTAACATTGTTAAGTACATAATTCAGATTGGTAACGATCAAAATGTTCATCCAAGTAAATTATGGTTAGCGGCTCTTCCTGCATATATTAATCTAGATTCACTTATAAAAAAATATCAATATTCAAAACGTAATTTTGGTGTTGAGGCAATTATAGGTGAATATGATGTTCCAAGCAGACAATCACAAAACTTGTTGAAATTAAATTTTTTAAATGGAAATACTCTAATTTATGGTATTGCTGGAAGTGGTAAAGAGAATTTTATAACAACTATGGTTTATTCAACAATGGAATTATATAGCCCAGATGAAGTTAATTATTATATTCTGGATTTTGGTTCTGAAACACTAAGAATGTTTAACAAATCACCTATTGTAGGAGATGTAATATTATCTGAAGATAAAGACAAAGTTACTAACTTGTATAAATTTTTATATCAAAATATAGAAACAAGAAAAGGTTTATTCGCAAATTATAATGGAAGTTTTGAATATTATTGTAAAAATAGTGGAAAAACAATTCCAAGTATTATAATTGTAATAAATAACTATGAAGCTTATAGTGAGTCATACAATGATTTTGATGAAATATTGCAACAAATAACAAGGGAATGCGTTAAATATGGAATTTATTTTGTAATTACAGTAAGTAATCCTAATGGAATTCGTTATAGGTTAAAGTCAAACTTTTCACAAATTTTTACCTTACAACAAAACGATTCGAGCGATTATACAGCTATATTGGGTAATATTCACAAAATGTATCCATCAAAAATATTTGGTAGAGGTATTATTAGTTATGATTCTATTTATGAATTTCAAACTGCAATGGTTACAAGTAAAGAAAATATTAGTGAATATGTTAGAGAAAAATGCAACCAATATTTGTCAAAATATAATAAAAAAGCAAAATCTATACCAGTATTACCAAGAATTGTTAAATATGATGATATAGCATACGAATTAGATGATTATAATCTTATCGTCGGAATTGAAAAAAATAGTCTAAATATTTCAAAATACCCTATTTATAAGAATTTTATTAATTTAATTTTAACATCTGATATATCAATTATAGAAAAATTTACAAATTGTATGATAAAACAACTAGAATTAAAAAAAGGAAATATAATTGTTATAAATGCAACAAGTAATAATATTTTTATAAATAACACTAAGAAAAATAGATATTTTAACGATAATTTTGATAGTGTATTTGAGTCATTGAAAAATTTTATAGAAGAAAAAAATGAATTATTTATAAAAAATAACCGTAATCCTAAAATTTTTAAAGATGAATCAAAAATTACATGTATTATAATTGGTGTTGAAACATTCAAAAATAAATTAAAATTTGAAAATTCATCTCAATTTGGAAGTTTATTTGATTATGCTAAAGATTTGTCACTAATAAATTACATTTTTATAGATTCACAAGATAAAATTAAAAAGCTTGAATACGAATCATGGTATGTAAATAATGTTAATACATCACAAGGAATTTGGATTGGAAATGGAATTGCTGATCAATTCAGTTTAAAAATTAATTCTATATCTAAGGAAATGAGGCAGGAAATACCAGAAAGTTTCTGTTACGTTATTAAAAGAGGTAAGCCTGATTTGGTAAAATATGTAGAAAATTTCGAAGTACCTGAAATATTTGAAGAATAATATTTACATTTCTTGTCGAAAAAAAACTAAAATTTTAGTTTTTTTTCTTTTTTTTTTAAAAAAAAGGTAAATATTATTGATTTTTTTTTGATTTTTTGACAAAATTAAATGTAGGATAGTATGTGATGATATGAAGGTAGCTCGTGAAATGATTTACCCAAAAAATTAAAACATTGTATCCAATCTTGATACATATTGTTTTTATGTAATGTATCAAATAAAGGGGTAATTAAAAAAATTGTGTGTATGATACTGGTTATGTACATAATCAATAAATGAAGGGTGGTGAAATTTATGGCTATTTTTCAAGTAAATCCTGAAAATATATTAAATGATATGAATGAATTAACAAAAAAAGCCGAAAATTTACAATTTTTATTAAACAGTGTTCAAACAAAAGTTCAAGCGTTGACAACTCAGGGATGGGTAGGTGATGCTGCTATGTCATATTATAATAAAATTGCAATCTATGTTAGCAGTTCAAATAATTATATTGATGAAATAAAGAAATATTTAAATTCAATATCTAGATTAGCAGAAAATTCACAAGCAAGTGAACAGGAAATGTTAAAAAATATAAATTAAAAGGAGGACAATATAATGGCAAGAGGTTTTAATGTATCAGTTGATGCTATAGGTCAATCAATTGTTGATATTGATACTTTAAAAGAAAATTTGAATAATACATTACAATCTTTTTCAAGTCAAATAGGTAGTATGTCTGGAAGAGATTGGAATGAGGAAACAGGTGCTAATATCAATAATAATTTAGAATTAGCAAAAAATGATATTAAGAATATAATCGAACAATTAAACAGTTTTGAATTAGTATTGAATCAAATAAAAGCTGAATATGAAGAAGAAAGAGCTTCTTATAATAATTAATAAAATAAACGAGGAGGTGTAATTATGGCTGTTTTTGAAGTAAATCCATCTATTATAATAGAAGATATGAATTTATTAATTAAATATGTTGATGATATAATGGGTGAATTAAACTCTGTTTCTACGACAGTTAATGGATTAGTTGGAACTTCTTGGACAAGTGAGGTAGCTAATGCATATCAAACAAAAATCAATAATACAATTGCTAAAGCAACTGGAATTTTAGAACAATTAGGTGGAAGAAACGGTTATCTTTATCAAGTACAACAATTAGCTTATCAAACTCAAGAGCTAGAAGCAAATAAAGCAAAACAATTTGGTAGTAATATATAATAGTTAAAATGGAGGTGAGTTATGAGTGTTAATATAAATGTTTCATTAAATGAAATGGATAATGTTATTTCAAGATTAGATACTCATGCTAATAATATTCAAGAAAAAAGTTTATTACTTAGTAATAAAGTAAACGAATTAAATGGAAGAGATTGGAATGAAGAAACAGGTAGAAATATAACTAATACATTATATGATGCAACTTTAAACATCTCAAATTTAGTTGCAAGTATAAATGATATGAAAACAACTCTTCAAACAATTAGAAATAATTATGCTTTACAATATGAAGAATATAGAAATCAACAATAATTGAGGAGGAAAATATGAGCGATTATAAAATAATGGGTAGAGCTACTAATGAAAATAAAAGTAGTGCAAATAATAGTAGTAATAGTAATAATACAATTATTAGTTCTAATCCAGCAAGTACAGATGCAAATTCGTCAAATTATAGTAGCATGGGTTCATTAAATAATACAAGTACTACAAATTCTACAAATAGCTATGTATCATCAGAATCAAGCAATATTGCAAATTTTGTAGGTCCTAAAGATTATAATTATACAGTTAATGATGATTCAATTGCAAAAGTTGAAACTGTAAAAAAGAGAATAACAAGAATCAGAGAAACAATTAATAATATAAATTCAAGTGTGAACAATTTAAATCAACAAGGTGGCTGGGTTGGTGAAGCTGCAACAATGTACGTAGCTAGTGTTAATAAAGCTGCTTCTGATTCTTCTAATTGTATTGATGTAATTGAAACTGAATTAAATAAATATGAATCAAATTTAAATCAATCTTTAGAAAATGAGCAATCAAGAACTAGACGAATTAACAATATATAATATATAATTAAGATAAATTCTTATGAAAGGAGAAATTTATGGAAACAATGAAAACAGTGAATACAAATCAAAATTCAACGTCTTCAGGTTCTATTAAGGTTAATTTTGAACAGGTAAATAGTACTAAAAATTATATAAGTCAACAAGTATCAAATCTTAATGCAGAAATGACAGGACTAGTAGAAAATGATCTTTCGTTTCTAAAAAACTTGGGTGATTTAAATATAGAAAAAATAAGCAATGCTTATAATGGCTTAAAGGGAAATATAACGAAATTTAATAGCATTCCAAACGATATGGATGATGTAAATCTACAATATGGTAATAATTCTGCTTCTTATAGTGGACAACCAACTGGTGGGGAACATAAAGATGCAGTTGATAAATCCTATAAACCAGGTCAAGAGGGTTATGATTTTAATAGCAAAGATACATCACATAGTCTTGCTGTAAGAAATACAAATAATGGTAACACTAAAATTTATTATAGTCAATTTAGCGAAGGTTGGATAAATGAAGCAATGAAAAATGATCCAAAATTTCAAAGTTTATTTAATCGTCGTTATAATGCTTTTGAAGCGGCTAGAGAAACAGGAAATAGTTATGCATCTACAGGTGCTTCAAGAAGTGATGCAGTTAGGGAATTAGAAAGTGCAGATGCAGCTTTAATAGAATATTGTAAAAAAAATGGTTATCCTTATGATATATTCAGTTCTGGAACATTGTCTAGTAATGGAACAAATTATGGAGGAAGTACATCATCAGGAACTACAACCAATATGGATTGGCATAATCCAGACTCTAAGTTTGTGCCTGGTGTAGGTGAAACTTCTAAAAGTTATGCTGGAACTGCCTCAAATAATTCAAATAAAGAATCTTATGATTACCAAAGTGATGTTTCATACGGAGGACCTAAAAATCAGGATGGATATTCCGTTACTGGAAACTCAGGAAGTGTAACATTCAAAAATGTTACTGGTTATACGGAAAAGGTGGAAGCTAATGGAAATGTTACATTTGAGGCTAAAACAAATAGTGGAACAACTTATCGAACTGGTTCTGGTGATGCAAATTTGAATGCTACTATTTCCCAAATATGTGCTGATAACCCAGATTTTAGAGGTGTTTGGGCTCCTTATAACTCGGCTCATGCGACAGCAGTTTCACATCAAGATGGATGGGGTAGTACTGGTGCAGACAGAACTTCCGACTATAATCGGGTTGATAGAACTGCAGACGCAGTTAATAAATGGTTAGAGGACCACGGATATAGTGTCAGAGTTTCAGATAAATGATCTAATTAAACATTGTAGAGTATTGTTTTGAATAAAAACTATATCTTTTATAGAAAGATGGCTAAAAATTTTTGTTTTATACTGGTAATGGTAGTTCAAGCGTTAATAGTAAGAGCTGCTAATGATTCAGAATTTAGGCAAATATGGAATTCTTATTATTCAAAGTATGAAGCGGCTCGTTCACAGTCTGATGGATGGGCAAGTTCTGGTGGTGAGCAATATATGAGAACTCATGGACATCCAGATTTTAAAATTTCTGATACAGATTTAAGTGGATATTATTCTGAAAATATATAATAAAAAAAGACTGTTGCCAAAGTTTTGGATTAACAGTTTTTAAATTTCTAGAAATTATTTTGTCGAAAGTTTTAGTTATTGTATTTTAATTAGAAAAAACTTTATCAAATAATATAATTTCATTATCAAAAAAATCTAGCTATATATATAACTAGATTTTTTTTAATAATTATTCTGCACTTGCAACTTCTACATCACTGCTGATTTTTTTTAATGTTCTTAATTCTCTTGCACTAATTTTAATGCTTGTTCCATCAGCTAATGTAATTTTTTGTAAGTTTGGTTTTTGTGCATGTCTTGTAGCATTACAAGCATGACTTCTTTTATTACCAAATAAAGGTTTTTTATCAGTTAATTTGATAGCCATATTATCTCCTCCTTTAAAGTTTTTCCCTATGCCATATAATTTTACTATATTATTTTAAATAAGTCAAATATTTTAATAAAATATTTAAAAATATTAAAATAAAACATTAATTTCAACAATTTACTTATTTACAATATACGTGTTATAATTATATTTAGTAGGAGGGATTTATATGTATACACCACTTTATATAAAAACAGAAAATTCTTTATTAAATAGTATGATTTCTATTGATAAATTAATTGATTTTGCTAAAAAAAACAATATTAAATCCCTTACTATTACTGATAATAATATGTATGGAGTTATGGAGTTTTATCATAAGTGTTTAGAAAATGAAATAAAACCCATAATTGGTTTAGAAGTTATAATTGAAAACAAAAAAAT
Source organism: uncultured Caryophanales bacterium (assembly GCA_905206805.1). GTDB lineage: Bacteria > Bacillota_I > Bacilli_A > RF39 > UBA660 > CAJLIR01. The sequence goes on along the minus strand of CAJLIR010000025.1, from coordinate 3,063 downwards.
TATACTTTATTGTTTAAATTATGATGGATATAAAAATTTAATTAAGATAGCAACATCTCAAAGTGATAATACATTGAATTACGAATTTTTAAGTATCCATAGTGATAATTTATTATGCATAGTTCCTTACAATAGTATTAATATATATTTAAAATTAGAATGTATCTTTAAAATAATTTACAAGGGTTATAAAAATTTAGAAGAGAGAAAAAAACTAGAAGGAACTAATTTGATTTATATAAATGAAATTCTTTACTTAAATAAAATAGACAGTATATATTATAAATATCTAGTTGGCATAAGAGATGGAGTTATTTTAGAAAAAGTAAATTATAATAATTTAAATTATTTATATACTTTAGATGAAATAAAAAAAATGTATCCTAACGATTTAGAAAATAATTATAAAATCACAGACTTATGTAATGTAAAATTAGAATTTCACCTTAATTTATTACCTGTTTATGAATTTGATGAAAATATTTCTAGTTATGAATTTTTAAGAAAACTAAGTTTTGATGGATTAAATAAAATATTTGGTAAAGATATAGAAAAAAAGTATATTGATAGATTGAATTATGAATTAGATGTAATTAATAAAATGGGATTTTGTAATTACTTCTTAGTGGTATATGATTATGTAAATTTTGCTAAAAAAAGTGGTATTTTAGTGGGGCCTGGTAGAGGAAGTGCCGCCAGCTCACTTGTTTCATATTGTCTAAACATAACAACTATTGATCCCATTAAATATGATTTGTTGTTTGAGAGATTTTTAAATCCAGAACGTGTTAGTATGCCAGATATTGATATAGATTTTGAATATGATAGAAGAGAAGAAGTAATTGATTATTGTAGAAAAAAATATGGCATTAAGAAAACTGCTCCAATAATAACATTTGGTACATTAGGAGCAAAACAAGTAATTCGTGATGTTGCAAGAGTTATGGATATAGATTTAGATATTGTTGATACATTATCTAAACTATTAGATTCAAAACAAAATTTAAAAGAAAATTATTTAAAAAATAAAAAAATAAAAGATTTATTAAACATAAATAAAGATTTATTTAATTTATATAAAATTTCTACAAAATTAGAAGGACTTAAAAGACATAAAACAATCCATGCTGCAGGTGTTGTTATATCAAATTGTGATTTAGATGAAGTAATACCACTTGACATGCATAGCGATAATTTTTATATAACTGGATATTCTATGGAATATTTAGAAGAAATTGGTCTTTTGAAAATGGATTTTCTTGCACTTAAAAACTTATCGATAATTACTGATGTTATAAAACAAATAAATGCTTCTGAAAAAGTCAATTTAAGTTTTGATAATATTCCGTTAGATGACGAAGAAGCAATAAAAATATTTTATAATGGGTATACTTTAGGAATTTTTCAATTTGAATCCAAGGGTATGATAAACTTTATAAAAAAATTAAAACCAAATTGTTTTGACGATATAGTTTCTTCTATAGCGTTATTTAGACCAGGCCCTATGCAGAATATAGATACTTATATTAGAAGAAAGCATTTAGAGGAAAAAGTTGATTATATTCATCCGGATTTAGAGAACATTTTATCATCTACTTATGGTATTATTATATATCAAGAACAAATTATGCAAATTGCTGTTAAATTGGCTGGTTTTTCTTTAGGAGAAGCTGATATATTAAGAAAGGCAATGAGTAAGAAAAAAAGTGATATTTTATTATCTAAAAAGGAAGATTTTATATATAGAAGTATTAGTAGAGGATATAGCAAGGAAATATCCACTAAAATATTTGATTTTATTTTAAAATTTGCCGAGTATGGTTTTAATAAGGCTCACTCTGTTTCTTATGCAATAATAGCGTATAAAATGGCTTATTTAAAATCACACTATAAAGAATATTTTATGAAAAGTTTGCTTACTTATGTAATGGGAAGTGAATTAAAAACTAAAGATTATATTTATGAATGCAAATTAACTCAAACTCATTTATTAACACCAGATATTAATATAAGTGAAAACGAATATTTGATTTCTAATCATTCTTTAAGATATCCGTTATCTGGAATAAAAGGAATTGGTAATTCTATATCTTCTATAATTATTGAGGAAAGAAAAAAAAGTAAATATTTAGATATATTTGATTTTGTGAAAAGAATTTACGGTAAAAATATTAATGAAAAAATTCTTCAAATATTGAATCATGCTGGATGTTTGAAGAGTTTAGGAATAAATGAAAAAACATTTGATTTAAATATTGATTTAATAGTAAATTATGGTGAAATTGGAAGTTTATTAGATGATGATTCTTTGAAACCAGTATTAAATGAAGTACCTGAATATTCTAGTAAGGAATTAATGAAAAATGAATTTGAAGTGTTTGGATTTTATTTAAGTAAACATCCTGTTACTGAATATAAAATCAAATATAACACTGTTAACTTAACAGACATAAATAATTATTTTGATAAAAATATTGAGATTATTGTCTGTATTGATAAAATCAAAACTATACAAACCAAAAGTAATGAAGAAATGTGTTTTATAACTGGTAGTGATGAAATAATTAATATAGATATTGTCTTATTTCCAAAAATATATGAAATGTATAAAAATATAAAGCTAAATGATATTTTAAAAATAAATGGCAAGGTTGAAAGAAGATTTGACCAATATCAAATTGTTGTTAATAAATTAGAAATAATAGAATAATAAAAAGTTCATATCAAAATTGAACTTTTTTAGTTAAAAAAGAAGGAAAATGGAATAGTTTTTTCGAAAAATATAATGGGAGGTGATAAAAATTAAGATCATAGAAAAAACTCTAAATAAATGAGAGATAATACCATTAACATTTGATCCTATATTTACTAATATTTTTAATAATGAAGAAAATATATGTATATTAGAAGATTTTATATCAATATACTTTGATATTCCGATTAATGAAGTAATTGTAAACTTAAAAATATTAAGTAGAAAATTAAATAAAAATAATAAATTAGAAGCAAGTAAAGAGGTCGATTTATTATTATCTTTAAGTGGAGTAAAAATAAATATAGAAT
>CAJLIR010000024.1 GCA_905206805.1 uncultured Caryophanales bacterium | reverse complement strand
TTTTAATTACTTGTGGGATAGCAATTAAAGCAATTACTGCTAGTATTACTATTACAGCTAATAACTCTATTAATGTAAAGCCTCTTTTTGAGGGCTTATTTCTTAAATTGCCCTCTCTATTTTTACATATTATTAACATGTTTATCCACTCCTATTCTAAAATTGATTTTAACATTTTTTTATGTTTTTTTCAACACCTTTAAATAAAAAAACGTTTAATTTATTTTAAACGCTTACTCAAGTATTTTTCAATTGAAATATCCTCAATATTTAAATTACCATTTTTTCCAGTACCTATTTCTATATCTGGTTTTACATTAACTCCATGATAATCACTTCCGCCAGTTGTTAGTAATCCATATTTTTGCGCTAAGGAAACATTATTTAACATTGCTGATTTTCTAAAACCACTATGAAAACATTCTAATCCCATCAATCCATGTTTTTTTAAATCAACCAAATAATCTTTTAATTCTATATAATTTTTTCTTAATTGATAATTATGCGCTAAAACCGGTATTCCTCCAGACTTTTTTATTATATCAATACATTCATATGGTGAAAATTCTCGTTTCTCATTTCTGACTTTCTCCTTAGCTTCTTGAATGTAACTTATAAATGATTCATCAATTGTTTTAGTGTAGCCTAAATCAACTAACAATTTAGCAATTTGAACATTATTAAAAGTTCCCTCTTTATTAAAAATATTTTCCAAGTCAGAATCTTTCAGATTAATATTAAAATTCTTCTTTAAATATTGAACAACTAACAAAATATTATATTTGTTCATTTCTTTTAACTCTTTAATTTTTTCATTCAAAAACTCATTATTTATATCATAATTATACCCCAAAATATGACATTTACCTTTATCTATTTTTGCTGACAATTCAATTCCAGTAACAAATTTCAAGTTATTTTTATGATGCAAATTATTTAAAACAATTTCTTTACTACCAATTATTGTATCATGATCAGTGATTGAAAAAAAATCAACATTATTTTCTTTAACTTTTTCAATTATTTCATTAATGGTCAATTCACCATCTGAATAAACACTATGTATATGTAAATCTTTCATAAAAAATCCTCCTAACTAAAAGAAAATAACTAAGTTATTTTCTTAATCGTATATCTATTTTATAATATCTGGATTAATATTCTTTGGTAATATAATGTATTGAATTATTTCGATAATAGAGTAAATAATTAAAATCAATCCGATAGTACTAAATACTAAATTTGATTTTACAATGACATATAATCCACAAATAATCATTATAATAGAAACTATTAAAACATATAACCAGCTATCTACTTTTAAATCACGTAAATTTAGAGAATAAATAAGTTTTACCACACCTGAATATAATATCCATCCTCCCATTACAAGTCTTATCACAAATTCAATAGCTGACGAACAAAATATTATAATAATTCCTAATATGACTGCAACAATTCCCAATATAAAATCACTAGTATTATTAACATTCAATTTTCTAATCATTTGATAATATGAAACAATTTTACCAATTCCCATTATTATAAATAAAATTCCAACTATATAAGTTATAAACTTTACTACACCACCTGGATTAGAAAAAAGTAAAATACCAACTACTAAAAAAAGTATTGAAGTAAATAAATTTGTATCTTTTTTTGATTTTATCATATAACACCTCTATCTACTAACATTATACTATCTTTATCAAATTTTTCAAAGTTTTTTCTATATTTTAATTTAATATTAATGAATTTATTGCAATTTAAGTATTTCTATATTATAATTAATTGTCATGTGGAAAGAGGAAATTTATGAATTATGAAAATTTTGAAGATTTAGGCTTAAGTGAAAAAGTTTTAAAATCTATAAAAACTATTGGTTTTACTAGACCTAGTAAAATTCAAAGTCAAATTATTCCATTAATATTAAATGGGTATGATGTTATTGGTCAATCACAAACAGGAACAGGAAAAACACTTGCATTTGCAAGCAGTATTTTATCAAAAGTAGATGTATCTGGTAACACAATAAAAGCAATAATTTTAACGCCTACTAGAGAACTTGCTTTACAAGTAAGTGAAGAATTTGAAAGTTTAAATAAATCAAGTAAATTTGATATATTAGCGGTTTTCGGAGGTTCTAGTATTGAATTACAAATAAAAGCATTAAAAAGAGGTGTTGACATTGTTGTTGGAACACCAGGTAGAATTATAGATCTAATAAAAAGAAAAGTATTAAAACTAAACGATTTAGAATTCTTTGTTTTAGATGAAGCAGATGAAATGTTAAATATGGGATTCGAAGAGGATATAAGAGAAATATTTAATTATACAAATGAAAAAAAACAAGTTTTATTGTTTTCTGCAACAATGCCAAAACAAATTATTGATCTTGCAAAAAAATATATGAAACCAGATTATCAAAATATATGTATATCAGAAAAAACAGAAACTTCTATTAACGTTATGCAAGAATATTACTTAGTAAATGAAAAAATGCGTGCGGAAGCTTTATGCAGAGTAATTGACTCAAAAAATATAAAATTAGGTATTATATTTTGTCAGAAAAAAAGTGATGTCGATAAACTCTTAACAGAACTTACTATTCGTAATTATAGTGCTGAAGCAATGCACGGAGATATTGCTCAAAATACCAGAATTCAAACTTTAGAAAGATTTAAAAAAGGTGCGTTTAACTTTTTAATAGCGACTGATGTTGCAGCACGTGGAATACATGTTGACAATATTGAAATTGTAATTAATTACAATTTACCTCAAGATGTTGAAAGTTATATTCATAGAATTGGTAGAACTGGTAGAGCTGGAAAAACTGGTGTTGCGATTAGTTTTGTAACTACAAAAGAAGTTAGTTTTCTAAAAAAAGTTGAAAAAGAAGCAAAATGTGAAATAATTTTAAAAGAGTTACCAACTAAAGAAGATGTTATAAAAAACACTTATGAAAAAATTATTGAGCAAGTAAAAACAACAATTCAAGAAAAAAAATATGAAGATTGTATTCAATATGTGAGAGATATGAATAAAGATGAATTAATGAAATTCTCAGCTAGTATCTTAAAATGTATGTTAAATAATAGTATTGGTTCAGACTTTGATAAAGAAATACATATAAAAAAGGATAGACGTGATATGGTTGATAAAAATTCAACACGTGTATTCTTAACAATTGGCTCAATGGATGGGTTAAAAGTTGGTTCCCTTCTTGATTTTTTAAAGGAAACCACAAAAATAAGAAAAGAAAATTTTAAAAACATTCAAGTTTTACAAAAATACACCTTTATGGATGTTGATAATAAAGTAGTTGATGAATTAATTAAAAAACTTTACAACAAAAAATTTAAAAACCGTATAATTAGAGTTGAAAAATCAAGGAAAAAATAAGAGAATGACACATTCTCTTTTTTTACTTACTTAATTTCTTAACAAAACCTGAATTTATTTCTTCTTTAGAATAAACTTTATTTTCATCTAATGTATTTAAATAAGATCTTACTCTATTTAATATTTCTATTTTCTTTTTATTTTTATTTTGTTCATTAATGATTTCATTTCGTAGTTTTTTATCTACATTATTTTCAAACCATTTCATTTCTATTTCTTCTAATAACTTTATTTGTTCTTCAGTTATTACTTGTTTTGATTTACCTTTATATGCAGTTCTTTGATGACTTATCCAAAAACCTAAACATATTCCCTTTTCATCCATTTCATAACCATTTGTTGTTTTAAAATTTTGAGATATATTTAAATTTCCATGGTGTTCATAATATGCTTTTGCCAAAATATAATATTTATTCCAAGTATCATTACATCGAATATTATATACCATTCCTATTTGGTCCAATAAATTTATTTGACAATCTGTTATTTTTAAATGGCCATAACCTCTATATGCAACCCTTTGAGTACTTATCCAAGCACCTAAATTAATACCAAACTCATCATATTCATAACCGTTTTTTGTTTTAAAATCTCTAGGTATAATTAAATTTCCATGATGTTTATAATACGATTTAGCTAAATTATAAATTTTTAACCAAGCTACATATTTTATATTTTTTAAATTTAAATTGAGTTTTTCTAATAATTTTATTTGCTCCATTGTTATTTTAGAAAAATCTTTTTCTCTATATACAATAAATTGTTCATATAACCAAATACCTAATTTGACACCATGTTCATCAGATTCATATCCATTTTTTGTTTTGAAATTTAAGGGCATATTAACATTACCATGAAATTCATAATATTTTTTAGCTAAATTATAATAATATCTCCATGCTTTATCTATCTTAGTTTCTTTATTAATTTGTCTTTCTCCGTTAAATTTATTTTCGTTTTTTTCATTATAAGGTTCATTACTAATTATATTATATATATCTATAAATTCTTTATCCATAATATCACCACATCTAACTCCTTTTTGTGCCTATATTTTATCACATTATATCTTTAAGTCAAGTAAAAATATGGTAAAAAAAGCATATCTTAAAATGCTTTTCATTTACTTAATTTTTTTACAAATCCCACATTTATTTCTTCTTTAGAATAAATTTTATTTTCATCTAACGTATTTAAATAAGATTTTAATCTATTTAATATTTCTATTTGCTTTTTCTTTTTATTCTTTTCACTAATTATTTGATTCTGTAACTTTTGATTAACATCTTCACTAAACCAAACTATTTTTATTTCTTCTAATAATTCTATTTGATTTTTTATTAATTTTGAAGTTCCTTGACCTTTATAAGCATTTTTTTGATTGTTTATCCAAATACCTAAACTGATTCCTTGTTCATCAGATTCATAACCATTTTTTGTTTTAAATTTAAATGGTATTTCCAAATTTCCATGATGTTCATAATATTTTTTAGCTAAATTATAATTTTTCATCCAATTGTTACTATGAGCATCAAAATTCATTTTAATTTTATCCAATAATATTATTTGATCCTTTGAAATTTTATACGTACCCTGATTTTTATAAGCCTGTCTTTGAATATTAATCCATCTACCTAAATTAATACCTTTACTATCATATTCATAGCCATTAGTTGTTTTAAATCTTTGGGGTATTTCTAAATTTCCGTGATGTTTATAATAAGATGCAGCTAAATTATAATTCCTCATCCATTCCATATTTCTTTTATTTTCAAAAATCATATCAATCTTTTCCAACAAGCTTACTTGTTCATCTGATATTTTATATAAACTCTTACCTTTATATGCAGTTCGTTGATTATTTATCCAAAATCCTAAACTAACGCCTTTATCATCGTATTCATAACCATTTTTAGTTTTAAATTTAAATGGAATTTCCAAATTCCCATAATGTTCATAATAAGATGCAGCTAAATTATAATTTTTCATCCAATTATACTTATATATATCAAAAATCATGTCAATTTTTTTTAGCAGACTTATTTGTTCAGCTGTTAATTTTTTATCAGATTCACCTTTATATGCAGTCCTTTGAGCACTTATCCAACTTCCTAATTTAACACCAGTTTCATCATATTCATATCCATTTTTTGTTCTAAAATTTCTACGTATTTCCAAATTTCCATGAAATTCATAATATTTTTTAGCTAAATTATAATAATATTTCCATTCTTTATCTATCTTAGTTTCTTTATTAATTTGTCTTTCTTTGTTAAATTTATTTTCATTTTTTTCATTATAAGGTTCATTACTAATTATATTATATATATCTATAAATTCTTTATCCATAATATCACCACTTCTAACTCCTTTTTGAACCTATATTTTATCATATCATGTCTTTAAGTCAAGTAATTTTATAAAAAAAAGAAGTCAAGCTTCTACAATAAAATACTAATTTAATAATTTTCTTTATAATATTTACAAATACTCTTTAATTTACAGTTAGTACATTCTGGTTTTATTGCCTTACAATAATATCTCCCAAATAATACTAATTGATGATGTAACCTATTTAATTTATTTTTAGGAAAATTTTTTTCTAAATCCTTTTCAATTTTTAAAACATTATCACTTTTAGTTAAATTTAATCTATTACTTACCCTTTTTACGTGTGTATCTACAGCAATACAAGGTTCATTATAAAGGTTACTTAAAACAACATTGGTAGTCTTTCTTCCAACACCACTCAATTTTTCTAAATATTCTCTATCATTTGGTACTATACCACTACAATCTTTAATCAAAGCTTCAGCAATTTTTTTTATATTCAAAGCCTTTTTATTAAATGTTCCAATAGGTCTAATTATATTTATTATAGAATCTAATGGAGCATTTTTTAATTCATCTAAAGTTTCATATTTGCTAAAAAGTTCTTTAGATACCATATTTACTCTTTTATCAGTTGTTTGAGCACTTAACATTACCGCAATTAATAATTCATAATCTTTGTTATAATTTAATTCGCATTTGGGATTAGGAAAAAGTTCATCTAGATATTCTATTATTTTATTCCCCACTATCATTTAACCAATCATAATCAATAAGTTCTTTTTTTTCAGTTTTTTTATTTTTACTTTGAAAATTTGCCTTATTTTTTTCTACATCATTTTTATTATTTATACCTTTTTTCTTCCATTCATATAGTATTTTATCTATATATCTTAAATTTGTAACACCATTAAATACAGCTTCCTTTAAAGCTAAAATAATTAATTCTTCACTATATCCTATTTCTTTCCAACCGTTAATAAGCTCATATTCTACTGGTGATAATGTACGCGCAAATTCTTTTTCAAAGCAATCGAATAAATTTTCTTGTGGTTCTTCTTTTACAATATTTTCATTTATTATAAAAAAGGCAAGTTTACTATATAAATTTTTAAAATCTATATAATCTTCTCTTATATTATTTACTTTGCGAACACTTATTGATAATATTCCCTTTTCTTCTAAATTATTAACCATTTCTAAAACTTCCGTAAGTTTTAATTTCATATCATCAGCAATTTTTTTAGGATTAAATACATCTGACTCATTAAGTAAATATATAATTAAAATAAGCTCATCACTATTTAATTTTAAATCTTTATAATTAAATAATAATAATCTAGGAAAATTTATTGTTCCATTTTCTATTAAATTTACTACTTTTTCCATCATAAAAATCACCTTCTTTATAATTATAACTGATTTTAAAATATTTGTATATTATTTTTTATTTGGAATTGTTATTACATCATAACTATCTTTAGAAATTTTTAAAATGTTATAAATATCATTACTTAATTCATAATTATCTATCCATTTAATGTAACTATTTTCCTTAAATTTACTTGCGATTTTATTTTCATAAAAAATAGCTTTTACATCTTCACCTAAACTCACCTGATAATCCATATTTAAAAAATAAATAAAATCACAACTATTAACTAAATTATTTACTCCTATATCATACAAGCAAATATTATAATTATCGTTATTTATCATTATAATATTTTGATTTTTTAAAATTGAATAGGACTCTGTTTTAATAGAATTACTTAATATATCTTTAATTGAATAATCTATATTTAATTTTATATCAGGCTTATTTAAAAATACAAAGTCTAATTTATTTTCTACAAATTTATTTAAGTCATCATTAAATGTCTTATTTTCTTTGTAATCTAATACTATCAAAGATGTAGATAGATTATTTTTAATCAATACTGCTTTATATTCTTCTGATGATAAAAAAATAACTGCTAATTCAGAATCGTCAAGATTTAGATCTATTTTTTCTATAAAAGCAGTTTTAATTTTTATATCAATTACTAAGATACAAAACAAAAATAAAGTAATTATTAAAATTATTTTTTTCACACTAAAACACCCTAATATAAATTATGTTTTAACTTTTATTTTTACAACAATTATTTTAGTGAACGTAATACAAATTCATATAATTCATCACTAATTTGTTCAATACTTTTTATATTGTCATTTAAAACACATTCTATGGTTTTAAAATCATATTTTTTAGCAATTAAAAAATAGGTTTGTTCACATTTTTCTAGATATTTTTTATCTCTTTCATTACCATCCATTTTCTCACTTCTTTTACTTAATAATTCTACTGTTTTTTCTGTTGGCATATGTAAGAAAATATTAATATCTGTTCTTGGTAATTCTAAATGTTCAAATTCTAATTTTTCAATCCATTTAAAGAATTCTATTCTTTCCAAGTCATCGTTCATTTTAGAGCCTTGAAAAGCCATATTTGAGTAAACATATCTATCTAAAATAACATTAGTTCCATTATTTATTAATTCGCGAATTTTATCTATATTATATAATCGGTCAGCCGCATAGTATAACGATACCAGTTTAGCCGAAACATTAGGTGCACCTTCTATAAAAAAACTATTACCAAATTTTTCCTTACCAAGTAATGGTCCACCTATTATTTTACCAGTTGGTGTATCATAACAAGGAAATGATACAATTTCGGTTTTTATACCGTTTTTATTTAATTTTTCTTTTAACATTTTTGATTGTGTTTCTTTACCAGAACAATCAGTTCCTTCAATAACAATTAATTTGCCTCTCATAATATCACCTATTCTACTATTTCATCATTTTCAAATTTTATATCTAAGAATTTACGACTTGATAAAAAATCACACATGTGAACAAATTTTTGAAATCTATTTTTAGGTAGTGGTAAAACTTCATTACCATTATAATCAACATTCCACTCTCCCATATGACTTTCTATACATTCGCAAATAAATTTAATTTCTTCATCATTTAATGTAAGTTTATCCTTATTATCTTTAACATAATTTGACGCTAATAAAGGGTGATCAAATCTTGTATATTGCTCATGCTGAATTCCAGATTTTAATCCATCGTGAATTAAAAGTGCGAAAAGCATTAAATCTTTTTGGTCACTTGAAAAAATTCCACCTATTGTTTTATTTTCTAAAAGTTCATGAGCAATTCGAACAGCAGCTTTAGTATGACGCATAAGCCCTCCATCACCTAGTGAAAATGATGGATGATATTTACCTGTAGAACTTGCAGGAACAGTAAAAAAATAATCAGGTAATAAATTTACCATTATTTTTAAATTTTCCCTATATTTTTCATTTTTTATATATGCATACTCATTCTCAAATACACTTATCTTATCCATTATAAACCTCCATTTGAGATTCATAGTCAATACCTATTAAATCTCTTAAAATTTCATTTTGCACATACATATATTTAGAATTAATAAATATTTGGGTTTCAATTTTTATAAGTTTTTCTTCATCTATTAATTTTTTTATTATATCAAACTCTAAAACATTAAAATTATATTTTTCATAAAAATTTAATATATTAATACCATCTATTTTTCTAAACCCTAAAATAAATTCATTTTCTATTTTTTCATTTAATGTAACATCATGATAGTTATCTAAATACTTACCACTTAAATATTTAGATAAATTTCTAGTATTATCATAACGAACATTATCTATATATCCACTAGCACCACAACCAAAGCCATAATACTCTAAATTATTCCAATATACTAAATTGTGTTTTGACTCATAACCATTTTTAGCAAAATTACTTACTTCATAATGATTAAAGCCATTTTTTTTCAAAGTTTCACAAATTAAATTATACATTTTATAATCTATTTCCTCATCTATATTAGATATACCTTCTATATATAATTTTGTGTGAGGCTCTATTATAAGTGAATAAGTTGATATATGGTTTATATCTAAACTTAAAAAGTCGCTCAAATCATTGTTTAATTCTAAAATTGTTTGATTGGGTATAGCGTAAATTAAATCAATATTTATATTTTTAAAACCAATTTCTTTAGCAAGGTTAATTTTTTTAAAAACTTCTTCTCTAGTATGAAACCTATTTAAAAATTTCAAATATTTTGAATTAAAGGTTTGTACTCCAATACTTAGTCTATTTACTTTATTTCTATATAGAAAATCTAAATTTTTATAATCAATTGACTCTATATTACATTCAAATGTAAATTCATAATCGTTATCTAAATTAAATATTTTGATAATAGAAAACAATTTTTCTAATTGCTCAAATGAAAGTACACTTGGAGTACCACCACCTATATATAAAGTTTTTATCTTTTCATTTTTATATTTTTTTTTAATTTCGCACTCTAATTCATTTAAATAGTCATCAATCCATTTTTTATTATAAATGAATTTACAAAAATCACAATATGAACAAATTGTTTTACAAAAAGGAATATGAATATATATATGCAAAATGACACCACCTAACAAAACTTAAAACTTTAAATACCACTCTTGTGTATAATTATTAACCGTTTTACAATAACTACAACAATTATCTAAAACATCTATTGAAGCACCACAATTATGACAATTTATAACATTTATACCATTATTTAATTTTTGTACTATTCCTTCATTTTTTTCTAGTGTAAATGTTTCTTTTTCCATTTTAGAAATAATCTTATTTTTTATAATTCTAACAACCCTAATGTTTACATTAACCTGAATATAGCTTTTATTATTTTCAAGATAATATTTAAAATTATTATAATCAACAATATCATAATCAATAACATTTTGATTTTTTTCTATATTACCATAATAATAGTTTTGTAGTTCAAAGTTTAAATTATTATAAAACTTTAATTTATCAATATTTTTTTTACTCATAGATACCCAAAATTCAGTTTGTAATTTATTTAATTTTTCCTTATAACTTTTTATTGGAATTAATAATATTAATGCATCTAATAAGTAAAAAACATAAAATAAAGCAGAACCCATTAATAATCCACCTAATATAAATTTTACTATATCGTATATATTAAATGTTCTACTAGTACTTTTTATATAAAGAAAGAAAATAATTAAACTTATAACTATATCAACTAATAAAGTTATTTTTATATAATTATTACTATTAACCGCCATATCATAATGATATTTAGAACCCAAGTCTTTATCAGTATAATCAATATTATAATTAGTTCCACAATAAGGGCAACCATTTAAAAAATTAAAAACTTTATCAGTATAACCACAGTTTGGACAAGTATTCATACTATTTTCATTCTGAGAAGAAATAAAAGTATATTCTATTCTAGGATCAAAGTTAAATATTTTTTTCATTAATATACCGTTTTTATAATAATCTTTTTCTAAAATAATAGATTTTTTTATATCATCATTTTTAGAATTATCACTATTACGCTCTAAAATAAAATTATCATTTTTGTATTTTGTTTTAATATTAATACCAAATTTTTTTAATCTTTGGTCATGTAATTTTTCAACTATTCTTGCCATATTTCACCTAATTATTATTGTTGTTATTGTTGTTATTGTTATTATTAGATGATCCGCCACCAGAACTCCATCCACCACTTGATGAAGATGGTACATAATGTGGAACTATAGTTATAGAATTATTTTTTATAGATATCATATCAATTTTATTATGAATATTAGCGTCAATTGGGGTTAACACTGTAGATTTTGAACTGTTGGTATTATTAAGCGCATCTTTTACCCCCATATTTTGATTAATAATTTCATAAAAAATAAGAGTATTATTTATTGTTGTAATTGATATACTATTTGTTTGATTTTCACTCAAAAATTTATATATTTCTTCTAATAAATCCATTGAAATATTATAATATTTTTTTAACTCACAACATTTTTTTATAAGAATTAATTCATTATAAGTTTTAGGTTTCTCATTAAACATAATCTTCCTCCTTAACATAATAAAATTCTATATTTTGAAACGGTAAATTTATAGCCTGTATATGATAATATGCATTATTTTTTTGTTTTAAATAATGATATTCTCTTAATGCGGTTGTAGTAAAAAATAAGTTGTTAGGATTAGTTTTAGAATAATAATCGCTGTATTCTTTTAAAATATTTGAAATATCAAAACAGAAATATTCATCTATATCTGACTCATTTTTTTCTAATACACCTTTATAAATTTGATGGGACATAATATGTGCCTGTTTTATTCTTCCCTCATCACCATACTTAATTAAATCACCACTTAAAACCATCATATAAAGTGAATTATTAGATGGATATTCACTTAAAGAATCCATAACACAAGACTTCACATATATTTTTATGTTTGACTCATCTCCGAAATAAATTATTTCTCGTGTTTTTCTTAATATTTGTGATTCTAAATTATATTTTTCACCATCAACTGATAAAATAAAAGAATTAGAATCATATATATATTTTAAATTTGAGTCATTTTTTATTATTTCTTCTAAACTTGGATAGGAATTATATGAATTATTTTGTGGTATATATTTTTCTAATAATTCAGGATGCATTTTAGATACATAATAATATCTAAATTCATCAGGTTTTTCTAATAATTCATAATTTCTTCTTTTATATAAGGCTTTCTGTAATTTACAAGTATATGATTTATTAGATTTGTATACATTTTTAACAAAAGGACAACCAGTTTTACATAGATACAAATATTCACAGTTTGCACATTCTTCATTAAAAGATAATTGATTATGATTTTTAAACATTTTTGTGACTGCATTATTTAAAATAGTTTCCACACTATCTTTATATATATTTCCAAAATAATAATCCTTATTTTTTTGACCTCTAACACAAGAATAAATATCACCATTTTTCTCTAACAAGAAAAATTTTTCACCACAATTATCACAATTAGTACAATACTCTGGTCCAAATTCATTAAACCAAGCACCATTAACTCCAGCATCCAAATCTGTACCATCAAAAAAGGAGTGCATTTTTTTAAAAAAATCAAGTTGTTCATCTTCACTTAAAGGTGTTAAAAGTCCATTAGAATTATAATCAAAACCAATCATAAAATTAAAATCATTCATATCTAAACAAGTATTTTTGTGGAGATATTTTATATCTTTAATAATATCATCAATATAATTATAATGTTCTTTAAATATTGTTGCAGAAACTTTTTTATTATTTGGTATATCTTTTAATAAATTAATATTTTCTAATATTTTATCGAAAGTACTTTTATTATCCTTTGTTACTCTAAATTTATCATGAAGTAAAAAAGGTAAATCAAGACTTCCACTAATTGATACATTAAACTCTTTTATTGTATCAATATGTTTACTTAAATTGTACAAATTTGTTTTTATATGTGGACTTCCTAGTTTAAAACCATTATCTGTTATAATTTTTTTATTTAAATCATAATAATTACTTATATATTCTATCAAATCATGAAAATCATCTTTGCTTAAAACTGTTACTTCGCCTCCATGAAGTGATATATTAAAAGGAATTACATTAGCATCATTAAATTTTTTAATAGCGTATTTTAAAGTATCAACTGGTTTATAATTTGACCAATTATCTTTTGTATTATCTTCTAAATAACAATACTTACATGCCATATTGCAAGCCATCGTAGGCACATATAATAAATGTATGAATTTATAATTATTCATAAATTCCACCATATCTATTAACTACTGTTGGACTTTCCTTAAATGCACGCTCATTAACACTCGTATTTTTAGGAATTGTTATTGTTTTTAGGGAACTACATCTTCTAAATGCAGAAGAACCAATTTCACTTAATTTACTGTTTTTACTAATTGAAACACTTGATAAAGAATAATTGCCATAAAAAGCATGACCACCAATTCTAGTAACACTATCCGGTATATTAATGCGTTTTAATGAAGAACACCCTTCAAATGTATTTCCTTTAATTTCTGTTATTTTATTAGGTAAATTAATTTTTTCTAATGAACTACAATTTTTAAAAGCAGAACCCCTAATAACTTCAATTGTTTCAGGTAAACTTACTTCTTTCAAAAAAATCATATCTTTAAATACATTTCCTCTAATACCAATAACAGATTCATCTTTATAAGTTTCAGGAATTGTAACTGTTTCATAATTTGTAATTCCTGCTGTATAAAATCTTACATAATATCCACCATCCACTTTCTCGTATAAAATATGAGGATTATAAAATGTAAAGCAAGCTATTACAAATGAAAAAGAAATTAAAACAAATGAAACTAAAACATTATTAATGTAACAAATATTACCTGTTACCATACTAGAAATTATATAAGATATATTTTCTGTAGGTCTAGATTTTATTTCCTTTTTTAAATAATTAACTATATTGAATTTTCTCATAAAATGAATATAAACAATAATATTTATTATTTCTAGTATATATTTGTAGAATGGAAAATGAAAAAATATGCTAGCTAAAAATACAAAATTAATAAATGAAAATATAATTGTCGCAATCAACTTTTTCTTAAAAATATTATTTAAATTATATTTTTTATCAATGTTAATTTTTTTTAACTCATCTTCAATTATTAAATCAAGAAGGTCATCATCACTCGCTCCACCTAAAGTATCAGCAAATTCTAAATCACTCGTTTTATTAAATAAAACACTTTTTAATTTTTTCTTAGATGTTGTTTTTTTTGTAGTTATATTATTGCTTTTAAATAATGGCGCAAATATTATCCAAAAAATTATAATAAAATACAATAAAGTTGGTGATAAAATAGATACAACAATAGACATAACTATTAAAAATTTTTTTATTTCTTCATTCATAAATTTTCCGAGTATACCCCAGACTCCTCCCCTCAATACTATTATAATTATACAAAAAAAGAATAGAATAATCTACTCTTTTTACTATTTTTGTCGTTTATTGTTGGTTTCTGTTGCACCATTTTTATTACCCAATATTCTTCTTTCTTCTAATTGACTTGAAATAACCTCATACAAATTATCTGCTAACAAACTATAAGATGTTTTTTTACTTAGACAATCATAAACATAATCTCTAGTAACTTTTCTTGATTTATCAGAATAATAATTGTTATAAAAATCGGCAATTTGTTCTAATGATAAATTAGGATTTTTTAGGAAAATATTAGCAAAAATCAATATATCATTACATTTACTTTCTAGTCTATTAGTTTGACTCGATTTTCTATTACCAATAAAATATCCAGCATCATCTTTAATAGGCTCATTATTTTGAAATGAATTAATTCCACCCTTCCTTCTAGCATCTTTAATATTATTAGAAAGTAATTCTTTTATTTTACTAAATGTTTCATCATTAAAAAGTTCTTTTATTACTGGATCATTTAAATATCTTTGAATACTTGAAGAAGAAAAACCTGTTAATTTTGCTAATTCTTCATTAGTAGAATTTGGGTGTTCTAAAAACGCTTTTACTGTAATACATATCTTTTTTTCTTTATCTTTCATACTATTCCTCATCCATACTTAAAACAGCTAGGAAGGCTTCTTGCGGTATTTCTACACTACCAACCATTTTCATACGTTTTTTACCTTCTTTTTGCTTTTCAAGTAACTTCCTTTTTCTTGATACATCCCCACCATAACATTTTGCTAAAACATCTTTTCTTACTGCTTTAACAGTCTCACGAGCTATTGCCTTATTACCTAGACAAGCTTGAATTGGTACTTCAAATTGTTGACGTGGTATTAATTTTCTTAAATTTTCTACAATTGATTTACCTCTTTTATAAGCAAAATCCTTATGAACTATAACACTTAATGCATCAACAATTTCGCCATTTAATAAAATATCCATTTTTACTAAATCGCTTGGTTTATAACCAATTAATTCATAATCAAATGATGCATATCCCTTAGTAGTTGATTTTAATTTGTCAAAAAAATCATACACAATTTCAGATAATGGTATTTCATAATGAATATTAACTCTTGTTTTGTCAATATATTCCATAGAAATATAATTTCCTCTTTTATCCTGACACAATTCCATAATAGGACCTATATAATTACTTGGTACAAATATATTAGTTCTAATATATGGTTCTGATATTTTAGCTATTCTCTGTCTTTCGGGCATTTTAACTGGAGAATCAATAGAAATAACACTTCCATCTGTAAGCTCAATTTCATAAATAACTGATGGACTTGTTGCGATTAAGTCAATATTAAATTCTCTTTCAATTCTAGTTTCAATAACATCCATATGTAAAAGTCCTAAAAATCCACATCTAAATCCAAAACCTAATGCTTTAGATGTTTCTGGTTCAAACTCTAGTGATGCATCATTAAGTTTTAATTTTTCTAATGCCTCTCTAAGTTCTGGATAACGCGATGATTCAATTGGATATAATCCGCAAAAAACCATCGGTTTCATAGGTTTATAACCAGGTAATACATGGGTAGCTGGATTATTATCAAGAGTTATTGTATCGCCTACTTTAACATCACTAATACTTTTAATTGAAGCACAAATAAATCCAACTTCTCCAGCTTCTAACTTATTCTTTTTTATTTCTTTTGGAGTATGTACACCAAGTTCTACAACATCATAAGTAGCACCTGTTGCCATCATTTTTATTTTATCTCCTACTTTAACACTACCATTTACAATTCTAACTAAAGTTACAATACCTCTATATGGATCGTAACAACTATCAAAAATTAAAGCCTGCAAATGTTTATTGTCGACTTCCTTTGGAGATGGAATACGTTCTATAATAGCGTCAACTAATTCTTTTATTCCAATACCGTTTTTAGCACTCGTTAAAATAAATTCATCTTCATCGAATCCTAAAGTATCCATAAGTTCTCTTTTTACTCTATCAGGATCTGCATTAGGCAAATCTATTTTATTTATAACAGGAATAATAGTTAAATTATGTTCTAAGGCAAGATATAAATTTGCTAAAGTTTGAGCTTCAATTCCTTGAGCAGCGTCAACTACTAAAATTGCTCCCTCACAAGCTGCTAAGCTTCTACTGACCTCATAAGTAAAATCAACATGACCTGGAGTATCTATTAAGTGCAAAATAAAATCTTCGCCCTTATAATTATATTTTAATTGAACCGCATTAAGTTTTATTGTAATTCCACGTTCTCTTTCAAGCTCCATATTATCTAACAATTGATCTTGTTTTTCTCTTTCACTAACAGCGCCAGTAAGTTCTAGTATTCTATCTGCAAGTGTACTTTTACCATGATCAATATGCGCAATTATGGAAAAATTTCTAATGTTTTCTATTTTCATGTAATTCACCATTAATAATTATATCAAAAAAACAATGTTTAATCTATTATTTTCTATGCATTTTAAATATTAATATTGATAATTATTAGCTAGTATGATATTATATGAAACAGCATTTATGAGGAAGGTATTTTATGGAAATTAAAAATAATAAGCTTATTAAAGTAACTGATAAAGATATAATAAATGGTACAGTTAATATCCCAAATAATATAACTAAAATTGAGAGCCATGCTTTTGAAAGATGCCAAAGCCTAAAAAAAATTATTATTCCAGATAGTGTAACTGAAATTGGATCTGGGGCATTCCGTAACTGCTCAAATTTACAATCAATTAATATTCCAGATAATGTAACTAAAATTGGAAAAGAATCTTTTTGGAACTGTACAAATTTAAAGTCAATTAACTTACCAGATAATATAACTATAATTGAAGATTATGCTTTTTTGAACTGCACAAACTTACAATCAATCAATTTACCAAATAATCTAACCGAAATTGGATGTAGTACTTTTGAAGTCTGTACAAATTTACAATCTATTACCATTCCAGATAGTGTAACTCAAATTAGACGTAGGACTTTTAAGGACTGCACAAACTTACAATCGATTAACTTGCCGGACAGTATAACTATAATTGAATCTGAAGCTTTTTTGAACTGCACAAACCTACAGTCAATTAATCTACCAAATAATATAACTGAAATTGGATTTTTGGCATTTAGCAACTGTTCAATGCTACAATCAATCAATATTACTAATAATATAACTTATATCAAATATTATGAATTTCATAATTGTCCAAAATTAGATACCATTATAGTTTCTGAAAATATTGTTCAAATAGACTTAAATAAAATTTGTGAACGAATACAAAATACTAATGAAACAAAACACTTTAATATTAATCTAAATTCAAGTTTATTTAATATAATTAATTCAATTTCTCATTCGGATTTATCAATAGATTCAGTGAGTAATTATGTAATTAATGATTTAATTATTTATAACACACCAATAAATTTAACTGAATTAAAAAATTCATATAAAAAGAATGTTAAATATATAAAAAAAATTATAACCAATACCTATATCGATGAAATTAGAAAAAAGGAATTATTAGATAAAATTAAAGACAAATTAGAACATAATAATATTACTAATAAAAAATATTTTACCTATTCTGAGCATAAAAATATCATTAATACAATTATATATAATATAAATAATTCAACTGATTATAATTATAGAAAAGACTTAGAACAGTATATAAAAGAATATATTGAAAGTAAAAAAACATTTCTCATTACACTAAATACAATAGAAAATAATCTTAATAATAAAAATATACTTGAAGTAACAGATGATTTAGAAAATTATCAAATAAAAAAATTAAATACCAATGAATATATGGAATTATTTAATTT
>CAJLIR010000023.1 GCA_905206805.1 uncultured Caryophanales bacterium | reverse complement strand
AATATTTTACTTCTGCTTCACTTCTTTTAAAATTTTCTGTTGAAAATATATAGGCACTAATTATTTTTACACCTCTATCAATCATATAAGTAAATAAATGCTCTAAATTTTCTACTCCGGCTTTGTGACCGTCACTCCTAGTTAAGCCTCTTTCTTTAGCCCATCTTCCATTACCATCCACTATAATACCGACATGGTTTGGAATTTTTAAATTATCCACTAAATCACCTCATACTACTATAGATAATTATAATATAAATAAAATTTTTATACAATATTAATTATTATATTTAAGTTAAAAATGAAATTTAACAGTTATTTCACGTAAAAAAATTGATATTTCATACTTTTTTATTGTAATTAATTATAAGGAATGATAGAATATTCTCCTGTTATTACGGAGGAATTTATGAACGAATTTAATATATTAAAATACTTAAATGATATAAATCTTAGAAATGTTTTTGGATTTATAGAATTACCAAAAGAAAATAAAAAATTAATTGTTCAATATATGTTTCAAGCAACTGATGAAAATAATGAATTTGTTACTGGTTATATTAGCATAATTAATAACCAAATAATTATTAATTATAAATCAAAAGATATTGAGCACTTATTTTCTAGCAAAATAACTTTATATACGGCTTATAATTACATAGTTACTACAGAACATTGTATAATAAATTCTAAAAATGAAAAGATACTTATTGATAGAAAAATTGGTAATAATATTGAAAAGAAAAACATATTTAGTTTTATACAACAAAAGAACAAAGTAAAGAAAAAAAATTTAGTATTAAACTAAATTTTTTTTAAAATGCATCAAAATTTATTTTTACCTTTTTTAAGTTATTTGTATAAGCACAGGCTTGTACTATATTTCTAATAGATGATGCAACACGCCCATTTTTACCAATGACATAACCAATTTCATCTGATGAAACTAGAACTTCTATTGTTATAGACTCATCATCTTCAAATTGTTTTACAGAAATAGAATCCTCATTTCTAACAATTTGTTTTACTAAATATTCAGTCAAATCTGCTAAAATCATTATTTAGTGTTTTTCTTTTTAGATGCCATTTTTTCATTATGAAATTTTTCATTAATTCCAACTTTTGTAAATAAGTTTTTTACAGTATCTGTTGGTTGAGCACCTTGATGTAACCATTTCATAGCTAATTCTTCTGAAATTTTAATGTCAGCTGGTTCTGTTATAGGATTATAATATCCTACTTCTTCAATAACTTTGCCATCTCTTGGACTTCTTGAATCTGCTACAACTATTCTATAAAATGGTTTTTGTTTAGATCCCATTCTTTTTAATCTAATTTTAACTGCCATATTATCCCTCCTTCATTACATATGATAATATCATAAAAAAGAAAAAGTGTCAACTATTTTTGGTTAACACTTTATTATATGTATTTTTCATTCACATTATTTTCGATTTCATTAGAAATTTCGTCAGTCATTTCATCTTCTATTTCTTCCCAAGGTTCCTCATCCTCTTCAATAGCAATTTTCATTTTTGTTTCGCCAACTATTTCAACACCTAATTCCTTTTCAATATCAAAACTAATTACACCATTATCCTCAATATTTACTTTGCTGCATGTTGGTTGTTTTAATGTTCTTACTATTACATCAGTATCACCTGTTAAATCCGCATTTTCTTTAGTTTTAACATTAAATAGGTCATTATAATCTATTTTTTTATTTACAACAGTAGTTTTACTATCATTATCATATGAATACCAAATGTTTATATCATATGATCCATCTACACCAATTTTTTCACCTGATTTAAATCCTTTAAATTTATGATTTATTACCCAGCATCCTAAAACTGTTGTAGGCTTAGACTCCGTTTCAATTGTGTAACTATTTTTAAAATATTTTTTTCCCTTTCCGATAATGGCTTTAGTAACAATTTCTTTATAGGCAGCCACTCTTATCACCCCTCACTTTAATTTATGCTTTATCTAAATAAAAGTGTACAAAAATAATTATCTTACAAAATAAAATATATGTAAGTTTACTAAAAATCTAATTGTCTCTAAAAAAAAGTATATTCCATAGAATATACTAAATAAAAATTTCTTTTTTATTGTTATTAGCAAACAAATCATGAACAAAAAAATTTTGATCATATTTATCTATGCAGCATGCATAACCTAGTTTCAAACTTTTTTTTACATCAATTATTCTTTGATTTTTAGATCCCCTAAACTTAACATTTAAACTTTTTTCTGACAGAATAAATCTACCATCAATTAAAACATCAATTTGTTTTAAAAAATCTAAAATTATCGGTTTTAATTTTGATAGTTTCATCAATTGTTCAAAAGTAAAACCAGTATAGCACCACACATTTAAATTTAAATTATGAGAATACTTAGCTATTTCTAAACATGCTTTTGCTTGAAAAAATGGATCACCACCAGATAATGTAATACCATCTTGATACTTCAAATTTTTAAGTTTTTGTTTTACATCATCAATTGAAACTTCAAATCCACCTTTAAAATCATGTGTTTCTGGATTATGACAGCCAGGACAGTTATGAGAACACCCTTGTGTCCAAATAACTGTTCTAAGTCCCTCACCATCAACTATACTATCCTGTTGTATTTGACCAGCAAGTCGTATTTTCATTAAAGATTTCCTAAAGAATGTTTTACACGGTCATGTTCTTCTGCACGTTTACCATTATTAAATCTATCAACTGTACCAACTAAATAACCAGTAATCCTTCTAATTCGTTCGAAACCTACTCCTTCGCCAACTTTTTTTTCTTTTTCATTTGTTACAACATTATTTTCTACTTTCATATTAAATCCTCCAACATTATTTACAACAATTTAAATTTTTTAATAAATCAACACTAACAGCTTCTCCAGCTTTTCTTCCACAACGTGGGCAAACATCCTTTATAATTCCAACATATCCGCATACAGGGTCACGATCAACCGGGTGGTTTATTGCACCATAACCTATACCTTCTTCTTTCATAACACGAACTATTTTTTCAAAAACCTCTACATTTTCAGATGGATCTCCATCAAGTTCAATATAAGAGATATGTCCTGCATTTGTTAATGCATGATATGGTGCCTCTAAATGAAGTTTTTCTGCAATTGTAATATTATAATATACAGGAATATGGAAAGAATTTGTATAATAATTTCTATCAGTTACGCCTTTGATTTTTCCATAAATAGCTTTATCGATATTTACAAATCTACCTGATAATCCTTCTGCTGGTGTTGCAAGTAAAGTAAAATTCAAATTATATTTTTCTGAATATTCATCTGTCTTTTTACGCATAAATCCAATAATTTTTTTACCTAATTCTTGTGCTTCACTAGTTTCTCCATGGTGTTTACCAATTAAAGCTTTTAAACACTCTGCTAGACCTATAAAGCCAATACTTAAAGTTCCATGTTTTAAAACCTTTTTAAGTTTATCACCAGGTTTTAATTTTTCAGAATCTATCCAAATTCCTTGACCTAATAAGAATGGAAAATTATAGACATGTCTACTACATTGAATTTCAAATCTTTCTAATAATTGATCCTTTACTAAATCCATTAAATCAGATAGTTCACTAAAAAATCCATCTAAATCAGTTTCATTATTACTAACGATACCATGCTTAATTCCTAATCGAGGCAAATTTATAGAAGTAAACGATAAATTACCACGTCCAGGGGTTACAGACTTATCCGGATCAACTACATTACCTAAAACTCTTGTACGGCATCCCATATATCCAACTTCAGTCGTATAATCTCCTTCTTTATAATACTGTAAATTATATGGTGCATCTATGAATGAGAAATTTGGAAATAATCTTTTTGCCGAAACACGACAAGAAAGCTTAAATAAATCATAGTTAGGGTCACCAGGATTATAGTTAACACCTTCTTTTACCTTGAAAATGGAAATCGGAAAAATTGGTGTTTCACTTTGACCAAGTCCAGCTTCAACAGCTAGTAAATAATTTTTTACAACCATTCTTCCTTCACTAGAAGTATCAGTACCAAAGTTAATTGATGAGAAAGGTACTTGAGCACCTGCTCTAGAATGCATTGTATTTAAGTTATGAACAAAAGCTTCCATTGCTTGATATGTAATTCTGTCAGTTTTACTATAAGCTTTATCATATGAAATACGGAATAATCTTCCAACCTCTTCACTATCTTTTATAAATCTTTCAAAAATATTTAGGTCAAAATCAATACTATCTAATTTGTCAATTTCTTTAGCAATACTTGACATATTAATAAATTGTCCAAAATCAGAATAATCTAATAAATCGCTTATTGTTTGTTTGAATTGTTTTTTGAACGTTTTTAAAACACCTGGTGCCATATAGTAATCGAAAGCAGGAATACTTTGACCACCATGTTGATCATTTTGATCTGATTGGATAGCAATCGCTGCTAAAGCAGAATACGAAATAATATCATTTGGTTCTCTTAAGTGACCATGACCTGTCGAGAAACCATTTTTAAATAACTTGTTTAAATCTATTTGCATACAAGTTGTTGTACCCATTGGAAGAAAATCCATGTCATGAATATGAATATCACCATTATCATGAGCTTCTGCAAATTTTTTCTTCATTAAATATGATTTAGCAAATTCTTTTGAAACGGTACTTCCATATTGAAGCATTGTTCCCATCGCTGTATCACCATCGACATTTGCATTTTCCCTTTTGTTGTCATCCTCATGAGCTGACTTAAGTCCAAGACCCTCTAATGTTTTTAAAAATTTATGCATTTTCTTTTCATCACTAAAAAGTTGTCTTGATTGGTTTCTTCTTTCACGATATGAAGAAAATTCATCGTATACATCTTCATATCCTTTTTTCTTTAAAGCATCTTCAATCATATCTTGAATAGTTTCTATTTTGATTTTTTCTGCATCTTTATACTCTTTTTCTATTCTAGAAATAACAATTTTATAAATACCATTTATATCTTTTTCAGTATAACCTGTACTATGATTTTCTTCTCCATCATCATTTTTATCAATTTTGTCAAAAGCTTTTTTTATAGCCATCGCAATTTTTGTACCATTAAAATCAACCTTTTTACCGTCTCTTTTAATAACTTTTAATGTTATTTTTCTTTCTTCTTCTACAACTGACATATTAATTCTCCTTTATTATTACAATTTAATTATAGTATGGAGAAACCAAAATGTCAAACAAATATTCGAAGTTTTTTCAAAAATATAAATTTTATATTTTATCCCTTGTTTTTTAATAATTATTCTTTTGTAAAATTTACATTTTTTGAATTTTGTATTATTTTTTAAAGTTGCATTTTTTGTTTTTTACCTTATTTTCAAAGGTTTTATTTAATTTATTCTTTTTTTTATTTCTTTGTTTTTTTAATTTTTTGCTTTTTTGCAAATTTTATTTTTTTAATTTTTTAATTAAAAATCATTATTAATTTGTTATCAATTAGTTGCGTACATTTGTTCTATTAATTCTATTTTTTAACGTTATTTAATATAATTAATTAAGGTGAAATATATGAAGAAAATATTTATTATTTTTACTGTACTGATACTATGTTCGTGTACTAGAAAAGTTTCTATGGATTATAAAATTAAAACAATAATTGAAGAAAATACTAATACTGTTGTTGCAATAAATTACCCTATAACAAGTATAAAAAAGTTAAATAAAGAAATCAAAAAATTTGTAAATTCAAATTACAATAATTTTTTAAAAAATTATGATAAAATCAGTTACTTAAATAAAAAACATGAACTTAATATTGATTATATTTATAATAATGTAGGTGATAAATATATATCAGTAACACTTATAAAACACATCAGTTCTTCAAATAATGATTTCAATTTAAATGAAGTTTTTACATATGTTTATGATATAGAAAAAAATAAGAAAATTACCTTTAATGAGTTAATCAAAACTGATAACAATATAAAAGATTTGATTAACAATTCTCTATTAAATAGATACGGCAATATTATAAATATGGAAAAATTGTTAAAAATAGATTATAAAAATATAAATTTTCATATTAACAATAATAATGTATTAATTTTATTTGAGAGAGATACTCTCTGTGATAACTATGATGAAGTATTAGAAGTAAATATTCCCATTTCACATTTTGAAAAATTAAAAAATATAAAAATTAATGAAGAAAATTTAATAGCAAGCACAAATCAAACTGTAAATTATATTGATACTTCAAAACCAGTTGTAGCACTTACATTTGATGATGGTCCAAGTATCTATACAGAAGAAATTTTAAACACACTAAAAAAATATAATAGTAATGCTACATTTTTTGTTTTAGGAAATAAAATCGATAATTATAGTAACATAATAATTAAAATGTATGAAAATGGCAATGAAATTGGTAATCATTCTTATAACCATAGATGGCTTACAAAACTATCTACAGATGAGCAAAAAGAGCAAATAAATAAAACTCAAGAAATAATAAAAAAATATACTGGTTATACACCAATATATATGCGTCCAACCTATGGATCAATTAATAAAAAATTACGGGAAAATATTAATCTTGAAGTTGTATTATGGAGTGTCGATACAAAAGATTGGAAATATAAAAATATTGATACAATTGTTAACAATGCTTTAACAAATGTTAAGGACGGTTCTATAATTTTAATGCATGATACACATGAAAGAACTAGTGAAGCTGTTACAAAATTAGTACCAAAATTAATTGAAAAGGGATATCAATTAGTTACTATTAGTGAGTTAAAAGAAGTAAAAGAAATAAGAAATAAATTAAATGAAAAACAATGATTTTAAAGAACTAGAAATTAAAATATTAGATATCCAACTCATCGCAACTATTTTATTTGTAATTTCATTGTTTATTTCAATATTAATTACTTATGATGAAAAAATTAAATTAGAAAATAATAAAGGTTTATTTTCTGATAAAACGGTACAAGACTTATCTCTTTTTAATCGAATTTTTGTAGTTATATTAGCTTTAGTATTTATATATTGTAATTATATTTCTAAAAAGATTGCCGAATATAAAAATGATGAAATAGAATCTACTGAGTTACAAATATTGGCAGGACTACTTTCACTTGTAGCCTCTGTTATTGTATTATATGTTGCATATAAAAATAGAAATGATGCGAATTTTGATATTGCCGAATCAGAAAATCCTACACTGTAAGTAACATTTTAACCTTAAAATTATTATACAATTATAATTAATAAATTTTTATATTTTTCTACGCCATTATACCAAAATTATGAATTTCAAATTCCGATAAAATACGTAATTGAGTTTTTATTGTCACGTTTACTATAAATTATTTAAATTAATATTACATAATATTTTCTAGTATTTATAGCGTTGTTCTATTTTTTTATCATTCATAAAATGTAATGAAGAGGTGAATTAAATGAACAATTGTCAGAAAGATAACAAAACTTATAAAAAGGCTTTAGAAAAAATTAAAAATGATGAATGTTATAAACCTAATTGCTGTCTTGTCGGTCCAACTGGTCCTAGAGGCGAAGCTGATACAATAACAATTAGAAATACAATAACATCTATGCCAGGTGAAGAAGCAAAAGTTATCGATAATGGTTTTAGTGGCAACCACATTTTAGATTTTATTATCCCACAAGGGCCTATGGGACCAACAGGAACCGGTATATCGATTTTAGGTTCATATGATAGTTATGATGAACTTTTAAAAGAGCATCCTACCGGAAATATCGGAGATTCCTACCTTGTTTTAGATGATTTATATGTTTGGTCTGATAATAATAAAAAATGGCAAAATGCTGGTACAGTAAGAGGTCCCGCTGGTTTACAAGGACCAACTGGTCCTAAAGGAGATATCGGACCAAAGGGAGATATTGGTCCAACTGGACCAAGTGGAGTTATAAATACAAGATCTTCTTATATAGTTACATTTAATAATGGAACGGATGTAGACGGTATCAAAGTGGAATCAAATGAAAGACTTCCTATTGATAGATTAGAACTAGATATAAGTAATTTAATTACGTTAGATTCTAAAAATAAAACAATAAATTTTAATGAAATTGGTTATTATAAAATAACATTTACTGTTTCGGCATATCCTGCTGTTAATGATATTGATTTTGATCCAACAAAAGATATTGTATCAGTTGGATTTAAAGAAATTGATACAGATAACGCCTATGTAGGTGTTGGACAATGGGTATACAATGCCGAACCTGTTCAATTATTAGGACAAGGAATAATTGCCATTACAAATAAAGATGTATCCTATGAGCTTGTTAATTTAGGAAAATATCCTATATATTTATTAACTCCAGATATTGCATATATTGCATCTAAGTCATATTTTAGCAACTCATTAGTTACAATGGTTATTGAATATTTAGGAAGACAGGGTGCTTAATGAGAAAATATAAAGTTTGTGTATATGCGATATGCAAAAATGAGGAAAAATTTATTGAAAGATGGGTTAAATCAATGAGTGAAGCTGATAATATATATGTTTTAGACACAGGTTCTACTGATAATTCTGTACAAAAGTTAAGAGATTTGGGAGTGCTTATAAAATCTAAAAAAATTGAACCTTGGAGATTTGATACAGCCAGAAATGAATCATTAAGAATGGTACCAAGTGACACTGATATTTGTGTTTGCACTGATTTAGATGAAGTTTTAGAAAGTGGTTGGAGAGAAAAATTGGAACAGCTTTGGGATCAAAATATAACAAGATTAAGATATAATTATAATTGGAGCTTTGACGAATATAACAAACCTGCTGTTAATTTTTATACTGATAAGATACATAAAAGAAACGATTATAAATGGACACATCCTGTTCATGAAGTATTAACTTATACAGGACAAAAACATGAAAAATTTGTTACTACTGATGAAATAACATTAAATCATTATCCGGATTTGGAAAAATCTAGAAGTAGTTACCTACCACTATTAGAATTATCAGTTAAAGAAGATCCTAATGATGATAGAAATATGCATTATTTAGGCCGTGAATATATGTATTATGGTATGTTTAACGAGTGTATTGATACATTAATTAAACATTTGAGTTTAAAAACAGCAACTTGGAAAGATGAAAGATCTGCATCGATGAGGTTTATTGCTCGTTCATACCAAGAATTAAATAGGTTTGAGGAGGCAAGAATGTGGCTGGACAAAGCAATAATTGAAACTCCTTATTTAAGAGAACCTTATGTAGAAAGAGCAATACTTGAATATAAAAAAAACAATTGGGATGATGTTACAAAATACTGCAACGAGGCCTTAAAAATTGTAAACCACGAAAAAAATTATATTAATGAAAAATTTTGTTGGGATCATACAATTTTTGACTTATTGTCAATTAGTAATTTTTACCAAAACAATTTATATGATGCTTTAAAATATTCTAATAAAGCAATGGAATTAGCTCCTAATAATAAAAGATTGATAGAAAATAATAAAATCATAAAAGAAACTATAGAAAAAGTTTTTTAAAAATAGAAGTATTTTTACTAAAATTATGGCAATTTAAAACTTTATATAGTAATCTTTGATTCTATAAACATTTTTATATAAAGAAATTCTTTTTACGGTAATATAAAAATATGTACTAAAAAGAATTTTTTTGTGAGAAAAAAAAGCTACATTTTTATTTTCAATTTTTTCTACATTTTTATATTGACTTTAACAAAAACAAATCAGTTTGATTAACATTATATCAACTTTTTCAGTATATGCTTTTATTTTGCTCATTTTATCAATCTCCTTCCTATGAACTACAAGTCTCAATTTTTAATCTATTACTATTTATTTTAAACATAATACTTCCATCTTGATCTGTTCTATATATTTTTGAATTATATAAATTATTTAATACTTCTTTATTTGGATGACCATACCTGTTATTTTTACCAACACTAATAATAGAATATTTAGGATTGATACTGTTAATAAATTTCTCACTACTGCCCGTTTTTGAACCATGATGACCAACTTTCAAAAAATCTATATCTTTTAATTTATATTTTTCTAAAATATCTTTTTCCTTATTTATTCCAGCATCCTCCATGAATAGAAATTTAAAGGATTTATAGTTAAAATAAATAACATTTGAATTATCATTTTCATTATCATATTCTTTCGTATTTAGAAATTGTAATTTATATTTATCTATATTTAATTCTTTAATGCATGAATAATATTTAATTTTTTTTCTATCTAAAACTTCAATTAATTCATTTTCTAAATCATTATATTCTCCACAATTAAATATTACATTTTTCACCTTAAAATTATTAACTAAATTAATTGCTTCTCCCATATGATCATAGTCACCGTGTGGTGATTGTCAAAAAGTAAGTCGAATTTAAGCAAAGAAAAAATAGTGCATTCACACTATTTCATGTAATTTTTTAATATGTAAGCATATCCTCTAGGAATCATGTCATTTTCAATTAGTTCTAAAATTTCTTCTTTTGTATACCACTTTACTTGTATTACTTCATCAGGTTGTAATTTTAATAAATTTATATCAACAATCGTATTGGAATAAAAAACATTAAATATATAATTATTATATGGGAACTTTATTGTATCAACTTTTTTATATTTTATATCTCTTATTCCCAATTCTTCTTCTAATTCTCTTTTTAATGTCACTTCTGGAGTTTCACCACTAAGTACATGTCCACCAGGAATTGCCCATTTATAATTATTTCTTTCAGTTGTTTGTTCAAGTAAATATTTATCTTCATTTTTTATTAATATATATGATTGCATAATATTTGTACCATTTGGAATTTCATCAACTCTTCTTATTATAGTTTTATTAAGTTTATTGAAATTATTGTCATATAAATCTAGAATCTCTTGTTTCATGTTACCACATCCTATATTTATTATATCATGTTTTCTTCCTTTTTCTATTTCTTTTAAACTTCTTTCTGGGGTTGTTAAATCTTCTGGCATAGTACCACCTGCTTCCTTAATTGCCTTTCTAACTATTTTACCTATTTCATAATGAACAGAATTTGCAGTATATTCATTATCTACATTATCTCTTTTTAATTTAGCATCAGTTTGAGCAATTCTAAATATATTATCCGCAAGTTCTTCACTTCCCATATTATCTAATATATCTTCTCTATATCTTAATTTCTTTCTTTTGAATATATCATCTGCTGTTTCGCCATTATATAGTCCTTTATATCCTGCATTGTGAAATCTAGCTAAATCTTTTACTCCACTTTTAACTGCTGTCTTATTTAAATTATAATTACCTTTTCTTGCTTGATTTCTTCTATATAATCTTTTCTCATCTTCAGTAAGTTCATTATACCTTTTTTCAGATAGTTCTTGTTTCCTTGTTTGAATGGCAAAGTAGGTTTGACCTAAAGCTATAGCTTCTTTTCTGGAATCACCATTTTGTACAATTAGATAACATGCATATCTTGATAGCCTATAATCTAACAATTTTCTCTTTGTTTTCGAACCTATCTGAACCATTTTCCCAACCCCGGGAAAATGGTCATTAGTATTATATCCACTTTTAAGACAAGATGTTTTTGCATATTCTATGGCATTAGAAAATCTTTCCCATTTACTATATCCAAGTAATGGCATTAATTCTCTAGCTAACCAATATTCATTACCTTGTTCATCTATATGTTTAATATCTTCAAATACTTTCTCTGTATATTCTTTTATTTCATTCATTTTATCATCTTCCTTTCTACGAACTACAAGTCTTTATTTTTAATTTATTATTCCTAATCTTAAACATGATACTACCATCTTGATCTGTTCTATAAATTTTTGAATCACTCAAATTATTTAATACTTCTTTATTGGGATGACCATATCTGTTGTTTTTGCCAACACTAATAATGGAATAATTTGGATTTATTTCATTTATAAATTCTTTACTACTACTTGTCTTAGATCCATGGTGTCCAATTTTTAATACATCAATACCAGATATATTATATTTATTTAATATGTCTTTCTCTTTTTCTACTCCAGCGTCTCCCATAAACATAAACTTATAACCATCAAGTTCAGTATAAATAACATTTGAATTATCATTTTCATTATCATATTCTTTCGTATTTAGAAATTGTAATTTATATTTATCTATATTTAATTCTTTAATGCATGAATAATATTTAATTTTTTTTCTATCTAAAACTTCAATTAATTCATTTTCTAAATCATTATATTCTCCACAATTAAATATTACATTTTTCACCTTAAAATTATTAACTAAATTAATTGCTTCTCCCATATGATCATAGTCACCGTGGGTTAAAATTAAATAATCAATACCCTTTATTCCAATAGATTTTAAATATGGAATTGTTTTATTTAATGAAATAGAATAACTATTATTTTTATTTGAGTAATTAACAACACCACCAGTATCTATTAAAATGTTACCTTTATTATGTGGCATACTAATTAAACCTAAATCACCTTGTCCAACATCTATGAATGTAACTAATAACTTATTATTAAAGATCAGTACATTATTATGAATTAATATTACAATTATTAAAAATATAAAACGATGATATTTTCTAACCTTCACTGAATACAAAATATAAGTAATAAAAATATAATATAAAATAAAAAAATAAATATTAATATGACTTAATGAAATATTAAATACTCTTATTCTATAAAAAAGCAATGATAATCCTTCTAAAATAGATATAAAAAAAGTTAATATTGGTGATAAAAATTGAAAAACAAAGGTTAATAAAGTTAAAGGAAAAATTATTATTGATACATAACTTACAAATATTAAATTTAAAAATATTGATAAAATATTTATATTAAAAAAATTATTAATGACTATAGGTAACCCAGCTAAAAATGAAATTAATGATGTCATAAATAATTTAATAAAATAATTTTTATAGTTATTTACTAAGTTGCCAAAAATAATTAAATAGAAAGTAACAATAAAACTAAATAAAAAACCTAAATCATAAATATAATAAGGATTATATATTAAAAACAAACAACAAATTATAATTAATAATTGATATGTTTTTATATTAAAATTAAATTTTTTATTTATATAACACATAATAAATAAAAAAATTGCTCGCATTATTGATGGCGTAAAATTTGTTAAAAATGAATACGCTATAAGAAATAAAGTTATAATAAAATAATTTATAAAATCTCTTTTAATTACTTTATTTAAAATAAATAATATAATGGATGTAAATAAAGTAATATGCATACCTGATATACTAAATAAATGACTTATGCCATTATTTTGGTAACTTTGCTTTACTTGTTCATCAATAAATGATGTATCTCCTAAAATAAATGTGTATAAATAAGCGCTATTTTTTGATTTGCTTATTTTATTTATAATTATATTTTTTAATTTATATTTTATAGAAACTTTTGTATTGATTTTTTTTATATCATTTGCTTCAAAAATCCAATATATTTTTTTACTTTTCAGATAATTTCTATAATTAAATAAATTGAAAACTGTATTTTTATTTGGTAATTTAAAGTTACCTGTAACCTTAATTTTACTTCCTAATAGGTAATTATCACATATAGATTCAATATCATTTTCATCTTTTGCATAATAATTTACTAATATCTTCTCACTAGCTAATAATTCAATACTAATTTTATTATCATCTATTTTAATAGAGTTAATTGTTCCAACTATTTTCTGTTCTGTTCCATCATATTTTGATGTTGAAAAAAATATATCACTACATAACACATAAAAAAATGTAAATAGAATTAAAAATATATATAAATATTTAGATTGTAATGTTATCTTTAATTTTTTCAAATAAGGCTTCACCTATACCAGAAACATTTAATATTTCATCAATACTAGAAAATAAGCCATGTTCATTTCTATATTCAACAATTGATTTTGCTTTTGATTCGCCAATTCCGGACAACTTTGTTAGTTCTTCTACACTCGCATTATTAATTGAAATTTTGGATGAATCACTTTCCTTTACTGAATCATTAGATAAACAAGCATCATTACTTAATGTTGGACAATTGCATTCTTTTTCAACATATTGAATCAATATATTTTTACCTTTCATCTCATTTACCTCATCAACGGTATAGACAACGATAACCATTTCATCAAATAAATTTTTACTCAAATTTATAACAGAAGTATCGGCATTTTCCAATAATCCACCACTTTTATTAATTGCGTCTATTACTCTTTCCCCTTCATTAAAACTATAAACACCTGGATTAACTACAGCTCCTTTTATATTCAGTTTTTTTTCATGGTTATCTACGTTATCTATCAATTCGGTTTCATTATCAGAAGTATAATTTTCATTAATAACGATATTATTTTCTTTTTTATACATTTGAATAAAAACCATTAAGATTAAAAATGGAATTAAAATTATAATTATTTTTCTATAGTATTTTTTTAAATATAACATATAACCACCTCATTATAAATATATATAAAAAAGCACTATAATTCCTTTTTTAAATTGAAATTTTATAAAAAAAATTAATAAGTTTTTATCTCATCAAAATTTTTATAAATTTATATACTTTGAAAATAATTAATATGAGGTTAAAAAAAATTCAGAATTAAATTTCTGAATTTTATATACTTTTTACTTTTTTATTTGAAGAAAAAAATTGACCATTGATATAATCTCTAATAACTTTTTCATCACATTTTATATAACTAATTAACTCCTCAAGCGTAGACTTTTGACCTTGCAACATACTATTTTTACTAAGTGCAAATCTGGAATATTGCTCATCGTTTAAAGTATAATCAATATAAGATGACTCAAAATTATCATTTTCTTTACTTAAATTTAAAATTGAAAATACCATTCCTGTTTTTATTTCCTTTACATGATTCTTATCAACAACAGTTACAAAAATACATCTATCAAAATTAAAAACTTTTTCAAATTCATTATCTACTAAATAGTTTGGCATTACGCTATTAAAACTATATAAAGGAACTTTGTATACAATTGAAGATAGAAACTTCATTCTAGCGTCTTTCATTTCTTGGTTTCTTTTTTCTTTTATTTCCTTTAATACATTAAGTGTTTCAGTCATTGCATATTTTTCAAAAAATTTATCAACATTATTATTTTTCATTATATCCCCTCTTCGTACGCGATATAATATCACTTATAAAAGAAAAAGTCAAGTTTTTATTATTAAATTAAATATTTTGTACTCTATCAATGAACCAAATACTACTTAAATCGCAACTACTACTTTCTGGTGCTGGATAAGGCATTTCGAATTTAATCATAACAGGTATATTAAAAGCTGTTCCGAATGCAACACTAGTTCCTGGTTGTAAATATTTTACTTTTGACATCCATTCTAAAGACATATTAGGAATTAAATCTTTAATATAATTTATATCTCTAGGGTGTACCATTCTAAATACTATAAAATTAGAACATTGTGAAACAACAGTTTCAGATAATTCAGATGGTCTTTGTGAAATTAATCCAAGCAACACGCCATATTTTCTTCCTTCTTTAGAAATTCTTTCAAAAATATTATAGCCCAATATTTTTTTATCAAAATCCTCTTGAATGTAACGGTGAGCTTCCTCCAAAAATATATGAAATGGTAAAACATTTCTCTTACTAACATCTTTAGCATAATCAAATAATAATTTTGAATAAATTTTAACGATATTTTTTGCCAATCTGTCATCTACATAATTAATACTAAAATTAATTATTTGAGCTTTCTTACCATTTGCTGAGGTTAACAAATTTCTAATATATTGTGTTTTAGTAACAAACTCTGGATATTCAAAAAATACTTTCTCTTTACCATTTGCTAAAGAATGAAGCCTAATTCTAAGTAGATTAGCATCATCATAAACTTTTTCACTCTTTAAACTTCCTTCAGAAATCAAGGCAAAATCTAAAGCATCTTTTAAATCATCTAAGGTATACATAAATGATCCATCAGGTAAAGTTAATTCATAATCTTCCGTCAAAAAACCTTCTATAAAACTAATAATTAATTCCATATCCCTTATTTTTCCACTAGCATCTATAAGTAAACACTGTCTGAAAGGTCTAGTATACCCAGGTTGAAAAACAGGAGTTTCCAAATTCAATTCATTAGTATTGTAACGAGTTAAAATTGATAAAACTTGATCACGAATTTGTGTAGATGGTTTTCCACTTGATAAAATTTCTAATAAAGCACGGGCTATAACATCATTTTTATACTTTATTGTTTGCTCATCACCCTTAGTAAAAATTGTGACAAACTTTAAGGCCTTTTCTATAATTGATAATTGTGAAACGTTTTCGGCACCTAATAATAAAGCTAAGTCATCCACACCAATTAACCATAATGGAATTTTTAAAATATCAGTATTTTCAAAATATGTATTTGTAGTATAAGTCTTAAAATTTATATCACTATTACGATTTGTTAATGATTTAAATATATTATGATATTCACCATAGGCATCAAATATAAAAAT
The DNA here is from genome assembly GCA_905206805.1 of uncultured Caryophanales bacterium. Classification (GTDB taxonomy): domain Bacteria; phylum Bacillota_I; class Bacilli_A; order RF39; family UBA660; genus CAJLIR01. The sequence goes on along the minus strand of CAJLIR010000023.1, from coordinate 2,648 downwards.
ACTTGACTTATAAGCTATTGAATTTTGTTTTTCAAATAAATTTTGTAAAATTCTAGATAAACAACTTGATTTACCACTACCTGTTGAACCTAATATAGCAAAGTGATTACTAAAAAAATCATTTATTGATACACCAATTTTTAAACCATCATATAAGGCACTATCTCCTAAATATAAATGCTTTCTTTCATTATAATTACTTATACCAATGATTAAATTCATTCTTTCTTTAGAAATCAATCTTACTGTTGCTGAAAATGAAGGTGTTTTTAAAACACCAGGAACAAAAGCATCTCCTTTAAACTCACCTAGTAGTGAAACATAGGCAATGTTATCTTTAACGTCAACGACCTCACCAACATATTTATTGTCTTGATCTTGCATAATAACATATAAATTAATGATACTTTGAAATTTATCAAGTTCAATACTAAGTCTTATCAACAACTGATTATTGTAAAAACCAACTATATTACCTAACATATTATCCCTACCTTACTTTTATTATTATACAATTTACAAGTATTAAAATCAAGTAATAAGAAAAAAAAGAACATTATTTGTTCCTTATATAAATTTCTACGTTTTCTAATGTATATATATCTATTTTAATTGGTCTATCTATTGTAATAAAACCTAACCCATTAATTACTATATCACATTTATCTAAAATATTTATTTCTCTTCTTACTAAACTATCAAGTGTATTCTTATATACTCTAGAAACAATTAATTTATTAGAAAAGTACATTGTCATATTACAAATTTCATTTAATCCTATTTTTAATATCTTATCAACTAATATATATTGCTTACATTTTATTTGGTAAGTAATTGGTTTTATTTCCTTTTTTATCAACAACTTTTTCAAATAATAACTATCTAGATAATTAGTAATATTTCCTTTATCAATTATTCCAGGAGTATCAACTAATGTTAAAGTATCGTTTATTTCAATATCAATTGTATTAAGAGTGGTTGATGGTAACATACTAGTTGTAATATTCATATCAAGATTTGTATAATTATAAATTATTTTATTTATTAGTGTTGATTTTCCTGAATTAGTAAGACCTACAACATATACCTTTTTTCCTCTTTTATACGTATTTATTTTTTCCATTAATAAATCCATATTATAGTTTTTATCGGAACTAACAGCAATTTTGTCAACGCAGGGTATATCAATTAAACCAAGTATTTTTTGGTCATTAATTTTATAAGAAAATATATCACGTTTTGAAACAACTATTAAAGGTTTGCTTCTTAATTTACTAGATAGATTTTTTAGTTCACTACCAGAACTCATTACATCCACAACTAATAATACTAAAGAATTTGTTAATTTTATTTTATCAATAATATCATAAAATTCTTTAATATCTGTTTCAACAATTTTATAATCGTTATAATTTTTTATACGAAAACATCGTTCACAATAATTACCACTTATATTTTTTGTATAACCTATATTCTGTGAATCATTATTTTGCAATACTGCTCCACAACCTAAACACTTATAATTCATAGTATCTTCCTTTAGAAAATAAATTTTTATCACGTAATCTTTTCATAATTCTTTTTTCTCTAAAACGATTAAACTTTGTTATAAAAAAATCTTTATTACTTATAGGATTAATCAAAACAGTTAAAATTCCAACCTTATTTCCACCAACAACATCAGTCAATATTTGATCACCTATAATTGCAACTTCATTAATGTTAAATTTATACTCTCTTAAAACAAGCAGAAATTTTTCTTTAAATGGTTTTCTTGCTGAAGCACAACAATCAACATTTAATTCATCTTTAAATGGTTTCAAACGTCTTCGATGACTATTGGAAAAAATAATTACTTTAAAACCCTTATTTTTTAAATCTTCAAATAATTCTTTTAATTTTTGAGTAGGTCTTTTATCAGTAACAGGTACTAATGTATTATCTAGGTCAAATAAAATACATTTTATTCCTTTATCTAATAGTTTTTGATAATCAATTGTATATATACTTTGTTGATACATATCAGGAATATATTTTTCCATAAGAGCCTCCTACACTATCATTATTAACATTTTAACATATACTTTATATATTATCAATTACAAAATAAGAAAAATAACTTGTTTTAGCCGATTTTTTCTTTAATATTGTTTAACAAAAATATATAAACAATATTTGATATATACTATTACTATTCTTTCTTTTGCATGATGTTACAAAGATAACATAAAAATAATTTATTTAATAATTATTAATCTCAAAATATTATATTATTCTATGTGGTATTGATTATATCAATATTAATGTTAAATAACAACTAAAATTTTTAAATAAATATATTTTTGATATTTTTTGCAAATTGTGTTAAAACGATTCTTATTTTTTATTTACTAAATAATAATTTTTTTAGTAAAAAAAGAATGTTTTAACTTATATTAAACATTCTCTCTAATTTAATGTTATTTATTTATAAATATTAGCTAATACTTAATTTTGATAGTTCTTTTATACTTAATCCTGTTATTTCTGATATTGAGTCTAAATTGAATTTCTTTTGTATCATTGTTTTTGCTATATTTATCTTTTCACTGGCAATTCCAAGTTTTTTTCCTTGAACTTCTCCACGTTTTTCACCAACAACAAGACCA
>CAJLIR010000022.1 GCA_905206805.1 uncultured Caryophanales bacterium | reverse complement strand
CCAGTGAAAAGATAAATATTGCAAAAACAATGATACAAAAGAAATTCAATTTAGACTCAATATCAGAAATAACAGGATTAAGCATAAAAGAATTATTAAAACTAAGAATAAATTAATTAGAAAATCTATAATTCAAATATTTATCATATCATACAAATAATATTTAAAAAAATATATTTTCATAAATTATCGTTTTTTATGCATAAATAGTATTTTTGTTAACAATATTTGTCATTTTTTGTCAAAATAATAAAAATTTTTTAAAATTTACATTAATTTTTTTTATTAAAGATTTTTAGGGTTTAAAGTTAAATTGACTAGGTAGTTTATATTTGCTATAGGAGTGATAAAATTAAAAGTTTAAAAGTATTATTTGTTATGTTAATTGTAACTACTATAACAAATATTGCCAATATTTTTGCTAGTGGTTATACAGTTATGAATATTTCAAATCAAGCAATTGGTGGCGCTAATGGAAATTGGAATACGCCAGATGTTTATATTCCAACATCAGAAGTTGGTAGGCATCATTATATTGATAATATTTCAGTTACGAGAGAATTGGATGTCAAATTAAGAGAGCGTGATTCAGGTACAGATGGTACATGGCAAGTGCTTGCGAATAATAAAATGACCCAATTAACATTTAATAGTTCGCCCTACGTTCTTTATATGGTTGCTGGAAATTTTGATTTATATATTGATTCTAGATGGTATTATGTTGGAAATACCACAATAAATTCTGCACATTGGTTTTTAGATTATTTAGGTTAATATAAAATAAATTTGATTATAGTATAAATTACTTAGTCTTATTTTGGAGGTATATATGAAAAAAATTAAGAATTATCTTAAACTTTATTTTAAATCTAAAGAATTTTTACTTTCTATTACAATAATTGGAATTTTAACTATTCTTAATATTTGTTCATATTTTATTAATACTATAACTTATGATGGTTTAATGGATGGCGTTAATTGTTTTTCATTTTGGAATTATTGTTTGCATTACAATTTAGGAAGTGCTGTAATGTTTTTAAGTCCAATATTAATAAGTATTCTTGTATTACCCAATTTTTTTCATAAATTTTTTGGATCATTTCTTAAGAGTTCCTTATTAAGGCAGAAATATTTGGTATTATTTTTAAAGGAATTAATTTGTTCATACTTTAAGGCTTGGTTTCCTTTTGCACTTACATCATTAACTTTATTTGTAATAGGTTATATTGTGTTACCGCATGATATAACTAATATTATATATGCAAATCAATATACTATGTTTGATTATATAGGATTTAATAGTCCATATATATTTGTACTATTTTCTTTTATTCAAATTCTTATGTATGTTATTATGGTTGTAAATATTAGTTTAATTGTTTTATATTTTTCAAAAAAGATATTAGTTAGTTTCATAATTACCTTTGTTACAATGAATGCCATAAATTTAATTGTAGGTAATGTTTTAATATTTATAGGACAATCTCTTTTTGGTGAAAAATTTTTAAATTATGTATATAACGTTAATGTTTATGAAGGATATTTTGTTCAATCGACAATGTCACGAGCTATAATTCATACATCAATTTATGCCTTGATAACTACTATTATCTTAATAATTGTATATAGTAACAAAGAAAGATTGGTGTTAAATAGTGAATAGTTTAACTAAGATTGTTTTCAAAAATTTTTGCTCAACTTGGGAATATAAAGCAATATTATTATATATAGCAATCAGTATGTTTTTTATTACGCCTCAATATAGTGGTTTTGGATATTTAGAAATATTTAATTATTCTTTTACTAATAAAATTTTTTTAGTTGTTGTTTTATATCCGAGTTTTTTAGTTATGTTTTATATTATTTTTAATAATTTAAAATGCAATACTGAAATTATATTGAGATTTAATAGTAGAAGAGAATTTTGTAAAAAGCTTATATTTACTATTTTATTTATGACACTGTTTTTATATTTTCAAACTATTTTGATAACATTAATATGTTGTAATATTACACAAAATTCAGGTTTTAAAATTACAGAAAATTTAGGATTTAATACTTTAGATATATATGTATATATAATTAATTTGCTTAAAATATTATTAACAACTTTTATAATTACGTTGATAGGTGTATTAACAATATTTAAGTCAAATAGTAGGAGTAAAACATTAATTATTTTAATTTTATTTTTAATTATTATTTGCTTTGGAGACAAGTTTTATCCAAGTGGCATTTATTTATTAGATTTATTTAATCCTGGATTTAATTCTCACGGTTATATGTTAACAAATAAATTAAGTGTTTTAATAATAAGTGGTATTATTTATTTTAATTTAATGATTTTTGTGTTATTATTCTTTATTTTTAAAAATTGTAAAAATGTTGAGTTAGGGGTAAAATAATGCTTGGAAATATTAAAAAAAATTTATTTATTTTGTATAAACATCCCAATATTGTTTTAATTCAATTATTTAGTGTTATATTATATTTGTTATTTGCTTTTAATAATAAATATGATATTACTAATTTATTCTTTACAATTACTGGATCAGTAAATTGCTATAGAAATTTTATAACAATATGTATAGTTTTAATTATTAATTTTTCATTTATATTATTTAATAATTATATTTTTAATTATGATTTAAAAAACAATTTTGAATGTATTTTTTTAAGAATATCTAAAGATAATTGGATAAAATCATTTATTGTTTCTAATTTTATTGTTGATACATTTATTATTTTGTTATACTATTGTCTTTGTTATTTTTTATGTGGAAAAATTAATTTTGTGTTCTGTATAGTAATTATATTTTCTAAAATTATTATTCAAATGATTAACTTAATTTTATATATTTTATTAAAAAATAATTCTATATTACTTATTGGACTATGGTTTATATTGGATTTTTTTATTAACGAGTATTCCGTTATATATATTTATAATTTATGTAATAATAGTTTATTATTATATTTAGTTTTTGCTCAATTATTAATTATTTTTATGCTTTATATATTAGTTAAAATAATTTTTAATAATATGTTTAATTTAAAGGAGAAAAGAATTTATGATAGAAATTAACGAATTATCTAAAAAAATTGATAATCAAGAAATTTTAAAAAATATTAATTTAAAGCTAGAAAGTGGAAAAATTTACGGATTTGTTGGTAGAAATGGTTCTGGTAAAAGTATTTTGTTAAAAACAATTTGTGGATTTTTAAAACCAAATCATGGTAATGTTATTATTAATGGAGTGGATATTTATAAAAATGGTGTTTTTCCAAAAAATACTAGGGCATTGATAGATATTCCAAATTACATTCCTGATTTAACTGGTTTTGAAAATTTATCACTATTAGCTTCTATTGAAAATATAATTGGAAAAGAAGAAATTGAGCAAACATTAAAATTAGTAAATTTATACGAGGAAAAAGATAAAAAATTTAAAAAATATTCATTAGGTATGAAACAAAAATTAGGAATTGCTCAAGTTTTAATGGAGAACCCTGATATATTAATACTGGATGAACCTTTTAATGGATTAGATGAAATAAGCGCTAATAAAATACGAGAAATTTTAATAAATGAAAAGAGAAAGAATAAAATTATTTTGATTGCGACACATATAAAAGAGGATATAGAAAATTTGTGCGATGTTATATATGAAATGAATGATGGTGTTATAAATTTAAAAGATGAAAAAAATAATTTAAAATATTGAATTAATAATTAAATTGTTTTATAATTATATTGGAATTGCCTCATAGCCAAGCGGTAAGGCAGTGGACTCTGACTCCATGATCGTTAGTTCGAATCTAACTGAGGCAGCCATATAATATTTATGATTTAGGATAAGTTAAATACTTATTTTTTTTATATTGAAAAATTTTCAAATGTTGTTATAATACTAATTGTTGGGGGAGTTGTATGAGTGAATTTTTTAAAAATTTAAAGTTTGCGTGGAGATTTTCAAAAAGTCAAAAGGGAAATTTTATAAAATTTATAATCACAAATATTATAACAATAATTATAAGTGTAATAGTTCCTATATTAAGTGCTAAAATAATTGTTAATTTAACCAGTAATAATTTTTATCAATTAATAATTATAAGTATTGTTATATTTCTTGTAGAACAATTAAATAATATTTCAAGTTATTTAATAGACAAATATTCTCAACTTATATATAGAGAAAGTTCATCTAAAATTCAGTTAGAATTAGGAAAAAGTATTTTAAAATTAGAAAATAAAACGATTGAAAAATACGGAACAGGTGTTTTTATTCAAAGAATTACTGGTGATACTTCAAAATTAGCTGAAATATTTAATGTATTAAACGAATGTTTATATGGAATTATATCAAGCATAGGAATTTTTTGTGCAATATTTTTAATAAACAAAATCGCTTTTATTTATCTTTTAACAACAATTGTAATTTTATTTTTAATAGAACGAAAAAGAGTAGAAAAGTATATAGAGCATGATAAAATATTTAGATCAAAAAATGAAAAAGTCTCTGGTTTTTTTAGTGAAATTATAAGAGGTGTTCGTGATATTAAAATGCTTAATAGTGAAGATAGTTTTATTACTTCATTAAATAGTAAAATAAAAGATCTCAATTGTGAAAAATATAATATGGGTATTGTTAATAGAACATATAAATTATTTAGAAGATTTTTTAGTGATTTAGTTGATTTATTATTAATAATTCTTTTGGTAGTACTAATAGTTAAAGAAAAAATTGTAATGGCTAATGCTTTAATTATTTTTAATTATTCAAAACGATTACCAGAATTTGCTTACTATGTAGGTATGTTATTAGATAAAGTTAAGGATTTTAATTTATCTGCAAATAGAGTTTTTGATATTATAGAAAGTAATGAATTTAAAAAAGAAACATTTGGACTTAAGCATTTAGATAAAGTTGAAGGTGATTTTGAGTTTAAAAATGTATCATTTGGTTATGATGAAATAAAAGTTTTAAAGAATTTATCTTTTAAAATTAAAGCTAATGAAACTGTTGCTTTTGTTGGTAAAAGTGGTGCAGGAAAAACAACAATTTTTAATCTTTTGTGTAAAATGTATGACATTAATAAAGGTGAAATAAAAATTGATGGAATAAATATTAATGAACTTGATAAAGATTCTATAAGAGGAAATATTACTATAATAAGTCAAAATCCATATATATTTAATTTGAGTATTAAAGAAAATTTGAAACTTGTGAAACAAAATTTAACAGACGATGAAATGATAGAAGCTTGTAAGTGTGCCTGTTTGCACGATTTTATAATGAGTTTGCCTAATAAATATGATACAGTTGTAGGAGAAGGTGGCGTAAATTTATCTGGTGGACAAAAACAAAGACTTGCGATCGCTAGGGCCTTGGTACAAAAAACTGAAATAATTTTATTTGATGAAGCAACAAGTGCTTTAGATAATGATACCCAGGAACAAATACAAAAAGCTATTGAAAATATGAAGGGTGAATATACTATTTTGATAATTGCGCATCGCTTGTCAACTATTAAAAACGCTAATAGAATTTTATATCTAAATGATGGAAAAATTTTGGCAGAAGGAACTCACGAACAATTAATGAATAATTGCACTCAATATAAGCATTTGTATGAATCTGAAATAATAAAAAATGATTATAAAAAATAGACTATACGTGATATAATATATATAGTTTTAGAAAGAAGGTATTTATGATAACTATAAAAAGTGAAAGAGAAATCGAATTAATGCGTAAAGCTGGAATGATGGTTTCTAAAACACATAAATATTTAAAACAATTTATAAAGGAAGGTATTACTACTTTAGAACTTGATAAATTAGCAGAGGACTATATAAGAAGTATGGGTGGAGTACCTTCTTGTAAAGGATATGAGGGATTTCCTGCTACGTTATGTACAAGTGTAAATGACGAGGTTGTACATGGAATTCCAAATAAAAGAAAATTAAAAAAGGGTGATATCATAACTATTGATATGGTAATTGGTTATGAGGGATATCAAGGAGATGCTGCATGGACTTACGCTGTTGGTGAGGTAAGTAACCAAAAAAAATATTTGATGAAACATACAGAAAATGCTTTATATGAGGGAATTAAACAAGTTAAACCTGGTAATAGAGTTGGTGACATATCTGCAGCAGTAGAAGAATATGCTATATCGCACAATTTGGGTGTTGTTAAAGAATTATGTGGTCATGGAATTGGAACAGATATGCATGAAGATCCTGATATTCCAAATTACGGCAAAAAAGGTACTGGACCAAAATTAAAAGAAGGAATGGTTATTTGCATTGAACCTATGTTAAATTTAGGTTCAGCAGATATTTATATGTTGGAAGATGGTTGGACTATTAAAACTGAGGATGCACTTCCTTCTGCGCATTATGAACATACTATTTTAGTAACTCATGATGGATATGAAATTTTAACACCAAGACTAGATGAAAATGAAGTATAAAATGATTTTAAGAGATGTAAATTTACATCTTTTTTATATTTGACGCAACTATGTACAATTTTGTTGACTTATGTCGAAAAAAATCGTACAATGAAATTGTAAAAAATTAATGAAATGCAGTATCTTCATTATTTATTATCATTAAGATATCTAAAATACTTAATGAATAATAAAGTTCTGATAAGTAAGGTACTGTTTATTTTATATAATGGTACTTTCTTATAATAAAAAAAGGGAGGAACTGCAAATATAAGAATTCGTGCTTACAGTACAACTGGTGCTAGATATATTGGCTGGAAGGAAACTCAAAGATTTATAACTAGAACTTGGTAGTTATTTTGACAACAAAAAGGTATCTTGTGGTACCTTTTTGTTTAAATGGAGGAAATAAAATGAAATATTTATTAGAATGTAAAAATATATCTAAATCATATAAACGGAAAAAATCAAAAGTTGCTGTTTTAAATAGTATTTGTTGCAGCTTTGAGAAAAAAATATTGTATGCCATTATGGGAGAAAGTGGAGCAGGTAAAAGTACCTTGATTCAAATATTAGGTATATTGAAAGATTTTGATAGCGGTGAATTAATTATAGATGGAAAAAATGTAGAACAACTTAATTCAAAGGAAAAGGCTTTAATAAGAAATAAAAAAATAGGTTTTGTATTTCAATCATTCTATCTAAATCCTTTATTAAAAGCTTTTGAAAATGTTATGTTACCATTAAATATTAATTGTAAACTTTCAGAAAAAGAGAAGAAAAAAAGAGCTGTGGAAAAATTAAAATATTTTGGATTGACTGATAGAATAAATCATTTTCCCTTTGAATTATCTGGTGGAGAACAACAAAGGGTTGCAATTGCAAGAGCATTAATTAATGATCCAGATATTATTTTAGCTGATGAACCAACAGGGTCATTAGATTCGAAAAATACAAAGATGATTTTGGATTTATTAAGAAAAATGGCAGATGAAGGAAAATGTGTAATAGTTGTTTCACATAGTGATAATATTAAACAGTATGCCGATGAAATATTATATATTGAAAATAATAAACTTTCAAAGAAAAGCGGTGATTTGAAATGATTAATTGCATAAAATCTAGCTTTTATAGAGTAATAAGAAGCAAAAAAAATAAAATTGCTATTATTTTAATAGGTTTATTTGTTTCTCTATGTTTTGCCTTAAACTCTGTTAATGCAACCGTTAGTAATTATCTAAATGTTGATATATATAAGGGGTATGATGACCGAACTCTCGGAGTTGGAATGGATCTGACGGGTGTTGATTATGATGAAATAGTTGAAATTGAGAACAAAATAATGTCTGTTGAACATATTCAATCAAGTTTTTTCTCTTTTTATTACTTTCAAGGTGGAACATTAGAAGAATTAAAAGATGTTCTGGATGGACAAGTTAATTTTACAGCAGCAAATAATGACTCTGTTTTGGAAATAGTGGAAGGAAATAATTTTCCTGATGATAATGGCTATTATATGATTTGCCCCGAAAATTTTTATCCTATAGCAGATGTAAATAAGTTAAAATCTAATAGCTTAAGTGATAGATATAAATTAGATGATAAAATTGGTGATTATTTTACATTTAAAGGTAGAGATTGGGTTCTAGGCGAGGAATATTCATTTAAAATAAAATTGGTTGGATTATATAAAAATCAACCTAATCATAATGACGAAAATATGTGTTTTGTTTCAAAAAGTGTAAATGAATATATTGCTAAAAACATTTATAAAAATGATTCTACATGGAGTTTAGAACAGTATTCATTATTTATGACTGTTGTTGATGATGTAAAAAATGTTGAAGAGGCAACAAGCAACTTAGAAAATCTAGGCTTCTCTGTTACCCCAATAACTCATATAAGATATGAATATTTTGAAAAAATATTTAATGTTGTTAATAAATGGAATATAGCTATATTTTCTCTATTGATTGCATTTGTTATTATTTATGCTAAAAAAGATTATCAAGAAAATAAAAAACATTATGATTTATTAGAAATGGTTGGTTATAATAAAAATCAATTAGTTTATACAATAATGTTTGATATTATTATTAAATTATTATTTAGTTTCTTAGTATCTATTTTAATTGTTTTTGTTAGTAATATTTTTATCAATATATTATTAATTTATAAACCTTTTATTTTTAATAAATGGAGTATAATTATTGATTATAGCTTTTATATTACTATATATTTGTTATTGATTCTATTGTTTGCTATTACTTATATAATTAATATCTTTGTAAAGAAAAATTAACTTAAAATGATATTAGAAAATAAAATTTTATTTAGAGATAGAAAGAAATTTGTTTTATTTGTATTTATTATTCTAATTCCTCTCATTATAATGAATATTACTAAATATTTATCCAGCTTTATTGATTATTATATTAATGTTGAAGTTGAAAATAAAAGTATCAATAGGATTTTTTCCATAAGTGCAAATGAAATGAGTGATATTGATAGTATTGAACAAATAGTAAAAAATAATGAAAATATAGAGTATTATTATCCGCTATATGAGAGACTATATGCAAATTATAATGATACTCAAATTGATATATATAATATTTTTTCTAATGAGGAAAAAGTAGAAGGCAATTTAATCAAAAATTTTAACGATATTGTTGTTACTAATACTTTTTTGTCATATTATGATGTAGATATAAATGATATTATTGAGTTAAATGTTAATGATGAAATTATATATGTAAAGATTGTAGGCGTTGTTGATTCTGATAATTATAGATTAATATATGGTAATAGTGATTTTATAAATATTGTATCTGAGAAGTTAAATTCTAAATTTATACAATATATAGTTAAAATAAAAAATAGTAAATATATCTCTAAATTCAAAACCGATTTGGAAAAAGAAAAATTTAGAGTTAGTTTATATAATGATACTGGTATAAAAGAATTAGAAAGATACACATCATTAAGCAAAACATTACATATCATTTTAATTCCAATTTATGTTGCAATTATTGCCTTATTATATTGGGTTATAAAAGAATTGATTTTTAATGAATATAAAAATATTGCTTTAAAAAAATTGATTGGATATACTAATATCAGGTGTTTATTAGATATTTTTTATAAAATATGTGTCTATATTATTTCTAGTGGTATTCTTCTAACTATATTGTTTCTGATTGCTAGAAAAATATTATTGATGGGTAATAGTGATAATATATTAATTGATTTTCTGAATAATAGTAAGTTATTTAAATCATTTTTTTCTATATATATAGTCTTTTTAATGTTATATTTCATAGCATTTGTTTTGAATATAAAAAAATTTCTTAAGCTTGACCCAAATTTAGAAATTAATAAATAATCTGTTGCACTTATATATAATTAGTGGCAAAGGTATGTGTAAAAACATATCTTTTTATGCTATAATTTAATAAACATATTTAATTAAGGGTGTGATGTTTAGTGAAAAAGAAACCATTATCAATTTTGTTAATTATTTTAATATTAATTATAATATTTGTTGTTTATGAATTATATGTATTTAATTACATTGAACATAAAAAATATACAAATGATGATTTCAATATAAAAAGTTATGTAAGTAATGTTGATTTAGATGGTGATTTAATAGATGATCAAACAGATATTTTACAAAATGCGAGAAAATATATAGCAACTAATCCTAAATATAAAAGCAAATATTATGACACAGGATATCCTAATGATGAGTATGGAGTTTGTACAGATGTTGTTGCATTTAGCCTTAAAGGTGCTGGGTATGATTTAATGAATTTAGTCAATGAAGATATTAAAAATCATAGAGAGCTATATAATATTGATATAATAGATAAAAATATAGATTTTAGAAGAGTTAAAAATTTAAAAATATATTTTGATAATAATGCAAAACAATTAACAACTGATATAAAAAAAATTGAGGATTGGCAAGGTGGAGATATTGTGATTTTTAAAAATCATATAGGAATAGTTTCTGATAAAAGAAATAAAAAAGGAATACCTTTTATAATACATCACGCAAGTAAATATCAAAAATATTATGAAGAGGATATTTTAGAGTATAGAAAAGATATTGTTGGTCATTATCGGATAAGTTAGATGTAGCGATACTTTTTAAGGGGAGAAAAATATGAAAAAGAAAATTTTAACTATTTTAATGTGTGGAGTTATTTTTTTAGGAATAACAGGTTGTGGCAAAGAAAAAATAGCTGATACTTATGAATTAAATATTATTAATGATAAAATAATAGAATATTTTGAAAAAAATGGTTCAATCAAATATGATAATTATAGTTATAATTATGTTGATTTAGAAAATGGTTTTGTAATAGTAGGACTGCTTGATAATAGTAAGGAACAACAAGAATGGTTTAGGAAAAATATAGTAAATTCAAAGTATATAAAGTTTGAACAAGCCAAACCTCTTATAAATAATGAGGTTGGTGTAAGTGAAAAAATAGATATAATAATTAACAATGGTCCACAAACTTCGTCAAATCCTTATGATTATATTCAAGAAAGTCAAAAAGAGTATAATGAATTATTACAATATCCAAGAGAAACTTTTGAATATTCAATTAAGGATTTGATAGAATCGAATTCTAACAATGGGTTAAAAGGTTATATAGAGGCATTGTTATGTAAAGAAATAAATAGGAATTTTGAATATGATTTTGAATCAGCAAACGATTATTTAGAGCATTATAAAGAATTTTTATCGAAAAATAATTTAAATTTTAATCAATATGATGAATATACACAAACTTTATTAAAGTAATATATGATTCTTAATTTTAATTCGTATTTAATTTTTTTTAAATTTAAAGTTAAGGATGAAAAAATAAAATAAAATTTGAATCATTAGGCAAGTTATATAGACAAAAATATAGATAATATTTTTATATAGTGGAGAAGGTAATATGAATAATAAATTAAATGAAATTATAAAACCTTTTAAATTTCTTTTTATAATTATGATTACAGAAATAATTATATGTTTTTCTTTTTTTACCAATCTTTTTAATGCATATGATAAAAATTTGTTTGAAGTATCATTAAATGGTAAATTAATGAAATGTTACTATTCAGAAAAATATAATAATGCATTTTTTATTCAAGCAAGTACAGAAAGTTATAATTCAGTAGATAATATGATTAATAAAGTTGAATTATCTGATAATATCAAATTAGAAATTGATGAATATGAGGTTTATTATAAAAGTGGTAATAGAAAATCAGATACTAATGGTTGGTTAAGACAGGATAATTTAGATTATAAAAAAGTTAATAGTCAAAACAAAAGTATTCAAATTAAAAGAATGAATAAAGTTATATATGATGGAAAATATATTTCAGATTTAAGTCCTTATATAAATGAAGCAGGAAGATATTATATACATATTTATTCCACTAGAAAAGAAGGTTTATTTACATCTGTTAAGACTCATATAAGTTTTAATGTTATTGTTGGGGGTGGTAAATTTGATTAGAAATATAAAACTTCATATTCAAAAGTATTTTTTCTATGATATATTAGTACTTATTATTTTTATAGGTATAAATATTTTTACATTTAATTTAATAAGTGATTTATATAAAAATGAAAAATCTAAGTATGACTATTCCTTGTATGATGAAACCATAAAACAAATATATGAAATTGATCCATCATTATTTAAATTTGATGAAAATAACACTGCCATTGTAAAAATGGATACCTTTCTTGAACCTATAACAAATGGAAAAGATACACTGTCTTTTGGGATAGTACCTTTAACTAAAGATCAAGATCAATGTGTTGGGTATTTTATTATAAAAAAAGTTAATAGTGAGCTACAGATAGATAGTTCACATATATGTGATATGATAGATTACTAATTACTAAAATAAAAATTAAGTAAATAAACCAGTTGTTAAGAGTTAAAAAATGATATAGCGAGGTGTGTAATGAGTAAATATGATCCATTATGGAAATATATAAAAGAAAAACAAGGATATGAAGTTAAAAAAATATCTATGAGAGAAAAGAAAATAATTTTTAGTAAATATAATTTGTAGAGGAAGTGCTGTAATGAACGAATATATAAATTTAACTTTAGAAAATATTGCTGATGAACATATATGTTGCGCAATAGGTGATAAAAAACATCAAGCAGGAGTTGATAGAAAAAAAGAATGGATAAAAAGTAAGTTTAAGGATGGTCATGTGTTTAGAAAATTAAATGCTAGAGGCAAGATATTTATTGTTTGTGGTTAGCAGTAAGTTTTAAAGAAAAAAATTTGGAAAAGAATTATTAGAGAAAGCTAAAAATACTACGTATTCAACAATTGGGCAAATTTCTACAAAGGTGAGTTTATATCTAATACCATATTAAATGCCAATTCATTTGAAAAATTAATTAAATAAAAAATAACTGATGGAGGCAATTATTATGAAGATAAAACAACAAAAACAAATAAAAACATTTTTAAATGAAGAATTTGGAATTGATAAAGGAATTGTATTATTTAATAAGCAAGAAGAAATACTTAATGAACTTATCAAAAATATAAAAGGAAAGTCAAAAAATCAGAGAAAAACTCTTATTCAAACAATTCTTCCTCGAATAGCATTATATAAAGTTTTGTTAAAAGATGGTTTAAAAAATGAGAATGTATATCAATATATGAAAAAATATATGATTGATATAGTTGCAAAAGAAAAGCATCTGTCTATGGAAAAAATGGAAAAAGTTCCATGTTTCTACTCAATTTATAGTAATATATTTCTTCGAGTTGTTAGAAAAAATGACCTATGGGAAAGTGAACAAAGATATGATAAAAATTCTTTTGATATAACAATGAAAAAATGTCTTTGGCACACTGCCTGCATAGAAAATGATTGTAAAGAGTTATGCCACCTTTTTTGTGATGTTGATAATGTTACATATGGAAATTTGAAAAAATTAGGTTTTTCACGAACTAAAACTCTAGGTTATGATGGAGATTGTTGTGATTTTCATTTTTATAAAAAATAATGATTAATTATTATTGAATTTTTTAAAAATGAATATTCCATTTTTATATAAATAAGTGAAAAAACTCGAAAAATTTTTTCTTTATGTTAATATATATGTAGCAAGAAATATTTGCATAAAATAAAAAAGGTGATAAAATAGTAACCAAATTCAAAGAAAATTCTCAATTTATTTAATTTTGAGAAGACAGGGGGACGTATGAATAACTATGAACTGTTCATTGATGGATATAGATTACCGCAACCATTAATAAAAGATGAGTTGGATAAATTAATTAAGGAAGCGTGTAGTGGTTCCAAAGAAGCTAGGGACAAATTGATAATTCATAATATTCGTCTTGTTTTGCATGAGGTAACAAATAGATTTAGAAATATTGATTATGATAAAAAAGATTTAGTATCTATAGGTAGTATTGGTTTAGTAAAAGCAGTAAATACTTATGATATAACAAAGGAAGTTAAATTTGCTACCTATGCTGTGAGATGTATTGATAACGAAATTTTAATGTTTTTAAGAAAAGTAAAACATGATAAAAATATTGATAGCATAGATAAAGTGCTTTTTTACGGTAAAGATGGTAGTGAATTAAAATTAGAAGATATATTAAGTGATGATAGTGATCTTGTTATCGATCATGAAAATTCTGAAACTTATAAAATTATTAGACAATTAATAAACCAACTTCCAGATAGGGATAAAGAAATAATTATGTTACATTTTGGGTTTTATAATGACAGAATTTATACTCAGAAAGAAATTGCAGATAAATTTCATATTTCACAATCATATGTTTCTAGGGTTATAACTAAAATTGTAAATAAATTGGGTAAACAATTAGAATCTGTCAGGGTTACAGAATTAAATATAAAACCAAAAGTCAAATTAAAGGAGAAAACTAATAGAAAGATGAAAAAATTACAAACAATATATGAATATTTTAAAGATTATACAAGAGAACAGGTTGATGAGATGTTAATAAAACTATCAGAAGAAGAAAGAGCATTAATAATTTTAAGATATGGAGAAGATTTAGATAATCCGGTTCAATTAAAATTAACTAAGGAAGATAATTATAGATTTTATGGTTTATTAGTGCCAAAGATGAAAAGATTATTAGCTAACCCTTATGGTTATCACGGAAAAAGAGGAAGAAAAACAAATAATTTACAACAAAAATCTATTGAAAATGAAATAATAGATAAGCAAAGTCAAGAAACTGTTTTAACTACTGAAGAGCAGGCTTCAGTAACTCCAGTTCATGAAACAAGAGAAGAAGTAGAGGCTGAATTAGTTTCAAAAAAAGAAACAAAAGAAGAATCTATACAGGTTGCAAAATCAGATGAAGTAAGTAATGATATAACTAAAGATGATTGCCTGAAAATGTTAGAATTATTAAGAACACCGACATTTACTGAAATGATGAGTATATTAACAGCAAAAGAATCAATAATTATTTCATTAAAATTAGGATATGTAGATGGAAAATATTTTTCAACTGAATCAATTGCACAATTTTTAGGAATAGAGGAAACGGAAGTAATAGAAGCAACAAAGAAAGTATTGCTACTATATAAAGAAAATATAAATAGTTTCTTAGATAATATTATAAAAGTAGTGACGGATCCAACTGAACATGAAAAATCATTATTTATAAAATAAAAAACGTAACACTTAATATTAGCATGTTGGGTGTTGCCTATGTTTTGGTTTCACCTAAATCAATGTCGAGTTAGGTGATTTTTTCTGTTTAGATTAATACTATAAATATTAAAATATTTTTACACTTATTTTTAAGTACGTACTATCTAAAATTATTATATAAATGTATAATAGTATTGGAGGGAATAGTATGGTAAAAATATTTACAGATTGTTTAGTTGAATATATAGTTTCTTTATTTAATAATAAACGAAAAATTATAACGATAAAAGGCCTTAAAAATGATGATATTGTAAGTAGAAAAGTATATTTAGTATTACCAACTAAGGTTGAAAATTCTTTAACTAATAAAGGTAATGATTTTAAAATTGTTGTATCTGTTAGTGATAGCGTTTAGATTAAAATATAAGGATAAAAAAATGATTTTAAATGTAAGCGGTAGAACAGATATAGTAGCATTTTATACAGAATGGTTTATGAATAGATATAGAGCAGGTTTTGTGGATGTAAGAAATCCATTTAATCCTAATCTAGTAAATAGAATAAATTTTGATGATGTAGATGCCATTTTATTTTGTACTAAAAATCCTATACCAATTTTAAAATATATAAAAGAAATAGATAAACCGATATTATTCCATGTAACATTAACAGCATACAAAAATGATATTGAACCGAATGTACCACCTAAAGGACAAATAATTGAAGCAATAAAAAAATTGTCCAAATTAATTGGAAAAGATAATATAGTAATAAGATATGATCCAGTATTTATAAGTCCTAAATATAGCCTTGAATATCATACAAAAGCATTTAAAAAATTATGTAGCTTACTTGAATGTTATGTTAGTAAAATATTAATTTCCTTTATAGATGATTATAAAAATGTTAGAAAAAATGAAAAAACTTTAAATTATAAAGCATTTACTGAAAATGATTATAAAACAATAGGGGAAAGTTTTAGTAAGAGTGCTAGAAAACACGGACTTATTGTTCATACTTGTTTTGAAGATAGAAATTTAACAGAGTATGGATTTTCTAAGGATGAGTGTTTATCTCATACATTAGCATATAAATTAACTGGTAAAATATATAAAGAAGAATGGACTGCAAGAAAAATGCGAAAATGTCATTGTGTAAAAATGGTTGATATTGGAGTATATAATTCTTGTAAGCACTTTTGTAAGTATTGTTATGCTAACTTTGATGAAAAAAAAGTAAATGAAAATTACAAAATGCACAATCCAAATTCATCATTGTTAATAGGTGAATTAAAAGAAACAGACATAATAAAAGAAAGAATAAAATAATTGATAATAGATAAATTATTTGTCTTTTTGTGTTATGAGGGTGATAAAATGCTAGAAAATAAATTAGGAATTACTAATGAAATAGAGTTGTCAAAAGAAGAGGAAAGAATTACAAAATTAAAGGCATTAGAATTATTTGACACAAATAAAATTAATGAATTTGAAACTTTTAATGGTTTATCAAAAATACATGAATTTTTGTTTAAAGATATTTATGATTTTGCAGGTAAAGTTAGAAAAGACAATCTTGTAAAGGGTAATTTTAGATTTGCATCTGCCTTATATTTAAATGATATTTTATTAAAAATAAACGATATGCCCCAAAATAATTTTGATGAAATAATTAAAAAATATGTTGAGATGAATATCGCTCATCCATTTCGTGAAGGGAACGGAAGAAGTACTCGAATTTGGTTAGATATGATATTAAAACATGAACTTAATAAAGTTGTTGATTGGAGTAAGGTTAATAAAGAAGATTATCTTCTTGCAATGGAAAGAAGTCCCATTAGAGATACAGAAATAAAAGTATTATTGGAATCTGCTTTAACGGACGCTATTAATGATAGAAATGTATATATGAATGGTATAGATGCTAGTTATCATTATGAAGGTTATAATACTTATTCCACTATAGAGTTGGATAAATAGGTTTTAAATTCCTTATAAATTAAATAGATAAATAAACCTATTTGTCTTTTTGTATTATAAATAATGTTGAGGATATAGAATATGGAAATATATAATTTACAAAATAAACAGGAATATTTAGATGAAGTTGCAAAACTAGAATATGAAGAATGGGCTCATAATAAGGATGAAAACAAGTCAGAAAGAATTATAAGAAAAAAAAGAAAAATTTGTGATATGTTTTTTTATGAAAATTTTTGCAAATTAGTTTTAGTAAAAAATGATGAATTAATCGGGTTTATATCTATATTTCCAAAAGATTGTGATGAAGAAATAGAGTTAACACCTTGGTATGCAACAATGTATGTAAAGAAAAAATTTAGAGGGCATGGCTATTCAAAAATATTGAATGATGCTATACTAAATGAAGCTAGGAATAGAGGTTTTAAGATTCTATATTTAAAAACTGATTTAGAAAATTATTATGAAAAATTTGGAGCAGTTTTTATAAAAAAATTAAAAAGTGGAGAAAGTTTATATAAATTTGAAATTAAAAAATATGATTAATATAATTTTTTAATAAAAAATACTGATGTGAAAGAAGATAAACTATGAATAAAAAGGAAGTATATGAATTTATAAATAAAAGAAATATATGGTATGAAATAACAGAGCATGAAGCAGTTTTTAGTATGGACGAATTATCAAAAGTTAAAGTTCCATATCCAGAATATGATGCTAAAAATTTATTTGTTTGTGATGATAAAAAAAGGAATTATTATCTTATAACTGTTAGAGGTAATAAGAGAGTTGATTTAAAAAAATTTAGAGAAAAAAATAATACTCGTCCTTTAAGTTTTGCTTCTCCTTGTGATTTAGAAGGTATTTTAAATTTAAAACCTGGTTCAGTAACTCCATTTGGATTATTAAATGATAAAGAATTAAAGGTTCAATTTTTTTTAGATAAAGAATTTCTTGATGACAAAAAAATAATAGGAATACATCCAAATGATAATACTGCAACAATTTGGTTAAAAACTTGTGATTTAATAGAAATTATAAAAGAACATGGAAACCAAATTAATATTGTGGAAATATAATTTAATAATTCTATAAAGATATTATGTGAGGTATATATGAATAAGTATTTATTAATTAAAAATATAGATAAAATTCATACAACTGTATTAGGAGTTGAGTATGATTAATTAATTTGTAGGTGTTATATGATTAGATGCAAGTGGTGTAATTTAGATAATAAAAAATATATAGATTATCATGATTTTGAATGGGGAATACTTAATTTAGATGATTCATATTTATTTGAAATGCTCATTTTAGAATCATTTCAAGCTGGATTATCTTGGGAATGTGTTTTAAATAAAAGGGATAATTTTAAATTATGTTATGATAATTTTAATTTAGATAAAATAATTAATTATGATGATAAAAAAATAGATGAATTATTACAAAATAAAGGTATTATTAGAAATAAATTAAAAATAAAGATGAGTATTAATAACGCTAAAATATTTAAAAAAATACAAACTGAGTTTGGTTCTTTTAGTAATTATTTAAATAGTTTTACTAAAGGTAAAATAATATATGAATTAAATTTAACACATTCTAAATTATCTGATGATATTTCAAAAGATTTAATGAGTCGTGGTATGAAATTTGTGGGAACAACAATAATATATTCTTACCTTCAGGCAATAGGAGTTATTTATTCTCATGATAAGGAATGTTTTAAGTATAAAAAAGGATAAGATTTAGCATTTTACTTAAAATTATTTATGAGTTTAATTAAATGTAATTTATTTAAATGATTTATTCTTATTATACAAATAAAAAATGATAAATTTTTTATTTTTTTCTCTTTGTTCGACAAAATTTGCATACCGATTAATGTATATTATTGTCGAAAGGGGAATTACTATGAATTTATATACTAATATTCTTTTGAGTATCATTTATATTACTTATCCATTACTTTTATTTTTATTTTATGTTGCCTATAATAGAAATTATTGTAATGAAGAAAATAATTTGTTTTTAGATGTTGCTTTAATTAGTTCATTTTATATGGTTATAAAATTTACGAATCCAATTTTTTCAGATTTTCCGCCAATTATATTTAACGCAATTTTAGTTATTGCATATTTAAAAGAAAGAAAAGGGACTGTTTTATTTTTATCCATAGTCAGTATTCTTTGTTACACTAGAGAGTTTCATTTGAATATACCATTAATTATAATAGAATATATAATATATTTTTTACTTTATATGGTACTTAGAAAAAAGAAAGAATTTAGTGACAAATATATAAATTCATTTATTATTGTAAAAGCTTTCTTTTTTACATTAACTATAATTTTATCTAAAAAAACACTTAATATAGATTATGCTAATTTTTTCTGCCAAATATTAATACTTATATTAATGCTATATTTAACAGTTTATTTTGCAACATTATTGTTTGAAAAAGGTGAAGAAATAATTAAATATCATATGAGTATTAAAGAATTAAAACAAGAAAAGCAAATTCATACATCTATTTTTAAAATAGCTCATGAGATAAAAAATCCAATTGCGGTTTGTAAGGGTTATTTAGATATGTTTGATACAAATAATATAGAACATAGTATAAAATATATACCAATTTTGAGAGAGGAAATTGAAAGAGTTCTAATAATTTTGCAAGATTTTTTAACTATGACAAAAGTAAAGGTTGAAAAGGAAACTATGGATATTTATTTATTAATAGAAGATGTTGTTGATAGTTTAAAACCAATTATGAAAAATAAAAATATAAAGTTGGATTTAGAAATTCCTGATTCTGAATTATACATTGAGGGAGATTATAATCGATTAAAACAAGTTTTTATTAATTTGATAAAAAATAGTGTTGAAGCAATACCGGATAATAAGGTTGGTAATATAAAAATATATAGTAAAGAGAATAATGATAATATAGAAATTTTTATAGAAGATAATGGTATTGGGATGAGCAAAGAGGTTTTAGGTAAAATAAAAGACTTATTTTTTACAACTAAGGCAAATGGAACTGGACTTGGAACTTCTTTATGTATTGAAATAGTGGAAGCTCATGGAGGAAAAATAAATTATTCTTCCCGTGAAAATGAAGGAACTGTTGTTAGTGTTATGCTAAATTTGTAAAGAAATGTAAATTTAGCATTTTTAAACTTGATAAAATTTTAACATAATGATAGTATGATATGTATGGTAGGATGGTGTTAAGATGGAAAAAAGTAGAGGCTTTACGTTAATAGAGTTATTAGCAGTAATAGTAATTTTTTCAGTAATATCTTTGATTGCTGTACCACAAATTATTGATTCAATAAATAAAGCTAATTTAAAATCATCAGAAGAATCTATTGTGGGTCTTGTAAAATCTGCAGAAAATTATGTTACAACTTTTATGGTAAAAAATGGTGGAAGGTTTCCAAGTGAAAAGGTAATTTTTGAGTGTGATGGTGAAGAATGTAAATTACAAAATGAATTTAAGAATAAAAATTATGATTTAACGAATTTAGATTATTTAGAATTTAAAGGTACTGTACCAACTAGTGGTGTTGTTGTGATAAGTAACAAGGGTAAAGATATAAGTGTACCAACTGCAACAATAAATGATTATGTTTGTAATTATATGGTAACTGGTGATTTCAATTGTTCGGATTCAGAGGAACCTATATCATATAAATTGCTTAATGAAAGTTATAAATCTGGTGAAGCAGTAAGTTTAGGAGGATATAATTGGCATGTAATAAGTGATTACAATGGTTATGTAACATTATTGATGGATTCTAGACAATTAGAAAATGTTAGATATATGGCACATTGTAGTGGAGTTTATGACAGCAGTAATAATTGTACGTTTGATGGTTCAAATTTTGTATATAGCTGGGATAAGTCGTTGATAAGAAAGTATTTGAATGAAACTTTATATTCTGAATTACGAAGTAAAATAATTAATGAAATGGTCGAAACTAATATATGTGCTGATCCTTCGCATGGAAGTGATGGAAAAAAAACGTATGGAGGAGATTTAGAAGATGAACTTAATTTGATTAATGGTGCATATTGTAATAATTATGTATCAGATTATGTAAGGTTAATAAGTTTTTCTGAATATGTAAATTTAACACCCAAAACAATTAGTTATGCAACCCATTCATATTCACCTAATCCCTCGCATATAGAAAAATTATCAAGTGATAGTGATTATGATGAGTGGCTATATTGTGATACATCTTTATGTGGAAATACCTATGGTGCTTGGTGGACTTTAAATGCAGTTCATGGCGCTGGTGGTTATACTACTGATATTAGATCTGCAATGTATATTGGTTCTAATGGAGTCATAGGTCAGGCCTTTGGTTCAGGTGGTTATGGTGTTCGTCCAGTAATAACAATAAAAAAATAAATATAAAATTTTTAAGAGTTCATTAATTTGAACCTTTTTTTGTATAAAAAAAGGATTTGAAACTTTTATTTAGTATATTATAAATAGGATCAAATAGAAAGGAGAATTAAATTG
>CAJLIR010000021.1 GCA_905206805.1 uncultured Caryophanales bacterium | reverse complement strand
TATAAAAGTTAAAAAGACTGATTTTACCTTATAACTACTGGGTTTATCAAATGTTATGTTTTGAACTGGTGGCACTTTTGGTGGCATAAGTATAAATTTGAAACATATCATTTCGAATTAAATTAGTTTATAAATGATAATAATATATCATTTTATAATATAAATTGTTTGCTCTTAATTGAGCATTTATAGGGGTATAATATAGTGGTAGTATGATGGTCTCCAAAACCATTCGCGAGGGTTCAAATCCTTCTACCCCTGCCAGAAAATCAATCGTTTTTAAACGATTTATATATATATGCTAGTAAGAAATCTTACTAGTATTTTTATTTTCTATTGAGACCATTATACACATAATTAATTTTTTTTGCAAACTGACTTGATTAATTTTTTCATGAGAGTTAACATCTCAAACGAGGTGATTTTAGTTGAGTAAATATGTTTATGAGAATCATGAAGTTGAAGAAGGATTATTTGTAACATTACAATTAATTGATGCTATCGACATGAAATATAGTTGTTGTTTTCCAGCTGATATTGAAAAGGATATTGAAAAATTGTCTAGGCACTTAGTTAAATATGTTGAAGGTGAAGACAAACATCCTAATGTAGATATTGAAAATACAAAACTTATACAGCAGTTTATATATAATAAGGATGATATTGATAAAATAGAAAAAAATCACAAATAGTATTATATAATGTATGTTATGTGTTATAATGTTTTTGCAGGTGGTTGTTTATGGATAAATTTGAAAGATTAAAAGATATAATTAGAAATAAAAAAAATGATTTTAATATAAATAATTTTGTATTGGATACAAAAGGTTCTAAATCAAATATAAGTGATTATGCTATTGATTATAAACAAATAAAAAAACATCCTTATATTATAAATCTATTAACTTACGAAAAATCCATTCCTGAAAAGAAAAAAAATTATCGAAATAAACTTGATTATGAAATGAATAAGTATTATTTTCTTAAATTATATATAAATAAAGAAGAAGAATTATTAGAAATAACATTAAATAAATCATCTACAAAAAAAGATATACATTTGTTATTTTTGGAATATCTTGATAAAATAAACTTCTTGAATATAAATGACTTCTTAGAATATTTATTTAAAGTTCTTCAGTAGAACTATATAATAACTACTTTTAAACGAGTAGTTATTTTTAATAATTTAATGTCGATTTTTGTGTTATAATTATATAGTAGTAAAAATTATTTTTGGGAGTAGTATTATCCTTGACTTTGGTGATACTACTCTTTTTTTGTTTAAAGAAAGGATGGCTATTGTGAATACTAAGGAGATTGATTATGAAACTGATTTTGGAAATGTAAAAATTAAATTAAATGTTTTAATGGATAAGAAACATATATCAATAAGTACTATGAGTAAATTAGCAAATGTTAAATATGAAATAGTGAAAAAATATTATTATGGTGACAATTATGCTTTTACTTCAGAAATACTTGCAAAATTTTGTTATATTTTAGATTGCAAAATAGATGATATATTAGTATATGAAACCTCGAAAGACTATGTAAATCAAGGCTAAACAAAGTAAAAGGAGTTTATAAAGAGTTTATAACTTATCATATAAAGTGTTTGATTTTTATAAAGTCAAGGGATAAAATGATTATAATAAGTCATAATTATGAAGAAGGATGAAAAAAATCCTTTTTTCATTTATTCCACGAATTGGGAATTGACTTAAAAAATACCGAATGCTATTATAGTCAACAAGTATTTAAAAACGGTCTTATATCGTAATACTTTGGGGGATTGAATAATATGGGTTGGATTAATTATCATAGAGATTATTATAATGATGAAAATCAACAAAGAACCTTTTCCCCTTTTTTTAATAATAGCAGTAATAATTACAAGAGAGCAAACTGACTTGTTAATAGTCTTTGCTCTCTTTTTGTTTGGAGGAAGAAATTATGAGAAAAAGAAGAACTGACTTTTTAAACGATTATGTTGCTAGTCAGTATCCCATTGAAAAATTTAAAGAATTAATTTTTATAACACTTGATATTGTAGAAAATTTTTTACTTACATTAGAGTGTGGGTATAATTATAATTCATCGTCAATTGCATCTTATGGGGAAAAATATGGTTCTTCTCAAAGAAATACTAATTCTAAAATTGAGAGCATTATAATTAAAAATATGAAAGATGAAGAAAAAATGAGTAATTTTTTAAACTGCTACTTCTCTGCTTACTCTACTTTAAATAAAGATGAAAAAGATATTTTTGATGCAACATTTGTTGATAGATTAACGGATCAAGAAATAATCGGAAAATACAAAACATATTCAAAACATATTACACAAGTTAGGAAAAGTGCAATTATTAAATTTTGTTTAAAAAGTGGTTTAGATAAATTTGTTGATTTAATTAAATAAATAATAACGAGTTTATAGGGATCTCGTTATAAAAAAACTAAATTTATAAGATAAGGAGGTGAAAATTTAGAAACTTGTAATCCATACTACTCTACAAGATTAGGTAAATTATATAAGGGTGATTGTTTAAAAGTTATGGATTATCTTATTGAACAAGGAATTAAAGTTGATGCAATTATAACGGATCCGCCATATGCTGTAACATCATATTCATGGGATCAAATTATTCCATTTGATCAAATGTGGGATAAGCTTTCCAAATTGATTAAAGATGATGGTGCTATTGTCCTTTTTGGCAATGAGCCATTTAGTAGTAGTTTGAGGATGAGTAATCCTAAATTCTATCGTTATGATTGGAAATGGATAAAAACACAAGTAACAGGATTTCAAAATGCTAAATATCAACCATTAAGATGTTATGAAGATATTATGATATTTTCGAAATGTGGTGCTGTTGCATCTGCTAAACCACCAATGAGATATTTTCCACAAGGTATTATTCCAGTTAATCTTAAAGTCACAACAAAACCTATAAATTATTTAGGTGATAAAAAAAGTGATGAAAAAGTTAGTTATACCCAAGAGGAAGCTAATTTTCCAAGAAATGTTATTCAATTTGCAAGAGAAACTGATTTATATCATCCTACACAAAAGCCAATTGTTTTGATGGAATATATTGTATCTACCTATTCTAAACGAGGTGACCTAGTTTTGGATTTCACAAGTGGAAGTGGGTCTACCCTTTTAGCATGTGAAGTTCTAAATCGAAGATGGATCGGAATTGAACTTACTGACAAATATTGTGAAGTTATAAAAAAAAGAATTCAAAAAGGAATTCAACTAAAATTACAATTTGAATACGATAATGAGAACACATAATGGGAGGGATTTTTTTATAAACAAATTATTGTATAAAAAAAGTCGAAAAAACAAAGCACTCATTTTATTCGACTACTCATATTATAACAAAAATACAAAACTATTGCTAGGAGCTATATATTAATGGAAAGCATATTACAGGATGTTTTAAAATTAATAAATGATGCTATGGGATATTTAAGGTTGTTCGTGATTGGTGGAACAGCTTTTTTTGTCGCCAAAGACTACGCTCTTAAAATGGCATCAAGTGATGATAATCAAAAAGCAAGTTATGATCGAAAAATAAAAACTACAATAATTGCAGGTGTATCTGCACTTGTCACAACTCAATTCGTATCATGGATTTTAGGATATTTTAAATAATGAATCAAAAAGATTTTAAAAAAACAATAAATGAAATTTTAACAGAGGGTAAAATTGAAGGTAAAGATATTAAAAATATTGATACATTAAAGTATTTACTTGATGATAGAAAAATTAACAAAAGTTTATATGATGGTTTCACTAAAAATTATGAGATGGAATATGGTTCAAATCGTGATTATATTTTAATGAAAATACAGGATATGCTTTATAGATTACATTTATTAGTTAATTATAATTTTGTTGAAAGATATGGAATAATTGATAAGAACAATATTAGAAATGCAATTAGTATTTTAATTGATAATGATGATATTGATTTTTATGATGCTGTATCTTTTGATGATTCAGATTTTGAAATTGTTGACTTACAAGATTTTGATGTAAGAAACGTGCTATGTATTAAAAATATATGAAAAAGAAAACTTGGCATTCATTCGTAAAAAGTCATAATTTAGTTAATCGAATTTATGATATGCTAGATTACTTCCACTGCTTTGATGAAGTAAAAAATGTGGAGTTAGCAAAAAATCAAATAAAAAATAAGATTCGAAGTATTTATTATGTTGAAACTCTAGCAAAATACTTTGATGATAAAAAAAATAAACATATAAAAAATATAGAGTTAAGATGTAATCTAACTGATTTAATAAATGATTTAGATTATTTAAAACAATATCTTTATAAATAAAAATTTGACATATATTAAAATAAGAGTTAATATCTCCTAAAAAGAAGGTGATCTTATCAAAAAGAAAATTATTGGATTATTGATTGGTTTATTAATCATTAGTATTATTTTTATAACAGGTTTATTTTTGTATAATTTCCATAATAAATATGATTCAAAAAATAAAAATAATCCATCTATTGTAGAAAAAAAGAATTCTGATAATAAAAAAGCTGTTAAAGATGAAGTAAAAATCAAAGATGAAAATGTTGATAAAAAAGATGATGTGAATAATGACGATACTACTTCAAAAAACAATGAATCAAAAGAGACCAAAACTAATAATTCAAACAAATCAAATATTCAGTCAAACGAAAACAAAAATAACCAGAAAACAACAACTTTCGAAATAACTCAACCACCTGTTCAACAAGAAGAACAAAAGGAAGAATCGAATAATAATGTTAAAGCAAATAATCCGTGGGATATTCTTGGAATCACAGAAGATCAATATTATAATAAACCATTATATAGTTGGGAACGTGTAGATTTTTCAACATATGAAGAGTGTGCTAATTATGGAGAATCTTATAAACCATATTTAAATGGTGAAGAATTGTATCATTGCTCTACGGTTTCAAGTGCATCAGGCAAAAATCTAGGATGGATGTTTCATACTGAGAAACTTAATTAATACTAAAAGACTTTTTAGAAGTCTTTTTTTGATGGGAGGAATGTATAAATGAATAAATTAAGTAAAATATTATTATTTGTTATAACAATTGTGGGAGCATTTTTAGGGATAAATAAAGTAGATGCTCGTACTTATGAAGGACAAATAAAAGCAGGACCTTATGTTGGAGGTCCATTTTATGTTATGCATACACGAGGAGAAAGCAAAATGTGGTTTAAAGGACAATTTATTGTTAGAACTAGCGATGGACATTTTGTTTATTGTGTACAACCGATGACGAAAATTAATTCAGATGCAACTTATGAGGTAACCACAGAGGATATACAAGCCGTAGCTAATATACCTTTAGATACATGGAATAAGATTTCAAAAATTGCCTATTATGGATATGGGTATAAAGATGCAACACATGATCATACTGATGATACATATTATTTAGCAGCACAAATGCTAATATGGAAATTAGCAGATCCAAATGTTGATAGTTTTTTTACTGATACACTAAAAGGAAATAGAAATGATAGTATTTTAGCAGGACAAATGAATTCTATAATGGATTTAGTTAATAATCATAATACAACGCCAAATTTTACTAATTTTCCAGATACAATGGTAGTTGGACAAAATATTAATATAAATGATTCAAATGGTGTATTAAATAATTATCAAATATCTAATGTAGATAATGGTAGTGCAACGATTAATGGTAATAACCTATCTTTAACAGCAACTAATGTTGGACAATTAACAATTACACTTACAAAATCAGGTAATAGATATGGAAGTCCAATAGAACTTTATTATGCTACTAGTTCACAAAATGTAATTAAAAGAGGAGACATTGATCCTATTAGAATTGTAAAAAAAGTAACTGTATTTGGTGGAGATGTAAAAATTCACAAAACAGATTCTGAAACTAAAAATAATAAAGCTCAAGGTGAAGCTACATTAAAAGGAGCCATATATGGTATTTATAAAGAAGATGGTACAAAAGTAGGAACTATTACAACAAATGATGATGGTACTACTAAAAGTGATTATCTACCATCATTGGGAAGATATTATTTATTAGAAGAAAAAGCTTCAAATGGGTATAAATTAGATCCAAATAAATATTACTTTGATGTAACTCTTGATCAATTACATCCTGAAGTTCAAGTTTTTGAAGATGTAATAAAAAGAACATTTCAATTTATAAAAGTATATGCAGATAATAAGACAGGGATTATGACTCCTGAAATTGGTGTAAAATTTGGAATATACAACAATAAAAATGAATTAGTTAAAACATTAATAACTGATGCACAAGGCAGTTTTGATATAACATTACCTTATGGTAAATATGTTGTAAAACAATTAACTTCAACTAAGGGTTATGAAAAAGCAAAAGATTTTACCATTGAAGTAAAGGAAGATGGTGGAATTGTAAAAAAAGTAATTGCAAATGCAGAAATAACTGCAAGACTTAAAGTTATAAAAATAGATAAAGATACTGGTGATGTTATAAAAAGATCAGGTATTAAATTCAAAATTATTAATGCAAAAACTAAAAAATATGTTAAACAAACAATAACATATCCTACTGCAAAAACAATTGATGTTTTTGAAACTGATGAAAATGGGATATTAATTACTCCATATCCACTAGAAAGTGGAACTTATTTCTTAGAAGAAGTAGATCAAAAAATAGATGGATATTTATGGAATAAAAATTCAGTTGAATTTACAATCGATGAAAATTCTAAATTAGTAAATGATGACGAATTTGGAATTTTATATGAAGTTAAATTTGAAAACAAAGCAGTTAAAGGTAGCCTAGAACTAACTAAAACTGGAGAAAAAGTAGAATTAACTAATAAAGGTTATGTTTATACTGAAATTAATCTTAAGGATGTAAAAATAGGATTATATGCTAATGAGGATATTTATGATTCTTTAGGTAATTTAAAATATAAGAAAGATACTTTAATAAAAATCTTAATTACAGATGAAAATGGATATGCTAAAGTTGAAAATTTGTTTTTAGGTAAGTATTATTTACAAGAGATAGAAACAATAAATAATCATATATTGGACAAGACTAAATATACTTTTGAATTAAAGTATAAAGATCAGTATACAAAAATTATAAACTATACAACTTTATTAAAAAATCATCTTCCAAAAGGGACTCTAGAATTTACTAAATCAGATTTTTCAAATGATAAAACACTACCAAATACTTTGATTGAAATTTATACTGAAAATGATGAATTAGTATATGTTGGTAGAACTGATTCAAATGGTAAAATTATTATTAATGAATTACCACTTGGTAAATATTACATCATAGAAAAACAAGCACCTGAAGGTTATAAAATAAATCCTGATAAGATGTGGTTTGAAATATTAGAAGATGGTAAAATTGTTAAAGCAATAATGAAAGATGAAGTTATAGAAGTTCCTAATACAGGAGTTAATGATTCTCATATAATTGATATTATTGGTTTAGTATTTATTACTGGTGGTGTTGGATTTATTATTTATGATAAAAAAAGAAAAAAATAAGAATAAAGATTTCAAGAGTCAAATTTTAGTAATTGGCTCTTTTCTTATTTTAATTGGATTATTTATAATTGGATACCACATCTATTCAGATTATAATTTAAAAAGAATTGAAAAAGATAATGTGCAAGAATTTTTTGAAGAAGAACAAGTTGTTGAAGATATTCCACAGGAAAATAAATTTGTTGAAGTTGAAAACAAAAACATAAGTAAAACTAATTATAATTATATTGCAGTATTAGAAATTCCTAAGATAAATATTAAAAGAGGTTTATCACAGGAAAAATGTTATAACAATGTTAATCGTAATGTTGAAATATTAAAAGGATCTGATATGCCTAATATTTCTAAAGGAAACTTCATTCTTGCAGGTCATTCGGGATCAGGCAGAGTTTCATATTTTAAAAATTTAGATAAATTAGTAATTGGAGATATTTCATATATATACTATGGTGGAATTAAATATACATATAAAGTGACTAATATTTATGATATAGAAAAAAATGGTACAGCACTTATTACAAGAGATTTAGACAAAACTACTCTTACTATGATTACTTGTAGGCATAACACTAATAAACAAATTATTGTTATCTCTGAGTTAATTAACCAAGAAAACTATTAAGGGGGAATTTTAATACAAATATTAGCAGTTAGTCAAGTAGAACAAAAATGGTATTTAGACGTGTTTAGAAATGCACTTTGGAGTATTGCCAAAGGTATTCTTTGGTTTCTAGATGGATTCTTTGATATCATTAATAAAATTTGGCGTTATAAATTTTTTGATAATGATTATGTAAATAAAATATTTAGTGGTGCATTAATTGTTGCCTGTTCATGGTTAATTCTTAAAGTTGTTATAGAACTTGTTATGAATTATATTGTAAAAAATGATGGTCGAGGTAGCCCACTTACAATTTATCGTGGAGTCATATTGGCAATAGTTATGATGTTTTTAATTAATCCTTTATTTCAATTTGGTTATAATTTTTCTACAAAAGCAACTAATGCTGTAATAACTGTATCAGGTATGGATAAATCAAATGGAGCTGAAGGAACCATATCTAAAGCTTTAATTAGAGCTACATCATATGATGATGAAATGAAACAAACGGATAAAGAATATTTGATTAATAATTGGAAAAAAATAAAAATCAATTCTACTGAAGGTGGTTTTGCAGGTATTGGTGATTGTTATAAATATTCACTTAATTTTATTATGTTAATAATTCTTTCCGTTGTGACAGTCTTTTTACTCTTCTTTGTTGCAATTCAAATGGCAAAACGAGTGATGGAAATTGCACTGATGAAAATAGTTGGACCTTTTTGTTGTACCAGTTTAACAAATAATCAATCTAAAGCATTTGAAACATGGACTAAAAGTACAATGGGATATTTTTTAATTACAATTGTTCAATTTATATGTATTGGATTATTGCTTAACATGTTTGGTTCTGCAATAAAGGATAATGGAACTCTTACAGGTATATTTTTAATTATAGGTGCTTTATTGTTTATAATAAGCACACCAACGTTGATTAGTTCATTACTTGGGCAACAATCAGGTATGATGTCAGCATTTGGTGATATTCAATCTCTAATGGCAGTAGGTACTGGTATAAATGCAGGATTAGGAATTGCTAAAGCAGGAACAATGTCAACGTTGGGGACAGGTGCTAATGTAATAAGATATGGTGGAAGAAAAATTGCAGGAGGTATTTCAAATTTGTTTAATGGTCGAGGTAGTAACTTAAATAAAGAGCAAATGGCTAATGTTAAAGAAAAAATGGCACAGCATAATAGTTATGGTGCAAATCAATTGATAAAAAAATATACAAGTGAAAATATGAAAAAGAAACCTAATACATCATTTAATAATTCAAATCCTTATATGAATCCATTTAGTATGAAATATAATCCTATTAGAAATCAGTATATGAGTAATTCAGGTCTTGAGGCAAATAGTAATTTTGATAGGAAGTGGTATTGATGTATCTAATTCCTAAAAATATAAAAACTAAAAAAGAAATATTTAAAGGATTTGGAATACTTGAATGTATTGCGATTGCGATTTCATTTGGTATTGGTTATCTTTTTTCTTTCTTTATTACACAATATAAATTAAAAGTAATCTTTTTTTGTATTCCACCACTATTAATGTTTTTATTATTACTTCCTTTACCAAATGGGAGTACAGCATTATCTATTTTAAAAAAATTTTTAATATTTAAAAAAAGACAAAGGTGTTATAAAGTAAAATAAATTATTAATTTCAATTTAATTTAATATAAATTGCATACATTGACATTAATAATTTCATAAGGTATAATAAACGTGTATTTTATGAAGGAGTGAAAAAATGAGAAAGAGAATATTAAGTGTAATTTTAGCAGGTATTTTAATTGTTGGATTAACTGGGTGCGGAAATCAAAAAACAACTGATAGTAAAACAAATGATAAAACTAAAAATGAAACAGTTCAGAAATCCAAAGGGAATTGTGATGTATTTGAATGCATTAAAAAATTAAGTTCTGATACTACATATGAAAAAGTTAATGAAATAATTGGCTTTGAAGGTAAATTGGTTGATCAAAGCAAAGAGGGAGCAGTATCAACTTATAAGAAATATGAATGGGAATTAACAGATGATACTTCTATAACTGTAAGATTAGATGAATTTAAAGGAAAGGTTACTGCTCAAATTTCATCAGAGTTTCCAAATGAAATGATAAAAAATGATAAGGTTGATTTTTCTAAAGTAGATAAATTGAAAGAAAAAATAAATTCTAGTGATGGTTTAACTTATGAAGAGTTTGTAGAAATTGTAGGTGGTGTTGAAGGTACATTATATAACGTCACTACATTCTCAAATAAATATACTTGGGTTAACTCTGAAGGTAAATCTTTAAATGCAACTTTTAATAGTAATGGTAAGTGTACAATATTTAATGGAATAGTATAAAAGAAATTTATATAATATGATAATTAACGACTAATATGTCGTTTTTTTGTTGGAGGTAAAATGTTGGAAAAGATTTTAGGAATAGTATTTTTACTATTCTTTTTTTTATTTGCAGTATGCTCGTGTATAGTATCAGGTGAATGTTCACGAGAAGAAGAAAAATGGAGGGATAAGAAATGAGTATTTTGCAAGAATATGAAGAAATAAAAAAAGATATGGGAAGTACTCGTTATGATGCAATTGGTGATTATCTTAATGAAGTAAATAAAAACCTAGATTCAGAATTATTTTTGTCTGATGTATTATATAAGGAAAAAGAATATAAGAAATTTGAATCTTGGTTTAATAAACAAATAAGTCCTTTTAAAATAATCAGTTTTAAAGATGAGAATTTTTCAGTTTTATTAGATCAAAGTGATTATTGTTATGACTGGGTTAATGAAATTAAGAGTAATATACCTTATGGAGATGGTCATTGCTATAACGATGCCTTTTTTGAGTATTTAGAAAAATCATCAAGTTCACTAAATAATAAGTTAAATTATGATTCGGAAAATGGTATGTTTTGTGTTTATACCAATGATATAAGAATTGCAGATGAAGTTGCTTATAAGTTATCAAATTTATATAAAGATGAAAATAAAATGATTGAGTTAATTAAAGAAACTAAAGAAAAATATGGATATATATTTGATGTTCATATATAAGGAGGATAAATTATAGATAAAAGAAAAAAATTAAAATATAATAATACACTATGGTTTGTTAATGTTTCGACTTATGAAAGTAAAAGGATGAAATTAACAATCTCAAATAAAAATCAAGAGATTGAAGTAACGGCAGATTTAAGTGATGCTTATTTAGATAAAGGTCATGTTTTTTTAGATCCTGATGTAAAGGATAACGGAATTTTAAAAGCCTTGAAAAAATCAAGAATATTAAAACAAATCGATGGGACTTTATGTTATGATTATAAATTAATTCCTGTTGCTTTACTTAATAATGGTATACTTCGTTCTTATGATTATTCAGGTGTATTAGAACATTTAGAAACTATTTCTTATAAGGAGGATTGAAATATAAATAATAGATTAAAACTATATAACACTCATTTAACATTAAGACTAAATAAAAAAGAAAAACAAGCTTTAAAAAGAAATGCTTATAAAAATAAAATGACAATGTCTAATTACATTAGATTATTAATTAATATGGATAATAGATTAAATGAGATAAGAAAGAATAATATTAAAAATAATATATATTCAGAAGAAATAACAAAAATAATGTTAAATATAGGGAGGGATTTAACTGATTAATAAGAAAAGTAAACTTCCCAAAAATATATCAGATTTTATTCCATTTCAAGATGTTTGGAATAACCTAGTTTATTTGGATAATAATAGAATTGTTGGTGGAATCAAAATTGGATCTATCAATTTACATTTATTATTTGATGAAGAGCAAAAAATCAAAGTCGCAGAACTTAAAAAGGTTTTAAATTCAATTGACTACCCTGTTAAAATTTTTAGTGTAGATAAACCGATTAATCTTGATGATAACTTAAACTTACTAGGTTCTAAAATTAAATCTGAAACTAATAAAAGCAAAATAAAATTACTAGAGGAAGATTATAATTTTGTCCAAGATTTAAATAATAAAAAATGGGTTGTAAATCGAGAATTTTATTTAATTATGGAAGAAGATGCAACAAATGAGCAATTAATTAATCAAAAGCTAAATGATTTAATTCAGGAATTTATTTCTATTGGATTACATAGTGAAAGAGTTTCTAGTGAAGAGTGGCGAGATTTATTATATATAATTTTAAATCCTGTCACATCGCTTGACATTTTCAAAAAAGATGCTACAGGTATAACTCGCTCATTTAAAGAGAAAATCGCCCCAAATGGCTTAAAAATCAATGAAAAGGATATAATTCTAGGTGATGCTTATGTAAGTGTTGTTACACTTCGAACATACCCATCTATTGTTGGTGTTGCATGGTTAGGTGCAGTTGCTAACGTTAACCATACTCGTATGGTTATGACAATCTCTCCTATGGATGCATTTGATATAAGCAATACTTTGAAAAAAAGTATGTCAGAAGTAAAATCAAAATTAATGAACACAAATAATTATAATGATGAGGTTGTATTAAATAACCAGTTAGACGATTATGTTCAATTAGTGAATAGAATTGATCGTGAACATGAAAAGTTTTCATTGTTGACGGTCAATTTTTTATGCTATGGTGATTCGAAGGAAAATATGGAAAGAGCAAAAAAAGAATTAAAAACTACTCTTTCTGCTTATGGTATGGGTGGCACTGATTTAATGTTTGAGCAAGAACGATCATTAAAAATGTGTTTACCTACATTGTATAGAGATTTAGAAAAAGAATTCGGACTTCCAATTCCTATGATGACTACTGCCTCATCTTTCCCTTTTATCTTTCAAACATTGCAAGATGATGGCGATGCTATGATGATTGGAACTGATTCTCTTGGTAGTCTTTTGTTTTTTGACTTATGGAAAAGAACTAGTAAAAGAAATAATTCAAATGCAGTAATTATTGGTAAATCAGGTTCAGGTAAGTCTACTTTAATAAAAAAACTTATTCGAGGTAATTGGTGTCGTGGATCTAAGGTAATTGTTATAGATCCTGAACGAGAGTATAAGGATTTATGTGAAAATATTAATGGTACATGGATTGATTGTGGAACAGGTTCACATGGAATAATCAATCCACTTGAAGTTAGAAAAGGTGCTGATGACTCTGATGAAGATAAAAAGAATTTTAATAATGATTTATCAAGACATTTTCAAACGTTTAGAACTTTTATAAAGTATTATTTACAGGATCTAACTGCTTATGAGTTAACCAAAATTGAAGAAATACTTATAGAAGTATATAAAGATAAAAATATTGATTTTGATACTGACTTATCAAAATTATCAAGTGATGACTACCCTATAATGCAAGATTTATATAATAAGGTAGTTGAGACGTTAAAACAAGCAAAAGCAAATAAAGAGGCACGAAATGTTATTGAGTCGTTAGAAAAAATTTCTTCAATGTTAAAAAAATCTACAATTGGAGCTGATGCACGAATTTTTAATGGTCATTCAAGTATTAATGTGGATAACTCATCAGATTTTATAGTTTTGGATATTCATAGTCTTGTTGATTCAGATGAAACTATATTAAGAACTCAATTCTTTAATATATTATCTTGGTGTTGGAACGAGATAAGTCGTGACCGAAACGAACAAGTAATTCTTGTATGTGATGAGGCACATTTACTTATTGATCCTAATAATAAAGATGGTATAGATTTCTTAAAAAGAACAGCAAAAAGAATAAGAAAATATAATGGCTCATTATGGATTATTAGTCAAAATTTAATAGATTTTACTTCACAAGGTATTGAAAGATTTGGACAAGTTATTATAGATAATAGTTCTTATATTTTGGTCATGGCACAAGGACAAAAAGAAATTGAAGCTGTTCAAAAAATGATGAATTTATCAGAATCTGAAATACAATTCCTTACAACTGCTTCTCGTGGTCAGGGATTATTTGTTATAAGTCAAGATACTCGTTTACCAATTCAAATTCATTTAAGAGAAGAAGAAAAGGAGTTGTTTGGTAATGCTGGTGGTCGTTAATGGATGATATTAAAAAGATATATGCATTCATAATTTCGGCTCCTGTAATTATTATAATTTTTATTATTGCATTAGTAATTATGATTGCAGATGGTTCTAATGGTGACCCATCAGCAGTTGCAGTTGGTAATCTATCAGAGTTTAATGCTCCATTTAAAATAGATGTCACTTACTCCATTACTTCCCTTTTTGGAACTCGAAATGATCCATTTACAAATGAAGAAATATTTCATAGTGGTATTGACTTATCAGCTCCCGAAGGTACTGAAATTGTGGCATCAGCAGGTGGAAAAATATATAAAACGGGATATGAACCTAATGGTTTAGGAAACTATGTAAAAATACAACATGATGTTAATGGAGAAACTTACTATACTGCTTATGGTCATATGTTAGATAATTCTATAGTTGTATCTGAAGGACAAATTGTTAAGTCAGGAGAAAAAATTGGAATAATTGGTTCAACAGGTCGTTCGACAGGTATTCATGTACACTTTATGCTTATGAGTCCCAACTGCTCTTATAATAAATCGGATCTTAAAGATCCTAAAAGTATTATTGATAGTGATTTAATAAGGAGGAATGAATATAAAAACAATAAATCAAAATACCCAAGCTTACAACCAATACAAGGACAGCAACCAAGTCAATCATTCGGAAGATAATTTAATAGAAACTTATGCACTTCAGGTTGCAAGTGTACTTCATAAAACTGGTAAAGGTTCTTTTACAATTGATGAAATAATTGATAAAGTTAAACAAATTGTTAAGGAAGAAGAACTTATAGATCCAGTTATAATCGAAGTAAATCAAATACTTATAAATAAATATAATTATGAAATAATAAATACTAATATTAAGTTTAATATAGAAATATAGATAATGGTAAAGGTTCCTTGATCTAGTATTTATGCTTCAAATATTTTAAAGAAAAGGTTCTTTAACGTCCATTATAGATATTATATTTGTTATAACATCTGTTAGACAGTTAACCCTATTTTTAAAGATTCGGTAAAGAATAGTGTTAGACAAAAGTATGACATTTAAGAATATGTATGACAAAGCGAAACTTTGGAAATCCTTTAAATTAGGGCTAAACTACCCACTGGGTAGTTGTTTGTCAGCCACACTTATCCTGATAAACAAAAGGCTTAAAGTTGTGTCCTATTTTCAAATATTTTATTAAAATTAATGACTCTAATTTGTGTCCACAATAAAACTATGGAGGTGATATTATTAATAATAATGGGTGTACTTTTATTAAGTTTAGAATAGATGATAATCTAAACAATGCATTTAAAAATATTCTTGAAAAAGAAAAAATAACTCAACAAGAATTATTAGAAAAATTAGTTAAAGAGTATGTTTTAAAGAATTTAAATTTATTAATAAGTAAGGATACTGAATAATGAAAGAAGATAGAATTACAATTAGAGTCACGCCTGAAGATAAAAAAGAAATTGAGTTACTTGCTGATAAGCATAAAATGAATATATCTAGATTTATTTATAGTACCATTAAAGAAAAAATGGAAATTGATAAACTAAATGATAGTCAAGAACAATTTATGCAACTTTTTGATATTGCCTTTAAAAAAAGTTTTGATGCATTTTTTAAGCAGTTAATGGTAGTAATAAATCGTATAGAGTTTAATAGTAGATGGTCTATTAAACAAACTGATATATTTATGAACCAACTAAAAATTCCACAAACTGAAGATGAATTAAGTTTATCAATAATAAATCATCCTGTAACTGAAGTTGCACATCGTGAGGTACTTAAAGATATAAGAAAAATGTCAAGTAAGAAACATGAGTTAGATAATGAGTAGTTCAAATATTGTGGTTCGTGTTAAGTACCAAAAATGTAATAATTTAAGAGAAAGTGTTAACAAGACAATAAGTTATATTAGTGATAAGAAGAAGGCAGATGCTACATCAATTGATGAATATAATATTTTAAAAGACTATATGCAGTTTGCAAGTAATGATTCATATCTTTATGAAGATAAGGAGTCATTTTCGTGGTCTACCAATGGTGATATAGATGCAAGAAAAGATTTATCTGATATAAAAAAAATGGACTCTAAAGGAATTCTTTGGAGCCTTGTAATTTCTTTTCCACCAGATTTTGCAATTAACAAAGGACTTATTACTAAGGTAGATTATTATAACCTTACTAAGAATATAATGCCACAATTATTAACTGGTATGGGATTTAAAATGAATAATGTAACATGGTATTGCAGTTTACATCGTAATACTGACAATCCTCATTTACACATAAATTTTTTTGAACATCATAAAACTATTTCTAATCCTAAAATTCCATATGATGTTATTTATAAATTGAAAAGTAATATTGCTAATTATTTAATTGATAATGAAAAATTTTATAAATTGCGAGATAAAGAATTTAGATCTATAACGGGAAATATTTCTCTTTCAGAACTTACTAAAATTAAGAATCAAAAATTATTTGGAGATAAATATCGAAGAGATTTAAATAAAATGTTACTTGATTTATATA
The DNA here is from genome assembly GCA_905206805.1 of uncultured Caryophanales bacterium. Classification (GTDB taxonomy): domain Bacteria; phylum Bacillota_I; class Bacilli_A; order RF39; family UBA660; genus CAJLIR01. The sequence continues at coordinate 5,103 of CAJLIR010000021.1, read as the reverse complement.
ATGTACTTCCACCCAAAGGTAGATTACAATATAATTCAAAAAATATAGTTCCATATAAGGATCAACTTAATAATATAATTCAATACATATTGTTGCATGATTCTACAAAATATCAATATGCTAAATATATAAAACTATTGGAGGAACATCAAAAGGAATTAAATGCAATTTATGGGACATCATTATCTAATAAAAATAAATATTACTACAATAATCAACTTAATAAATTGTATTCAAAAATTGGAAATGAAATATTATCTAATTATAAAATATATCGATCTATGGAAACTATGGAAAGAGAGAAAGAATTTTTAAAGAAACACATAAAAGATCTTAAATTTAAAAGTTCTCCATATAAAAAACAGGAAAACATTGATAGGATAGCACAAGATTTAAATCATATATGCAATTTTGCAGGTCTTAATCATTTAGAAAAAAAATATGTTTTCAAAAACTGGGTTTTAAATTCTAAATATGATATTAATATTGATGCATTATTAAGTAGTATGGATAATTTTAATAAGGATATGAGTTCGACCGAGTATTATAACATTTTAAAAAAATTGAATTATGATTATGACAGGTACTCTAAATATAAAAATAAAATGTTTTATCAGGAATTAAATTATAAAAAATTTATTAATCAAGCTATTAATTATTTAGAATATGAATTAGAACAAGAAGAAAAACAAATTATAAATGAGTTAGAATATGATTTGTCTGAATATTAAAAAAATAATATGTTTTGCCATATTATTTTCTTTTTCCACATAACCAATCTAGTGATACATTATATTTAATACATATCTGATATGCAAAAGCAGTTAGTATTAATGTCTTACCTGTTTCGTATGCTGATATAGTTGATGATGTTGTATTTAATTCTTTTGCTAAATCACGAAGTGTAAGATTATTATCTTCTCTTATCTTTTTAATTCTTGAGCCAATTTCATTTTTATTCAGTTCTGTTAATTTTATGATACCTGAGTTATTCTTTTCATCTGTAAGACCAACAATGTAATCCATTGAGATTTCATAAAAATTGCTTAAGTTATTTAAATGTTTTAATGGTATTATTTTTGTACCCTTTTCCCATAATGAATAAGTTTGTTGAGTTATTCCTAAATAGTCAGCAAGTTTTATTTGTGACAAATCTTTATATTCTCTTAAATCAAATAATCTTTTTTCATTCATAATTAACCACCAATTTAATTTTCCCATTAAATCTTTAATTATTCAGAATTCACAAACAAATACGAGCAAATTGTGCTATAATAATATTTAGTAGTAAAAAAGCAGTAAATCTTAAACAAAGATGGAGGGATGAGATGAGAAATAATTATATCTCAGTTGATGATGAACAAACTAAGAGATTAAAAGAAATTTGTTTAAGTAGTTGTGCATATTCTTGTATAGGAGAAATTTATAAGTTATTAAATTGTGAAATACTTCAAAAACTTATTAATAAAATTCCAAAGCAAACTATTAAATTAAAAAGTGATTTATTATATGGAAAAGATACTATTTCCAGTGAGGAAAAGTTTTTAGAAAACTTAGATAAATATATTAGTTATGTAAAAGATAATTATTTTATACAACACAATGAGTTAACTCTAATAATAGAATTAACTCTTAAAAATAAATATAATGAGGTATTATTCGATATGGATGATTATCATGAAAATGAAAATTATATGAAATATCATGATGCTTTTAGGAAAATGTTTTTATTTAATTTTTATAACAATATCAAATTTTATTCAAAATATGTTAGTAAATATAATTCTATTAATATATTTTTAAATGAAATCAAATTTTATAAATTTAATAATTCTAAAGATATCATTAAGATTGAAGAACGTATGTCTAAAATTATAAATAATAGATTTAGTAATATATATAATGCTTTTGTTCCATATGAAGAAATAGAAAAACAACATTATGAATTTTATATTCAACAAATAGATTGGATTATATCTGATTTTTATGAAAATCAATTGTATAGATTTGATATTAAAGATAACGATCATTATATTAACTTACGTGATGGTGATAAAATAATATTTAATGTTCTTAATAATAAGGAAAAAGTTTCAATAAAATTTGGAATAATTAATAGAAATTTTTGTGCAGATAAAATAGTTGTTTTTACACAAAAAGAGTTTAAAGAAATTTTAGAAAGGTTAAAAAAAATAGATGTTTCAAAAAAATATGACACAACATATAGTTTTATAGATTCATCTTTAAAATTTAACTTTTGGAACGAACAAAAAATGCAATTTTTGGATATAATCTTTGAGTACAATAATAATTCAACTAATAAATGCATGATTTCATTAGATCCTAGAGATACAAAAAAATTATATAAATTAATTAGTAAGCAAGTTAATAAGAAAATTTAACTTGTTTTTTTTATGGAGGGATAATTGTAAAATTAAAAAAATATTTTAATTACTTTCTTTTAATTATCTTAACCTTTTTGTCATCAGCTAACATTTGTTATAACTTAACACATATTATATGTAATAATATTCAATTATCATGGAATTTAAATATTTTTTATTCTTTTATTAAATCAATAACTGATGTCAGTTTATTATTTGGTTCAATTTTATTAATGACAATTATGATGTTGTTTATATTAAAATATGATAAAGAATTAAAGTTAAAATTAAAGAGATTAAGAAAAATGCCTGAAGAGGATGGCTCATTTGAATATGGTTCATCTCGTTGGGCAACTAAAAAGGAAATTAAAAAGAATTATAAAACATGGACTATTAATTCCAATTTAAAGTCAGGTGGTATTCCTGTGACTTATATGGATGGTAAATTTTATTATTCTGATAAATTTGATCATACATTAATAATAGGTTCAACTGGTTCAGGAAAAACAATAAGTTGTATATTGCCATTAATATTTAACCTTGCATGTGCGGGTGAATCAATGGTTATAAACGATACTAAAGGAGAATTGTATTCATATACAGCAGAATTTTTAAAAGAAAAAGGATATCAAATAAAAATAATTAATTTAAGGGATGCATTAGCAAGTGATGGTTGGAATCCACTTCATTTACCATATAAATACTATCAAAATAATAATAAAGATGAAGCTGGTGATATGATAGAAAACTTTACTAAATCATTGTGCAAAAATTTATCTAGTAAGGATATGTACTGGGAAAAGTCAGCAAATGCAGTTTTAACAGCACTATGTTATGCCCTCATAGAAGACGCTCCAAATGAATCGCAAGTAAATTTATATTCAATATATAATTTATTGGTCGAACATGGAAACAAAAATATAGATAGATTTAATTCATTAGATCTATATTTTCAACAAAAACCTTTTGGAAGTTTAAGTAAAATGAGTTATGCTACAGGATCCTTTGCAAAAGGTGAAACAAGAGCTACCCTTTTTTCAGTTCTTGCAACAGTTATAAAAATGTTTAGTGATACAGGTATTGCTAACCTTACGAGTCATACTGATTTTGAATTAGATGAAATTGGTAAGCAAAAAACGGCAGTATTTTTAATTATTCCCGATGAAAAGGAATCTAGACACGAACTGGCATCACTATTCATAGATCAATGTTATCAAGCATTAGTAAATACCGCACAAAGTATGAAAGATGGTAAAATGCCTATAAGAATTAATTTTATTTTAGATGAGTTCGCTAACATGCCACCTATAAGTTCTATTTCTAATAAAATTACTGTATCACGTTCTAGAAATATTCGTTTCTATTTGGTTTTACAAGATTTTGATCAGTTAAAGGAAACCTATAAAGATTCTGCTGGTACGATTAAATCCAATTGTACTAACTGGATTTATTTACTAACTTCAGATAATGAAACGGCAAAAGAAATAAGTTCTAGGTTGGGCAAATATACTATCTCAAGTAATCGTGTATCAACTTCCAGTCGTTTAGATGAATTAAATTATAATATATCAAATGACAAATCTTTGATGGGACGTGAATTATTAATGCCTGATGAATTAATGAGATTTAAATTAGGAGATGGATTATTTATGGCGACTAGACAATACCCTATTAAATCAAAATTTATTTCAATATATGATTATGGAATAAAGATTAAAAAAACTAGTGTTCCAAACAAACAAAAAGATAACAAGATTGATTGTTTTAATCTTGATGATTTTAGAAAAAGAAAAATTGAAGAACAAGAAGATAATAAAATTGAATTAGAATAGATATAATTATTAGTAAATTATGTTATAATATTTATATTAAACAAATAGGTAAATAGTAATTTATAGAAATGATAGGAGTATGTATGAATAAAAAATTAGTAAAAGAATTTTTAATTATAACATTTGCAATAATGGTAGTATTTTGGGGTGGGTGTGCTTTAATTAGTCAAATATTTAATTTAACAATAAATAATATATTTTTAAGAATTATGCACATTATTGGTGGATTTTCTCCAACTATTGCTTCCTATATAACATTAAAGAGAAATAACAAAGTTAAAAATTTTAAAGAGTGGTTCAAAAAAATATTTGATATAAAACACAATATTTGGACTTATATTGTAGTAATTCTATTTGTATGTATTTATTATATTTTAGGGTGTGCAATAAATGGATTTAAATTTGGTGCTCCTATATTTATGCTTATAGTAATTTTACCAATGATGTTATTTGGTGGTGGAAATGAAGAAGTTGGATGGAGAATGATTTTACAACCTGAATTGGAAAAGAAATTTGGATTTCATATAGCAACAATCTTTACTTCTATTATTTGGTGGTTATGGCATTTACCAATATTTTTTATAATAGGAACAGCAAATGCAAATATGAACTATTTTCTTTTTGGAATAATGTGTTTAACCTTATGCTATGCTTTGGCAACAATAAGAAAGGTATCGAAAGGTGTATTTCCTTGTATATTAACTCATTGTTTAATAAATGGGTTATCTGCAATATTTGTATTTAATTATAGTTTGTTAAGTTGTTGTATAACTTTAATTGTAACAATAATAGTATCAATACTAATTTTAAATATAAATAAAAGATATATAAGATAATAACAAATTACAATTTTATAGTAATAAAAATCTCCGAAAGATTATACTTTC
>CAJLIR010000020.1 GCA_905206805.1 uncultured Caryophanales bacterium | reverse complement strand
CAAATGGAATAGATTATCCAGATTCACGATATTATAATTTATATCCATATAAATATGAATTAAATACAGATAATTGGTATGATTATACAAGTGGACTGATAGGAGATGCTACAAAAGAAATAGCTAACACTAAAACAAATTCATCAGGTGGAAATAGAGGTTTATGGTTTAGTGATTATGCTACTTTTCCTGCGACTGCTTACCCTTGGTTCCGCCGTGGTGGTAACTTTGGGAATGGCTCTCTTGCAGGCGTGTTTGGTTTCAATCGTGCCGCTGGCACTACGGATATCACCAACGATTCGCGTCTTGTGCTCGCGTACTAATCGCGTTAGCAATTATTCATAATTTTAATTAGTATTTATATAATAAAAAAAGATGTTTAAACAGCTTTCAGACTATTTATAGTCTGTTTTTTGTTATGTTGTAAACATTGTTTTAATATGGTATACCACTTTATGGTAAAGAGGTTGAATTATGTTTTTGTAAGATTTGTTACAATTTTTATATTATAAATTAAAGGATTGTTAACAATTGTTTTAGATTTAGATTGCCTTTCTCTTATTACAATAAATGGTTTATTTTATAAATATTTTAAAATTAGTGATAATGGTTTTATTGAAAAAAATTAAATCAAATGAATGATACTTGAATTTTAAAAGAAAATTTATAATTAAGTATTAATTACTTTTAAATATCTCCAAATATATTAATAAATATACATAAATAGAAAATTATTAAATTTTTAATCTTCCAATATATTTATGTGACATTATAGTTATATGAAAGAATCCCTTGATTGTTTTTATTTAATTAACTTTTATCAAGTGTCTTCCATTTTTATATACTTACACCAAAACTATTTTATACTATCTTTATTGTGTAATATTTGACAATAAAAATATTTGATGTTATAATAACATAACATTAAATGAGGTGATTATATGTTGACATTTTTGAATGGTGAGAATAGTAATGCATATCAGGTTGCGATGCATTTGGATAATAAATTAAAATTTATAGGATATGGTTTTAATTATTATCAAATTTTGGGGTTAAATATTAATTATACGAAGGAAGAGCTTGATAAAAATTATAATGATTTAATAAATCTAATTGGCGACAATGTTGAATTAGAAAATGAAAAAAATCTTGTAATTGAGGCACATCGTCGTTTTACTAGTTTTTTGGGTTCTGCTTGGTATGAGAAAGATATTGGTTCTTATGGTAGGAGCAATGTTTGTCGTCAATATGAAGTAATGAAAAATTCAAATGATATGTTTTTAAATTTAAAAAATCAGATTGGAAATAAATTAATTATTAGTTATATTGAAAAAAAAGATAATTCTTTTGTTGAAAATAAAATAGTTGGGCTTCTTAAAAATTCTGATGATTTTAAAGATATTTCTGTTGAATGTATTAATGATTTTAATATTGATTTTTTAGGACAAGACACTGCTATATTAAGAATAACAGATATGTCAGGTAAAGAAATTTATTCTAATGAATATTTATTAAATCCAGACAAAAGAGATTTATATAGTTCTGATGAGGATATAATTGATGGATTTAAAATAGCTAGTTGGGGATTTTACAATGTTAGAAAATTAAAACTTGAAAAAAATCAAAAGTTAAATAATAATAAATATGTAAAAAAAATATAGTGAATAATTCACTATATTTTTTATTATATTTGTTCAATTTTCATTAAATTAGTATGTTTAGTTTGATGTTTAGGGAATGAACCTGTTATTACAATAATATCATCTTTTTGTAAATTAGATTTTTCAATAGCTTTTTCTTTAGCAACTTTAATAATTTCATCAGTACTATCCATAACACCGACATTTGCAGGATATACTCCCCAGTTTAATGCAAGTCTTCTTCCTGTTTTATCATCAGGAACTAAAGCTAAAATAGGTGCATTAGGTTTTAAATTACTAATTACTTTTGCAGTATGTCCAGACATTGTTGCAGCACATATTAATTTAGCATTTAAAATATCAACACTATCTACAACACTTCTTGCAATAGCAGTTGTAATATTATTTTCTACTGGTTCATAATTAAATTCTGCATATTTTTCAGCTGTTTCACAAATGTTAGCCATTGCTCTAACAGTTTCAATTGGATGTTTTCCTACTGTTGTTTCACCACTTAACATAACTGCGTCTGTTCCATCGAATACAGCGTTTGCTATATCACTAGTTTCAGCTCTTTTTGGTCTTGTATTTTCCATCATTGTTTCAAGCATTTCTGTAGCAACAATACAAATTTTACCCATTTTACGGCATGTTTTAATCATTTTCTTTTGAACAATTGGTAACATTTCACTTGGAATTTCAGTTCCTAAATCTCCACGGGCAACCATTGCACCATCAGAAACTTTAAGAATTTCTTCTAGATTTTTAATACCTAATTCACTTTCAATTTTGCAAATAATTTGTAAATCTTCTCTTCCTTGTTCTTTTAAAATTTCCTTAACTTCTAAAACATCTTCAGGACAACTTACAAATGAAATAGCCAAGAATTCTCCACCATTTTTACATGCGTAAATAATATCTTCTCTATCTGTTTCACTAATGTATGGAATATCAAGTTTTTTACCAGGAACACTTAAACTTTTACGGTTTCCTAATTTTCCGCCATTAATGATTTTACAAGTAACTCCATCATTTTCTTTAGAAATAACTTCTACTTTCATTTTAGCGTTTTCAAGTAAAACTACATCTCCCACAACTAAATCATCAAGAACATTTGGATGGTTAACTGTAATTCTTTCTTCATTACCAACAACGTTGTCTTTAACAATACGAATTGTTTTACCTTCAACCAAGTTGATTGAATCTCCCTCAAGTACGCCACTTCTAAATTCAGGACCTTTAGTATCCCATAAAATAGCAACATTTTTTCCAGTTCTCTTTCTTACTTCACGAGCTGAATCTTGTGCCATTTGTCTTTCTTCCATTGTAGCATGTGAGAAATTAATTCTTGCAACATTCATTCCAGCTAATACCATTTGTTCCATAACATCGGCTTTATTACTAGCAGGACCAATACTACAAATAATTTTTGTTTTTTTCATATTTTTACTCCTCTCAAATTAACGAAATGATTATATCATAAAATTAGTATTATGTCGAATATTTTTTTGAAATATTGCAAATTTTTCTTTGATTTTTTTCAAATTTATGATATATTACTCTAATACCTATTAATTGGAGATGATTTTATGGTAGAAAATAAAAATTTGAGCAAAGTAGAAACATGGTTTGAATATTATAAGAGAATCTATAATATTTTTAGCCAAAATATATTGATGGATAGAACTAATAATTTGTCTATTCAATTATCTTTTTTTAATTCTGTACCTCAAGAAGATGATTTTTCTGGCAAAGGACAGGTTGTAAAATTAGAACTATTTAATAATCATTCATTAATACATGGAATAATGCTTAAAACAACAGATTCGGAAGAACAATTATTTCAGTATGTTTGGTTATTAGTTGTAAATCACTTTATTGATAATAATTATGGTAAAGATAATAAAATAAAAATAAATGATTTCAAAAATTCTACTAGAAGTTTTAAGTATTTATTAAGTGATATAAAGAAAAATAATGAACCAATAGCAAGAGCAAATTTTACTTTAACCTATAATAAACAAGATTATGATGAAATGTTACATTATTTAGTGCTTAATCATAATAACTATCATAATAATACAGAACTAATCCAAAATATGAGAAATTATATTGTTGAATACCCTTTAAATAACTCATCTAATGAATTAAATAATTCAATTAATCAATCAAGAAAAGTTTATGAACATTTAATTAATAGTCGTCATATTGCGTAATTATAATCGATTTATTTGATTATTTATGTTACAATATTTGTGTACTAAATAATGTTGTAAATTTTTTTTGTTTACTTTTTTAGAAAGATAGGTAAAAAATTATGGAAAAAATAATTTTAGTAGATGGTAATAATTTGTTATTTAGAAGTTATTATGCGACCGCATATAATGGTAATTTAATGAAAAATAGTAAAAATTTTCCAACCAATGCTTTATTTGGATTTGTAAATATGATAAATAAGATAGTTTCAGATGAAAAGCCAGTATATATGATTGTTGCCTTTGATAAGGGTAAAACTTTTAGACATAAAAAATATGATTTTTATAAAGGTGGTAGGGGGGAGACTCCTGACGAATTAAAAATGCAGTTTCCACTTGCTAAAGAAATACTTGATGCAATGGGAATAAAATATTATGAAATCGATAATTATGAAGCTGATGATATTATTGGAACATTTTCTGAATATTGTAATAAAGATTCTAAGTATGATGGATTAATTATTAGTAGTGATAAAGATTTATTACAACTTATAACTGATGATGTTCATATTAAGTTGTTAAAACAAAAAGATTATATTTATTATGATAAGAATTCATTTATTTCAGATTATGGTATAGAACCAATACATGTAATTGACCTAAAAGCTTTAATGGGAGATGCTTCAGATAATATTCCAGGTGTTAAAGGAATAGGTGAAAAAACCGCTTTAAAGTTATTACAAGAATATAAAACTTTAGATAATATATATAATAATATTGATAATATAAAAGGTGCTTTAAAGGTAAAATTAACTAATGATAAAGAAAATGCTTATATGAGTTATGAAATAGCAACTATAGTAAAAGATGTTCCTATTGAAATAAGTTTAGAAGATATAAAGTATAAGGGTGAAAATCAGGAAAAATTAATTAATATATATGAAGAATTAGAATTTTATTCTTTTATAAAAAAACAACAAATTTCTAAACCAAAAGAAGAAAGTAAAGCAGTAGTTTTAGATAATTTGGACGATATAAAAATAACGGAAGATTCGGCTGTTTATTTAGAAATATTAGGCCATAACTATCATACTTCTAAAATATTAGGATTAGCAATTTATAATAAAAATCAAAATTTTTATATACCTTTTGAATTATTAAAGAAAAATCCTTCTATATTAAATGGATTTAAGAAAATAACTTATGATCTAAAAAAACACTATGTTGCTTTAAAATGGCAAAATATTAATTTTGATAATGTTTTATTTGATACTATGTTAGCAAGTTATTTGCTTGATTATAATATTAAAGATGATATTGCCTATTTAGCTAATAGTTTTAATTATGATATTGAATTTTATGAAAATATATATGGTAAAACAAAATTTGTAGAACCTAGTATTGAGGTTATTAAAGAAAATGCTTCTAAAAAGGCCAAATTTATTTATGAAACTGTAAATGAATTTAAGGATAAAATAAAAAGTGAAGAAATGGAAAATTTACTATACGATATAGAAATGCCTCTTTCTTATGTATTAGGCGATATGGAGTATGATGGAGTATACGTTGATACTAATAAATTAACAGAGATGGGTAATGAAATTAAAGTAAAAATTGAAGAAATAAGTAATCAAATATATGAAATAGCTGGAGAAAGTTTTAATATATCTTCTCCAAAACAATTAGGTGAGGTATTATTTGAAAAAATGCAGTTACCATATAATAAAAAAAGGACAAGTGGATATTCAACTTCAATTGATGTTTTAAATAAACTAAAAGGTATTAATCCAATTATAAATTTAATAATTGATTATAGAATGTATTCAAAGTTATTTACAACATATATAGAGGGTTTATCTAGTTATGTTTTAAGTGATAATAAAATTCATACAATTTATACTCAAGCTTTAACAAGAACTGGTAGACTATCTTCGATTGAACCAAATTTACAAAATATTCCAACCCGTCAAGAATATGGAAAATTAATAAAGAAAGCTTTTGTACCGTCAGATAATTCATTAATTGTAAGTGCTGATTATTCACAAATTGAACTTAGAATTTTAGCTTCTATGGCTGGAATTGATTCTTTAATAGAAGCTTTTAAAAATGGAGATGATATACACGCTAAAACTGCAGGTGATATTTTTCATGTACCTATAGATGATGTTACAAGTGAAATGCGTAGAATGGCTAAAGCTGTAAATTTTGGAATTATTTATGGTATAAGTGGTTTTGGATTGTCAGAAAACTTGGATATTCCAGTTGGTGAAGCAAAAAGGTTCATAGATCATTATTTAGAAAGTTATCCAGGTATAAAAACATATATGGATGAATGTATAAAAAAAGCTTATTCAGATGGTTACGTAAAGACATTATTTAATCGTAAAAGAATTATACCAGAATTAGATAATAAAAATTATATGATTAGAAGTCAAGGAGAGAGAATGGCTTTAAATACACCAATTCAAGGTACAAGTGCGGATATAATAAAAAAAGCTATGATTGAAATTCACAATAGATTTAGAGAACAAAATATAAAAAGTAAAATGATTTTACAAGTACATGATGAACTTATTTTTGACTGTTTAGAAAGTGAACTTGAAATTGTTAAATCAATTGTAAAGGAAATTATGGAAGGTGTAGTTAATATAAGTGTACCTTTAAAAGTTGATATTAATTATGGAAAAAATTGGTATGATGCAAAATAGTAAAAAATAGGGAAATATTATATTCCTTATTTTTTTATTTACATAAAATACTTAAGAGGTGGTTATTTTGAATTATGTTACTGGTGTTTTAATTGTTAGTTTAGTTGTTAATATATTTCTATCTTTATTTAAAATAATAATGGGAATTATTTTTTTATCAAGTTCTTTAATAGCTGATGGAATGCACTCGTTTAGTGATTTAATTACTGATATAGTAGGAATTATAGGAGCTGTTTTTTCAAAAAAACCACCTGATGAAAAACATCCTTTTGGTCACGGAAAAATAGAATATTTAATAAGTATTTTTATTGGTATAGTTATAATAATATTAAGTATTACGATTATTTTTTGTTCTTTAAAAAGAGAGGTAGTTGTTCCTAACATTATTGTTATTTTAGTTAGTATAATAGTAATTATTATAAAATTCTTTTTGGCGCACTTTTTAGTTAGAAAAGGTAGAGAACTTAAAAGTAATATTTTAGTTTCTAGTGGTAAGGAAAGCAGTACTGATGTTATTAGTTCTATAGTGGTATTGGTCTCATCAGTATTGATGCAGTTAAATATTAACTTTTTTAAATATTCTGATATTATTGCAAGTATAATTGTAGGTATTTTTATCTTTAAGGTTGGATTTGATATTTTAAAAGAAAATATAAGTAATATTTTGGGTGAGGTTGAAACTAATTTGGAGTATTTACAATTACTTAAGGATTCTTTGTTAAAAAATTTTGATATAAAGAAAATTGATAATATAAAAGTTTTAAAATATGGTCCATATAATAAGTTGATTTTAAGTGTTTTTGTTTTACCAGATATGACGGTTTTTGATACTAATTTATTAGGAAAAGATGTAGAAAACTTTTTAAAGGAAAATTTTAAAAAAATAAACTACGTTTGTATAAATTTTCTTCCATATCTTTAAAAATAAATTAACAATCATAGAAATAAATTAAAATTATAGTGTTTTTAGTATTTTTTTAAAATACTTTTTTCTTGTATAAATACCTATTTTGTTGTATAATTTTACTCAGGTGGTTATGGTGTTTAAAATTGGAAATGTAGAAATAAAAAACAATGTTGTTTTAGCGCCAATGGCTGGTATTTGTAATAGTGCATATAGAAGAATCATTAAAGAAATGGGTTGTGGGTTAATATATGCTGAAATGGTTAGCGATAAAGCAATTATGTATGAAAATGAAAAAACAATTGATATGCTTTATATGACTGATTTTGAAAGACCAATAGCCCAACAAATTTTTGGAAGTGATAGGGAATCATTTGTTATAGCAGCTAAAAGAATTTATGATGAAATGCATCCAGATATAATTGATATAAATATGGGTTGCCCTGTTCCAAAGGTTGCTTTAAGAAGTCAGGCAGGAAGCGCACTACTTAAAAACCCTCTTAAAGTTAAAGAAATTGTTGAAAGTGTTGCTAAGGCTGTTCCAGTACCTGTTACTGTAAAAATAAGAAGTGGCTGGGATAATGATCATATAAATGCAGTAGAGATTGCTAAAATTTGTGAGAGTGCTGGCGCTAGCGCAATTGCGGTTCATCCTAGGACGCGCAGTCAACAATATAGTGGACAAGCAGACTGGAGCATTATAAAAAAAGTTAAGGAAGCTGTATCAATTCCAGTAATAGGTAATGGTGATATAAAATCAGTTTTTGATGCTAAACGTATGTTAAAAGAAACGGGTTGTGATGCTATTATGATTGGACGAGCAGTTTTAGGTAATCCTTGGCTTATTAGAGATTGTGTAGAATATTTAGAAAATGGTACAATTCCAAATGAAGTTACGGATTTAGAAAAAATAGATATGATTTTAAAACATTTTCATTATTTGCTTGAGATAAAAAGTGAACATATTGCAGTTACGGAAATGCGTAGTCACGCCGCTTGGTATTTAAAAGGTGTTAAAAATTCTGTTGAAGTGAAAAAACAAATTTTTAAATGTAATACAAAAGAAGAATTTGAAAATGTATTAATAGCATTTAGAAAGGAATTGTATGAAGTCAAATAAAGCTAGTTTACTAAGAAGAATATTGGCGTTTTTAATTGATTTTGCACTTGTTACAATTGTTGTTGTTGCAATTTCAAGCTTGTTACCCAAAAATAATAATATTGATGTTTTAAATAGAGAGTTTAATGATACCGTTAGTAATATGGAAAATGTGAGTTTTTCAGTTTCTTTTAATCAGATGGCTTTGATATATAAAGATTTAGATCAAGCAAGAATTATGTATAGTGTTATAAACGCTGTTATGATTTTTATATATTTTATTTTTATACCATACTTTTTTGATGGCAAAACAGTAGGTAAAAAAATATTAAAAATTAAAACTGTTCGTAATGATAAAGAATGTTTATCACTAAAAAATTTGGTAATTAAAAATATGATTGATACTGGACTTATGTATATGTTATTTTCACTTATGTTAATATACATTTTACCAGGATATTCTTATTTTATATTTGTAATTGCTTTATCAATTTTACAAATTAGTTTAATTGTTGCAAGTATATGTATGATAATAAAAAGAAAAGATAAACGTGGTTTAAATGATATTTTAAGTGGTACAAAGGTTATTGATGATTTTGAAGAAACTAAATTAGATTCAAATAATATAGAAAACGATATAGAGGTGGAAAAATGAGAGAATTTAGTGAACAAGAATTAGTTAGAAGAGGAAAAGTAGAAGAAATAAGAAAGTTTTGTAATCCATATCCAGAAAAATATGAAATTACACATAGTTTAAAAGATGCAAGTAATCTTCCTGATGAAGAAAAAAATGTAAGTGTTGCTGGAAGAATTGTATTTATGCGTAAAATGGGAAAATTAAGTTTCTTAAAATTACGTGATATTGAAGGAGAACTTCAAATTTCTATAAAAATAGATTTAGTAGGAGAAGAAAAATACAACTTCTTTAAATCAAATGTTGACGTCGGAGATTTTATTGGTGTGAGGGGTGAAATTTTTACAACTCATACAGGTGAAAAAACCCTAAGAGCAGATGATTTTGAATTTTTAGGTAAAGCTTTAAAACCACTACCAGAGAAATTTCACGGTTTAAGTGATATTGAAACAATTTATAGAAATCGTTATGTTGATTTAATAATGAATGAAGAGTCACGTACTAAGTTTTTGTTTAGAAGCAATTTAATTCGTGAAATTAGAAATTTCTTAAATAACAATGGTTATATTGAAATTGAAACACCAATTTTAAATAATAAAGCAAGTGGTGCTTTAGCAAAACCATTTATTACTCATCATAATGCACTAGATATAGACTTATATTTGCGAATTGCGCCAGAAACATATTTAAAAAGAGCAATAGTAGGTGGATTTACAAAAGTTTTTGAATTTGCAAGATGTTTCAGAAATGAAGGAATTGATGCAACTCACTTACAAGACTTTACTATGCTAGAAGGATATGGTGCATATCTAAATTATAAAGACAATATGAAATTTTTACGTGAAATGATTCAAACAGTTGTTATGAATTTGTTTGGTAAATTAGAACTTACTATTGAAGGAAAGACAATTGATATAAGTGGTGAGTGGGAAAGTATTTCAATGCGTGATTTAATTTTAAAACATTCTAATATAGATATATATGAGTATAATACAAAAGAAAAATTATTAGAAAAAATCAAATCAGAAAAATTAGAAATTGATAGTGAAACTCCATTAGAATCATTAGGTTATGGAAATTTAGTAGATCAACTTTATAAAAAAGTTGCACGTCCATTTGTTTTAGGACCAGTTTTCTTAACTGAACATCCAATTAGTTTATCACCACTTGCAAGAGCAAATGACTTAAATAAAGAATTAACAGACCGTTTTCAACTTATTATGAATGGTGCAGAAATTATTAATGCTTATTCAGAATTAGTTGATCCTATGGAACAAGAAAAAAGATTAATTGAACAAGCTAATTTAAAAGCTAATGGTGATGACGAAGCTATGATGATGGATTACGATTATATTGAAGCTATGGAATATGGAATGCCACCTATTTCTGGTTGGGGAATTGGAATTGATCGTTTAGTTCAAATTTTAACTAATTCTGATAATATTAAGGATACAATTATGTTTCCATTAATGAAACCTGTTGATAAGGAAAATAATTAATGAAAATTATTTTGGTTAGACATGGTGAAACTGATTGGAATTTAAAACATATAATGCAAGGTATTACTGATATACCTTTAAATGAAAAAGGAAAAGAACAGGCATTAATGGTTTCTAAAAAATTAGAAAAAACAAAAATTGATGTATGTTTTTCTAGTCCACTTAAAAGAGCAATTCAAACCTTAAATATAATTACTAAGGTTTCTCCTATAATTGATAATCGATTAATAGAACGTAATATGGGTGAACTAGAGGGTAAAAATCATAAATACTATGATGCTAAATTGTATTGGAATTATAAAATTGATTCTAATTTATATGGAGTAGAAAGTATTAGTTCTTTATTTAAAAGAGTAACTGACTTTTTCTATGAAATAAGAGATAAATATTATAATTCAACAGTTTTAATAGTTTCACACGGAGCCACTATAAGAGCACTTCATTATGTTATTAGTGGATATAATGAAGATACAAATTTTTTAGATACAAAAACTCCAAATTGTTGTGTTTTTGAATATGATATATAAGAAAGAGGGAAAAAAATGAAAATTTTATCTGTAAATGCAGGAAGTTCTTCTTTAAAATTTCAAGCTTATGAAATGCCTGAAGAACGCGTATTAATATCTGGTAATTTTGAAAGAATAGGTAATACTAATGATAGTTTTTATACTATTAAAATAAATGGCGAAAAAATAGAAAAAAAAGCTCCATTAAGTAATCACGAGGATGCCGTAAATTTATTAACAGAAGAATTACTAAATAATAATATTGTTAAATCTTTAGATGAAATAAAAGGCATAGGTCATAGAGTTGTTGCTGGAGGAGATATATTTAATTCATCAGTTATTTTAGATGACGAGAAAATACAACAAATTTCTGATTTAAGCGTTTTAGCTCCACTTCATAATCCTGGTGCAGTAATTGGAATGAAAGCATTTAAAAGATTTATTCCTGGTGCTATAGGAACAGCAGTTTTCGATACAGCTTTCCATCAAACTATGAGTCCTAGTACATATCTTTACGCATTACCTTATGAATGGTACACAAAATATAAAGTAAGAAGATATGGAGCACACGGAACAAGTCATAAGTTTGTTGCTATTAGACTAAGCGAAATTTTAAATAAAAATGACGCCAAAGTTATTGTTTGTCATATCGGTAATGGTGCAAGTATTACTGCGGTTGACTCTTTAAAATGTGTTGATACTTCTATGGGATTTACACCAAATGCGGGTGTTATTATGGGTACACGTTGTGGTGATATTGATGCTTCAATTATTCCATATATGATGAAACAAGCTGATTTATCTGCTAGTGATATTGATAGAATTATTAATAAAGAAAGTGGATTACTTGGTATATCTCGTATTTCTAACGATCATAGAGATATAGAGCATGGTATTGAAAATAACGATGAAATGTGTATTTTAGCTGAAAAAATGTACATAAGAAGAATCGTTGATTATATTGCAAAATATTATGTTTTATTAGGTGGAGTTGACGCTATTGCCTTTACTGCTGGAGTTGGCGAAAATTCTTATCAAGTAAGAAAAAGAGTTATTGATTCACTTAAAGTATTAGGTATAAAGTTAGATGAAGAAGCTAATAAAGTTATGGGACGTGAAGCTTTAATTACAACAAGTGATTCAAGTATTCCTTGTTATGTAATACCAACTGATGAAGAGCTTATGATTGCTCGTGATACATACAATTTAGTTAAATAGAAAGTGTGGTAGTATGTATAGTATATATAAAAAAATCTACAAAAAAATTAAACAATATAATACTATTGTAATAGCGCGTCATATTGGACCTGATCCAGACGCTTTAGCAAGTTCCTTAGCTTTAAAGGAAATAATACTAAATACATTTCCATCTAAAAAAGTTTATACAGTAGGTTGTCCTACATCTAAATTTAGATATTTAGGTTCCCTAGATAAAATTGATGATTTAGAAATTAAGGATGCTTTATTAATTGTTACTGATACTCCAGATAAAAAAAGGGTTGATTCAGTTAATTTTTCATTATTTTCTGAAAGTATAAAAATAGATCATCATCCTTTTATAGAAAAATTTTGTGATTTAGAATACATTGATGATAAGTCTAGTAGTGCATCACAAATGATTATGGAAATTGTATATCATACAAAATTAAAAATGACAAAAAGTGCTGCAGAAAAATTATATATAGGTTTAGTTGCAGATACAGGTAGATTTTTATTTCAATATACTACACCAAAAACTTTTGATTTAGTTTCAAAATTAATAAAAGAAACTAGAATTGATTTTACAAATTTATATTCAAATTTATATACAAGACCATTAAAAGAAATACGATTTTTGGGATTTATATATCAAAATATTAAAATTACTGAACATGGTTTTGGATATTTAAAAATAACTGATGACATTTTAACAGAATATGGCGTTGATCCAGCAACAGCTGGCAATATGGTAAATGAATTAAATTATATCGATGAAATAATTGCGTGGGGACTTTTTTCAGTCGATAAAGTAAATAATAATATTAGAGGAACTTTAAGATCACGGGGCCCTATAGTTAATGAAATCGCATCTAATTATGGTGGGGGTGGACACGCAATGGCAAGTGGCGTAAAATTAGAAAATTTTGATGCTGCCGATAATTTAATTAAGGATCTTGATCGCGTTTGTCAAGAATATAAAGAAAATGTATTGACAAAGTAATAATTTTTGTTTATAATGAATAATAGTTTAAAAAAAGGAAAGAAGAAGTATCCACTTCTCACCCGATTATGAATAATTTTGGGTAAAAAAGCTAGAAAAATATTTATTATTTTAATTGTGCTTATAAAGTGGATATTTTGTGTATTCACTTTTTTTATGGAGGTGTCAGATATCGCAAATAAAGAAAAAGATTTGTTTATAAATGAACAAATTAGAGCAAAAGAAGTAATGGTTATTGGACCAAATGGTGAAAAATTAGGAATCAAGTCAATAAAGGATGCTTTAACTTTAGCAAGTTATGCAGGATTTGATCTTGTACTTATAAGTCCAACTGCAACACCACAAGTTTGCAAAATAATGGATTATAATAAATTTAAGTATGAAAATAAGAAGAAACAAAAAGAAAATCAAAAACGTCAAAGAGAAACTAACTTAGAAATGAAAGAATATCGTTTATCAGTTACAATTGATGTTCATGATTTTAACACAAGAATTGTTAATTCAACTAAATACTTAGAAAAAGGTCATAAAATAAAAGTTAGTATTCGTTTTAAAGGACGTGAGATGGCTCACCCTGAACTTGGAAAGAACGTTTTACTTCGTTTTGCGGAAGCTTTAAATAGCGTAGCAAGTGTTGAACAAGCACCTTCCTTAGAAGGAAGAGTAATGTATATGATACTTGCACCGAAGAAAGAGAAATAGGAGGATTTGTATGGCAAAAGTAACACAAAGGACACATAAAGGTACTGCTAAAGTTTGTAAAGCTAGACCAGGTGGTACTGTTAAAATAGGTCATCCAGGTACAAGACATAATACTGGAAAAAAGAATGCTGCTTCAAATAGAAGTGGTAGATCAGCTTCATTATTAAGTAAGGCTGATTACAATAGATTAAAAGATGTAATTAAGTAAGTTAAGGAGGAATTAAAATGCCAAGAGTTAAAGGTGGAACAATACATCGTGCCCGTCGTAAAAAAGTAATGAAAGAAGCAAAAGGGTACTTTGGAAGCAAACATAGAGTTTATAAAACTGCAAAAGAACAAGTAATGCATTCAGGTAAATATGCATATAGAGATAGAAGACAAAAGAAAAGAGACTTTAGAAAATTATGGATTACAAGAATTAACGCTGCATGTCGTGAAAACAACATTAGTTATTCAAAATTCATTAATGGTCTTTCTAAAGCTGGAGTAGTAGTTAATCGTAAAATGTTAAGTGAAATTGCTATTGACAACAAAGCAGCATTCACTAATTTAGTAGAAATTGCTAACAGTGCTTTAAATGGTAAAAGTGTTAAATCTGAAACAAAAAAAATAGAAAAAACTGAAAATGTTTCTAAAAAAGCAGAAACAACTGATTTATCAAAATTAACTGTTGCTGAATTAAAAGAAATGGCAAAAGAAAAAGGTATTGAAGGTATTTCTACAATGAAAAAAGCAGATTTAATTTCTGCATTAAAATAAGAGTATTTAATACTCTTATTTTATTTTTTTTCTAAATTCATCATAAAATATCTCGTCTGGTTTTTTTTTAAATATAGCGGCAATTTTTACCGCCATTTCATAAGATATTCTTCTTTGATTATGCTCTAACTGCCAATAGTATGTTTTACTTATACTTAGTTCTTTAGCCATATAATTAAAACTATAATGATTATTAATTCTACATTCTTTCAATCTTTCCATAAATCACCATCCATATTAATTATACGTTAACCTATAATTAATTTCAAGATATAAATTAACATATGATTAATTTTATTTCTTTTTGCAAATATAATTGTTATAATGATGTTAACAAATGGATAATGGAGGAATTATGATAGATGGTAGTAGAATTAAAAATGAAAGATTAAAGAGAGGTATGTCACAACAACAACTTGGTGATTTATTGGATGTCACAAAAGTTTCTATATGTGGATATGAAAATGGTACTAGAACACCTACAATGGAAACATTCTTAAAAATGGTTGAGATATTAGAAGTTGAACCAGATTATCTTTTAGGAAGAGATGTAAATATTATTTGTGAAGAGGATGAAAAATATGTTAGAAAAATATCTAAAATTGATTTAGATATAATTGACGAAATTAAGAAGCATCCTAAGTTATATGCTAAATTAGCACAAAGTTTAAATAGAACTGTGGATTTTATGGAAAGAAAATTAAGATAGTAAAATTCACAATGAAAAACTGTAATTAATTGACTAAAAAAATATAATATGTTATAGTTATTTAGTAATAATTGTTATATAATTTATTTATAATTAACTAAGAAAAAATAATCAGTAGATATTTAGTAAAATTATAGAGAGTTAATGATTGGTGGAAATTAACAGATATTAAGTATTGAATTACATATTTTGGAGTTAAATCGTTTGCTTGCGTTAAAGTTTTAAGAGCATAAATCTTTATGAAATAAGGTGGTACCGCGAATAATCGTCCTTATGTAGTAGGGATTTTTTTGCATTTAGGGAGGATATTATGGAATTAAATAAATATATTGATCATACAAATTTAAAAGCTTATGCTAAAGAAGAAGATATTAAAAAATTATGTGAAGAAGCAATAGAATATGGATTTGCGTCAGTTTGTGTTAATCCTTATTATGTCAAATATGCATCAGAATTATTAAAAAACACAAATATATCAGTTTGTACTGTAATTGGATTTCCGTTAGGTCAGAATACAATAGATGTAAAAGAATATGAAGCAATAAATGCAATTCAAAATGGTGCTGATGAAATTGATATGGTAGTAAATATTGCGGCAATAAAAGATGGAAAGTTTGGTTACGTAAAAAAGGAAATAGAGACAGTTCGTGACTCAGTAGAAGGTAAAATATTAAAAGTAATTATTGAAACTTGCTATTTAACTAGTGATGAAATAATAAAAATGACCGAAATATGTAATGAAACATTTGTAAATTTTATTAAAACATCAACTGGTTTTGGTACATCGGGTGCTAAAGAAGAGGATGTTCGATTAATGAATGAACATAAGATGGATTATTTGGAAATTAAAGCAAGTGGTGGAATAAAAAATTATGATGATGCTATTAAATTTATTGAAGCAGGTGCAACAAGATTAGGAACTAGTAGTGGAGTTGCTATAATGAATGGTTGTACTCATAAAAATTGTGAATGTGAGGAGTAATAAAATGACATTATTTGAAGATTTAAAATGGAGAGGTTTAATTAAGGATATAAGTAGTCCAGAATTAGAAAATAAGCTAAATAATGAAAAACTAACTTTTTATATTGGAACAGATCCAACTGCTGATTCTATGCATATTGGACATTTTTCAAGTTTTTTAATTGCTAATCGTTTAGCACGTGCAGGACATAAACCAATTCTTTTAATAGGTGGTGCAACAGGACTTATTGGGGATCCTAAACCTTCTAGTGAAAGACAAATGATAACAAAGGATCAAGTTTTGAAAAATGTAGAATGTTTAACTAAGCAAGCTAAAGAAATTTTTGAATTTGAGGTTGTAAATAATTATGACTGGATTAAGGATATAAATACTATTGATTTTTTAAGAGATTATGGAAAGTATATAAATGTAAATTATATGCTTGATAAAGATATCATTAGTAGAAGACTTGAAAGTGGAATAACATTTTGCGAATTTGCTTATACAATTTTACAAGGTTTAGATTTTGTACATTTGCATCAGAAATATGGAGTTACTTTAGAAGTTGCTGGATCTGATCAATGGGGAAACATCACAACAGGTATTGAATTAGCAAGAAAAAAAATAGATACTGAATTATATGGTATGACTATGCCTTTGGTATTAGATGCAAATGGATTAAAATTTGGTAAAACTGAAGGTAA
Organism: uncultured Caryophanales bacterium; assembly: GCA_905206805.1. Classification (GTDB taxonomy): domain Bacteria; phylum Bacillota_I; class Bacilli_A; order RF39; family UBA660; genus CAJLIR01. Next base: position 5,270 of record CAJLIR010000020.1, on the reverse strand, counting down.
TGCGTTATGGCTTGATAAAACAAAAACATCTTCTTATGAACTATATCAATATTTGATTAATTCAAGTGATTTATGCGTTATTGATTACTTGAAAAAGTTAACATTTTTATCAAAAGAGGAAATAGAAAGAATTGAAGAGGAACATAATAAACAACCAGAGGCTAGAACTGCTCAAAAAATATTAGCACGTGAAGTTATAACTTTTTTGCATGGTGAGGACGAATTTAATAAAGCAGTCAAAATAAGTGAAGCATTATTTAGTGGTGATATTAAGAAATTAAGTTTAGATGAAATAAAAGATGGTTTTAAGGATGTTCCAAATTTTGATATTAATGAGGACTTAACTTTAATAGATTTGTTGGTTAATAATAAAATAGCAACAAGTAAAAGAGAAGCAAGAGAATTTATTAATGCAGGTTCGATTACCATAAATGGTGATAAATGTTTAGATGAATCTGAAATAATCACTAGAGAAAAAGCAATTGAGGAAAGTGTTTTAATTATAAGACGTGGAAAGAAAAAATATTATATTGGTAAATTTATATAAAAAAATATATTTGAAAAATCAAATATATTTTTTTATTTATTAATATCTAGATAATCTATCAGAAAAACTACTACCATAAGCTGGGAAATTAACTAATACTCTAGGATCAACCCTGTTAGCATAATAACTGCTTCCCCAAGCATAATAATCGACACCGACTCTTCCGTAGAACATTGTAAAATGTAAGTGTGATCCAGTAGAACATGAGTCCCAATATTCGATATAAGGGTTTCCACCAACTGTACCGATAACGGTATTTTTTGTGACTGTATCACCGACATTAACATATATATTCCTCATATGCATATAAAGACTTGTATAATATTTTCCATTAACCAAATGATGTATATAAACGTAGTTTCCACCACAAGAAGCATACCTTGTAATTGAAGCAACAGTACCATTTGCGGTTGCGTATATTGGTGTACCGCCTTCAATCCCCATATCAACTCCAGAATGGAAATCACTTTTCCATCCACCATTAATCCAGTATGTTCTATATCCGTAGTTACTACTTATATATCCACTTGTTAAAGGCCTCCAGAAAGCTGTATCAGGAGGAAGTGCATCACGCCCACATGATTTTATATCCTCATCATCTTTACAATCTTTCTCTTCATACATTTTTATAATTTCTTTTTGTGTTGCAATTGAATCCTCTAAATCTAATGATTCAGATTCTAATTCTGTAATCTTGTTTCCTAATTTAGCTATTTCAACTTCTAATTCTTTTTGTTTATTAGATAGATTTACTTTTTCTGTATTTAATTGATTTTGAGTTTCTTCTTTACTTGAAATTAAACTATTATATTCATCAATAAGTTTATCGTTATAATTTGCTAATTGTTCTGAAACAGCAGCTCTATAAATGAAATCTGTAAAATCTTTAGCACCAAAAGTATATTCTAAGTAAGCAGCTTCACCATTAGATATTTGTAAAAAACTAACAATCTTTTTAATTTCATCATCTTTTTCTGAAATTTGAACATTCAATTCTTCAATTTCATTTGTTAATTCAATAATTTGATTATTAATATCCGCAATTGAATTATTAATATCAATAATATTTTGTTTATAAGTGTTGATTTGTTCTTGTGTTAGATTTTTTTCGTTTTTATTATTTTCTAAATCTTGAATTGATTTATTAAGCTCATCTTTTAAATCACCTAGTGTCTTACTTGAAACTTCAAAACTTGGTATGAAAAAGTAGGGCATTAGTATAACAATAATGCACATTATACCAAAAAATTTTCTCAATTTATCCCTCCTTAGTATAAATACATTTTAACACAAATTATTTAAATTTTAAAGAGAAAATTAAACAAAGAAAAAAATCAGATTTTCTCTGATTTTATCTATTGTAGAATTCAACGATTAATGATTCATTGATATCTGCATTTAATTCGCTACGTTCTGGATATCTAACATAAGTACCAGCCATTTTATTTTCATCATAAGTGATAAATTCTACACGGTTATTAATACTTTCAAGTGATGATTTAATAATAGTCATTTCTTTAGCGTTATCTTTAACTGCTATAACATCACCTGGTTTACATCTGTAAGATGGGATATTAACCTTTTTACCATTTACAGTAATATGTCCGTGATTAACTAATTGTCTAGCACCTCTTCTTGTTGTAGAAAAACCAATTCTATATACTAAATTGTCTAAACGACTTTCTAGTAATTTTAAGAAATCTTCACCATGAACACCTTTAAGTTTTCCAGCTTCATTAAAAGTTTTTCTAAATTGTTTTTCAGTTAAACCATACATAAATTTAACTTTTTGTTTTTCTTGTAATTGAGTACCATAGTTAGATAATTTTTTACCTCTACTAGTTCCGTGTTGACCAGGAATAGTAGATTTTTTAGCTAATTCTTTACCAGTTTCTAAAACAGAAAAACCAAATCTTCTTGATTTTCTATACATAGGTCCAGTATATCTTGCCATTTTTTTCTCTCCTTTCAAATAATGCTTAGACATCAAACTTTATATTTTGCCAAGTTATGGGGTGTTTATTTTAATATTTTCGCTTTGCAGCAAAAGGTACACAATAACCCATTAAGGTAATAAACACATCACAGCTTTCAAAATAGTGCTGCTAGATGAATATGCAATCAATATTATATTATGTTTTCTCTTGTTAGTCAAGCACAAAAGATAAATACTATAGATAAAAAGTTGCAAAAATCGTCAAAAAATGTAAAAAAAATGAAAAAAAATCAAAAAAGTATGATATTATATATAATAGAGGTGGTAGTATGGATGGAATAGCATTGTTACTTGTAACTTTAATTATAATAGCTATAGTCCTTATTGTCGTTGTTCTAAATTTGTTGCAAAGTTCAAAAAATAAGCAGATGAAGAAACTTATAAATAATTTGGAAATTCAAAAAAATGTTTTAGATAGTACTCCAATTATTCCAGAACTTTCTAAAGTTGAATCATATTTAAAAAGTGAAAAAATGGAAGTTATGTATAATAACTGGAAGGAAAGGTTAGAAGACATCAAAAATGTTCAAATTCCTAAGATAACTGATATGATAATTGAGGCTGAGTATTCTTTATCACAAATGAATTATAAAGCAACTTTGTATAAAATTGCTAAATTAGAGATGGAAATATATAAGGTTCGTACTAATTCAGAATTTCTTCTAAAAGAAATAAAAGATATAACAAATAGTGAAGAAAAAAATCGAGCAATAATTACTAAATTGAAAGCAAAATATCGTGAATTATATCAAAAATTTAATAATGAGAAAGAAAGCTATGGCGATTATGAAAAACCTGTTTTCAAACAATTTGAAATAATTGCTAAAAGTTTTGAAAAATTTGAACTTATTATGGAAAATAATGATTATACTGAGGTAAGTGAACTAGTTGGTGCGATAAGTGATATGTTAAAACATATTGAAGTAGTTGTTAATGAGATGCCTTCAATTATTTTGCTTGCTACTAGTATTTTACCTAAAAAAATAGTCGAAATAGGAGAGACATATAAGCAATTATCTAATAAGGGGTATCCGCTTGATTATTTAAATGTTGAATATAATATTGAAGAAGCATATAAGAAAATTGGTGATATATTAAGTCGTGCTGAAAAACTAGATTTAGAGGATAGTTTATTAGAATTGAAAGTTTTACATGATTATTTTGATACATTATTTGCTGATTTTGAAAAAGAAAAAGCTACAAAAAATATTTATGATGAGGCAAATAATAGATTACAAGCTAAAATAACTAAAATAAATGACTTATTAAATGAAATTTTTTCATCAATAGATGATGTTAAAAATTTATATGATTTATCAGATGAAAATGTAGAAGAACTAAATCAAATAAAAATAGATTTTGATGCTTTAACTGAAGATTATAATGTATTAATATCTCATACTAATAATAATGCTTTTGCGTATTCAAAATTAACAAACGAAATAGAAAATTTAATTGTTAGGTTAGCTGATCTTGAATCAAGATTAGATAATTCTTTGGATAAAATCGGTAGTATGAGGGAAGATGAGGTTAGGGCTCGTCAACAACTTGATGAAATTAGATTAATATTAAAAGATTCCAAAAATCAATTAAGACAATATAATTTACCAGTGATTCCTAAATCATATTTTGTTGAATTGAGTGAGGCACAAGCCGCAATTAGGGAAATAGTTAAAGAACTTTCAAAAAAACCTATTACAATTGATGTGTTAAATACTCGTGTTGATAATGCAAGAGATTTAGTTTTAAAAATTTACGGGCACACAAAAGAAATGATAAAAACTGCAAAATTTGCTGAAATGGCAATTGTTTACGGTAATAGGTATCGAAGTAATACCGAAGAATTAAATAAAAGATTAACATATTCAGAAATTTTATTTAACAAAGGTGATTATAAAAAATCATTAGAAATAACAATTAATACGTTAAATAAAGTTGAACCAGATATATATAATAAATTATCTAATTTATATGAAATAGAGAGGTAAAAAGTAATTATATATTACTTTTTTTTGAGGGTAAATTTATGGAAATGATAGATGTATTAGATAAAGATGGAAATAAAACAGGAATTGTAAAAAATAAAAAGGATGTGTATGAAAGTGGCGATTATCATAAAACAGTTCATATATGGATAATAAATGATAATAATGAAATATTAGTACAAAAAAGACATCCCAAAAAAGAAACATTTCCTAATTTGTGGGCTATATCAGTTGCTGGACATGTAAGGAGCGGTGAGAATAGTATAGATGCAGTAAAAAGAGAATTAAAAGAGGAATTGGGACAAAAAATAGATGATAGTAATATAAAATTTTTATTTACTTTAAAAAGAAAACAACCTTATAAAAATCATTTTTTGAATGTTATTGATGATGTTTTTTTAATTAAACTTAATCTTAATGTTGAAGAAACGAAATTACAGTTTTCAGAATTAACGGATATTAAATATGTATATTATGAATATTTGGAACAAATATTTAAAAATTCAGATCCTGAATATGTTCCATATACTGTTGAACATAAAAAATTATTTGAATACCTACATAAAATTATTGATAAAAAGTTTTAAAAATGGTATTATAATAATCAGAATAAGGAGTTGTACAAAATGAAAGAAAATAAAGGTTTTACGTTAATAGAGTTATTAGCGGTAATAGTAATATTAGCAATAATTGCTTTAATTGCTATCCCACAAGTAATTAAAATATTAAATAAAGCAAGAAT
>CAJLIR010000019.1 GCA_905206805.1 uncultured Caryophanales bacterium | reverse complement strand
TTGCTGAAGCAAATGACGAGGGCTTTAAAAATGGTCTTGTTGTTGGTGAAAAACGAGGAATTAGTGAAAGAAACACCCAAATAGCAAAATCAATGTATCATGAAAATATAGACTTAGGTACTATATCAAGAGTTACAAACTTAGGAATTACTGAATTACAAGGAATGTTTAATATAAATTAAATCATTCCTTTTTATTAATCAAAAAAGTTGAACAAGTTGTTCAACTTTTTTCAAAAATTATAACTAAAAAAGTGATAATTGACTAGATTCATCCATTCCATCTAAAATATTTAACATTCGCATTTTTTCTATTAATGTTCCAGAAATTTTTGCTTTTTTTTGCAAATCTTCAATACTTAAAAATTCACCTTTTTCTCTTTCTTCAACAATATTATTAGCAACAGTATCCCCTAGTCCATCTATAGCATTAAAAGGTGGATATATTTCATTATCATTCTTAGCAACCCAAACAATTGATTCACTTTTGTATAAATCAACGTTTAAGAATTTAATTCCACGGGCAGTTGCTTCAAGTGCAACTTTCAAACTTTCTAGTTGACCTAACTCTTTATTTGTAGCATCATAACCCTTATTTTGAATTTCAATAATTTTTTTCTTGATTGCGTCATAACCTCCACACATTGCTTCAAGATCAACGTCAGTTGCCTTAGAAGAAAGCCAAGAAGCATAAAAATAAACTGGCATATGAACTTTATACCACGCAATTCTAAATGCACTAATAACGTAGGCAGCTGCATGGGCTTTAGGGAACATATATTTAATTTTTTGACATGAACCAATAAACCAATCTGGAATATTTGCTTCTTGCATTGTTTTAACGTGTTCTTTCCAAGTTTCAGGATCTTTACTTGCTTTTCCTTTACGAACAAATTCCATAATTTTAAATGCTTTAATAGGTTTAACGCCCTTGTACATCAAATAAACCATAATATCATCACGACAGCCTATTGTTTCTTTAAATGGAACAATATTATTTTGAATTAATTCTTGTGCATTTCCAAGCCAAACATCAGTTCCATGCGACAAACCTGAAATTTTAATTAATTCAGCAAAAGTTGTTGGTTTTGTATCTTCTACTAATTTTATGGTAAAGGCGGTTCCAAATTCAGGAATTCCAAGGGTACCAGTATTACACATGATTTGTTCTTTAGTTACTCCTAATGCTTTAGTAGACGTAAATATACTCATAGTTTCTTTATCATCTAGAGGAACCTTCATTATGTCTGTACCAGATTGTAATTGTATAAGTCTTAATTGTGTTGGATCTGAATGTCCTAAAATATCAAGTTTTAAAACACATTCCTCAATTGAGTGATAATCAAAGTGAGTTGTTCTCCAAGCGCTGTTAGGATCTTCAGCTGGATATTGAAATGGAGTAAAATCAAAACAATCCATATAATCTGGAATAACTACAATTCCTCCCGGGTGTTGACCAGTAGTTCTTTTTACACCAGTACAACCAATCGCAAGGCGTTCTACTTCTGCAGTACGCATGACAATATTTTTATCCTCACAATAACCTTTAACAAAACCAAAAGCAGTTTTATCAGCAACAGTACCTATTGTTCCAGCACGATATACATTATCAGCGCCAAACAAAACTTTAGTATAGGCATGGGTACTTGCTTGGTTTAAATCTGAAAAGTTAAGGTCTATATCTGGAACTTTATCAGCGTTAAATCCTAAGAAAGTCGCAAATGGCATATCCTGTCCATCTTTTAAAAGTGGAATATTACAATTTGGACACATCTTATCAGGTAAATCAAATCCAGATGAATACTCTGCACCTAATGGTTTACCATCATCAGAATCGAAAATACTACATTTACATTTTGGACATCGATAGTGTGCAGCTAGAGGATTTACTTCTGTAATACCCATCATTGTTGCAACAAAACTAGATCCAACTGATCCACGCGATCCTACTAAAAATCCTTCGTCATTTGAGTGTTTAACAAGTCTTTGGGCAATCAAATAAATGGGATCAAATCCGGCTCCTATTACTCCACCCAACGATTTTTTCAAACTTTTTTCAAGTTCTTCTTCACTTAATTCAGTCTCAGAATTTTTCTTTATATAATTTCTGACTAATTCCTTTACATCATCAAAACCTCTTAAAATTACATCATGTAACTCCTTAAAGGCTTCTCGTTTCAAATCTTCATCATTTAGATTTTTATCTTTCAATGAATCTTTAATAGAATTTAATACAACATCACCATAAAGTTCAGTGGCAATTCTCTCTTCTATTGAGTATGGAAGTGGTTCACCATACCAGTCACGAGCTTTAGTATAAACTAAATCTGTAACAACTCTAGGGCAATCAAGATAAGATGCTCCATCATCTGATTTTACACGTGGAGAAAAAGGAGTTCCGCCGGTATCAGGTATTACTTCTATTTCATCTACCATATCTAAAACTTTATTAGTATTTTCTATAACAATTTCATAGGCTAAATCACTTGGTAAAAATGAAAAATTTTCAAGCATTTCTCTTGTTGTTCTAAAATGTTGAGATGGAATACTCTTGATACCATTTTTAGCTAAAGGATGTCTTCCACCACCAGGAACTTTTTGATTTACGATAATTTCACGATAAATTTTATCTTCCCTATAGAAGTGATGTACATCACCAGTTGCTACAATTATTTTTCCAGCATTTTTAGTAGCATCTATAATTTTATGAATATGATTTTGAAGTTCAACAAGACTACTGAAATCACCTAATTGAATTAAATGATCATATACCTCAGGTGGTTGTACTTCAACATAATCATAAAAGTTAATTATATTAGTTAACTCTTCTCCTTCCTTACTTCTTGCAAGAGAGAAAACTTCTGATTCATAACAACCACTACCTATTAATAAACCTTCCCTTAATTCTTCAAGTTTACTTCTTAATATTCTTGGTGTTTTATATAAATAAACTGTATTTGCTAAGGAAATTATTGTAAATAAATTTTTAAGTCCTTTTTTATTTAAAGCAATTGCGTTAAAGTGATATGTACGACCAAATTTATAAATTTCATCTTTAGATATAAGCTTATCTAAATCACTTATAGTAACAAATTTTTGTGCTTCAAGTTTTTTTAACATTTTATGAAATACTAGCGCAGTACCTTCAGCATCATAATCCGCTCTGTGGTGAGCATCTTCTTCCCAAGGAACATTATACCTTTTAACCAAAGCTGATAGACCATGACGTGCAAATCCTTGATCTAAAGTTCTAGATAACTCTAAAGTATCAATTACTGTGTTTTTAAATACTCCTAAATTATATTTTTTCATAGCCATTTCAATAAATGAAATATCAAATTTTGCATTATGAGCAACCATTGGTAAGTCACTTGCCCACTCTAAAAATTTTTTAGTTACAAATTCCTCATTTTCACAATCTTTAACCATTTCATCTGTTATACAAGTAAGTTCTGTAATTCTATCTGGAATATGTCTTCCTGGATTAATTAATTCATCAAATCTATCAATTATATTCCCGTCTTTAATTTTTACAGCACCAATTTCTATCATTTGATCGGCGCCACCAGCATTAAAACCAGTAGTTTCAGTATCGAATACAACATAAGTATTATCCATTAATTTTGAATCATTTGGTCTTACTACAATATTTACAGTATCATCAACTAATGTAAGTTCTGTTCCATATAATCCTTTAAATATAGGTGGATTTTTTAATTCTTCACGTTTTTTTTCTAATTCAATAGTTAATTCATTCTTTTTTGACTCATCAGATTCTTCTAAAATAGCGTTTTCTAATTCTTCTATTTTGGATTTTATATTTGCTCTTACTTTTTTATTATGAGACTTTATAATACCAAAAGAAATTGGAAAAGCTTGACAACCGCTATGATCTGTTATGGCAACACCCCTATACCCCATTTTAATTGTTTTTTCAACTAACTCACAGGTATGTTTACCTAAATCTAATTTTGTCACTCCATCCATTTGACTCATCATAGTATGAGCGTGAAGTTCAACTCTTTTGATTTCTGCATCATCAACTAATTCTTGTTTTTGATATTCAAAATTATTAATATCAGTAGCACTTAATGTAAGTTCATGAGAATAATCATCATTTTTTACACTGCCTTTTATTTTATACCAATTACCAACTTTCAACTTTTTATCAATAATATTGAATTCATCTTCATCATTTACAAATATTTTAGCATATATACTATCCGTATAATCAGTTAATTTTAGTGTTATAATTCTTAAATTTGTCTTAGTTGTAATTACATCTTTACCAAATATTTCCACTTCTATTACTACAGTACCAGTAGATGCAACTGTATCAAGTCTAGATGCTTTATCACTAATTTTTTTACCAAACACTATCTCAGGATTATCAGGTTCGACTATTAACGGAGGTCTTTTATAATTTTTATCTGGAACCCATTTTCTTTTCTCTTCTTTTTTCACTTCTAAAACGGGTTTATTTTCTAGTAATTCTTTTGGAACTTCTATTTTAAGTTCATTGGCAATTTCTTCGCTAATCAAATTTTTTTCTGATACTTTTATATCAATACTCACATCATAACCTATTTTATGGTACATGAGTTGTAACTGATTAATTATATTTTTTAGTCTTAATTCCTGTGCATAACTATCTGCATTTATAACAATATTATAATTTTCGCTATTATAGATATCTAAAACATTTAAACTTAAATTTGTTAAATTATAGGTTAAAGGAGATCCATCACTTAATAGTTTTATAAAATATTTGTAATATTCTCTTATATCTAATTCACGTTTATTTTTTAACGAAAATACGACATCAATAGATTGTAATTCTGAATATGACTTATGCATTAATCTAACAAATTCATGATAATCAATCGTATTCATTAATTTTTCTAAAGTAATATAAAAAACATATTTAGTTTTATTAGAATTACCAACAATTTTATCAACGTTAGCTTCTTTGAAATTTTCATATTTATTAGCAGGATAATTTATTTTTTTTAGTAAAATATCTACATATTGTTGCATACTACCACCATATAAATTATATCAAAAAAAAGTATTTTATTAAATAAAAATACTCAACTTTAACAAAAAATAATAAGTTTTTAAATATTATATTTTTTAAATAACCTAAAAGCTGTTTTCATAGATATTTCTTTATTATCACATTGAAAATTATTTTGATTCAAAAAATCTAAAAAGGAACTTCCCACTTCATAATAACTATTTTCTGATTGTTCAATACATTTGTTCAAATGATGGTAATTATTATTATTCAAATTATAAAGTCCAAAGGTGCTTTGATAAAATAAACACTTGTATATTGAATCATAATCTTTTGCATCATTAAATGTAATATTTTTGGCACTACTTTTTCTTAAAATATATTTATAAATTTCATTTTCATGACTACTAACATTATTTTTTAAATATAAATTCCCAACATAATAATCACTTATATTATATAAATAGTTAGTATTCATTGTTTCAAATGAATCTTTTAAATTCATGTCAAACATATACCTAAATATCATCAAAGCTTCTGAAAACTTTATTTGTTTTGGAATTTCAAAATCAATTTTAGGAAAAAAATTTCTTAAAGAATATAAAAAATTGCATTCATTTACTTTATAATTTTTAAAATTATGTAAACAAATCAAATCATTATTTAATTTATAAAAAATTGTTATAACATAATAATCATCACCGTTTTTTATAACAGTATCAAAATTAGACTGCATTTTTAAAATAAATTTTTTATTAAGTAAATCATCTGTTGATTGATTATCACATAGATTAATTAATAATTGTCCAATATAAAAATTATTAATATCATAAATATCATTTTTATTTACTGCATTCTGATAATTCATAAAATCACCCCAATAAAAATTATAGACTATATTTTATATAAATTATTTTCATCAGTCAAGTTGATATTATGTTTTTTATCAAAACCCCTATATTTTTAAAAAATTTTTTAATAATAAAAAAAGCCTTTTAAATTAAAGGCTTTTGTTTTTATTTTGGTGACCTGTATGGGTTTCGAACCCATGAATACCACCTTGAGAGGGTGGCGTGTTAAACCACTTCACCAACAGGCCAATTAATACTGATAACAGTATTAATTTTAACATATTAATTGCTAATTATCAATATTTTTAATTTACTTTATATACTTTTGCGATATTTTCAGCAGCTATAATACCATCAATTGCAGCAGATGTTATACCACCTGCGTACCCAGCTCCCTCTCCTATCGGATAAATTCCTTTTATATTACTTTCACCAAACTCATCTCTTTCGATACGAATTGGTGAAGAAGTTCTGCTTTCTACACCAGCTATTATTGCGTCATCACAGTTAAAATTTTTAATTTTTTTAGAAAATGCTTCAATACCATCAATTAATGCATCATTTATATAATTAGGAAAAATAGTTCTTATATTTCCAAATTCATAGTTACCTTTAAAAATTGGTTTTATAGTTCCAAATTTAGTAGAAATCTGATTTGCTTTAAAATCACCATACAATTGAACTGGTATTTTTCCATTACATAATGAATAAGCTTTTTTTTCTAAATTTCTTTGAAATTCAACTCCAGACATAACATTATCACCAAAATCATTTGGCGAAATTGTTACAATAACAGCACTATTTGCGTTTTCTGTATCCCTTTTATAATTACTCATACCATTAATAGCAAGCATATTTTCTTCTGATGAAGAATTTACAACATAACCGCCTGGACACATACAAAATGTATATACACCTCTTCCATTTAAAGCCTTATGAGTCAATTTATAACTAGCATTAGGTAAAATAGCGTGTTTTTCTACACCATACTGAGATTTATTTATCAATTTTTGAGGATGCTCTATACGAATACCAACAGCAAATGGCTTTGACTTCATATTTAATTTTAACTCATATAGCATTTTAAAAGTATCTCTTGCACTATGACCAATTGCCAGTACTAAAACATTAGTTTCAATTTCTTCGTAATGATTAACTATAATACTTTTAACAAATCCATTTTCAAATTTAATATTAGTAAGACATGTATTAAATCTAAATTCGCCACCCATAGAAATAATTTTTTTTCTAATATTTTTTACAACACTTGTTAAAATATCTGTTCCGATATGTGGCTTATTTTCATATAAAATTTCACTTGGAGCACCTGATTCAACAAATATTTCTAATACTTTCTTTTGTCTATTATTATTGTCTTTAACTAACGTATTAAGTTTTCCATCTGAAAAAGTTCCAGCTCCACCCTCGCCAAATTGAACATTAGAATTTTTATCTAAAACACCTGTTTCCCAAAATTTTTTTACATCTAATATTCTACTATCTACATCTTTACCACGTTCTATAATTATTGGTTTATATCCATTTTGAGCCAACATATAGGCACAATATAATCCAGCGGGTCCACTACCTACAATAATTGGTCTTTTAAATAATTTTTTTTGGCCAGTTATTTTGAATTCATATTTTTTTTCATTTACAATAAATATGTCATTTGAAATCAACTTAGAAATTATTTTTTCTTCTGAATTAACAACAATATTTACTTCATAGGAATAAAATAAGTCAGGTTTCTTTCTAGCATCTATAGATTTTTTTACTATTTCAATATCTTTTATTTCTTTACTATTTATTCTTAATTTTTTAGAACATTTTTCTATCAATTTTTCTTTTGAATCTTCTAAAACATTTACATTTATTTGTCTTAATCTTATCATAATTATTCCTCTTTCGATATCGTTTTACCAGCAATAATACCACTTATCCAAGCAAATCCTAAATTGTAGCCACCACAATCACCAACAACATCTAATACCTCACCTACAAAATATAAATTTTTGTTGTATTTTGATTCCATTGTATCTATATTAATTTCACTAAGTGGTATTCCTCCTGAACATACTTGAGCTTTATCAAAAGAATTTGTAGAAATGATTTTTTGTTTAAAAGAAATAATATTATTAGCTAAAGCAAATTTTAAATCTTTTGATAAATTTGTCCATCTTTCATTTTGTTTAATTCCTGATTTTTTTATTATTAAATTTACTAATTTATAATTTAGTACACCATCTAGAAGTTCTGTTATATTTCTATTTAAAACTAATTTATTACGATTATCCATCCAATTAATAAATTCACTATTTTCATTAATCCATGGCAGAAAATTAATTTCAATTATTTCTTCTTTACCATTATCAATTCCCCTAGCAATAATACCACTTAATTGCATAACACATATTCCACTTAAACCATAATCAGTCAAATTAATTTCACCATATTCTTCTTTTATCTTAGAATTATTTTCTAGTAGTGTAACTTTAACATCTTGTTTTACTCCTGCCCACTCTTTAAAATAATTACCAATTCCATTTAATTGAACTAATGCTGGTAATGGTTTTATTACACTATGACCTAGATGAATGGCTAAATCATAACCATTCCCATCAGATCCAGTCTTAGGAACTGCTTTAGAACCTGTTGCTACAATAACTTTATCTGCAATATAATTATTTTGTTCAGTTTCAATATAATATTTATTATTTTTTTTAATAATATTTTTTACATATTCATTATTATTAATAATTACACCTTTTAGTTTTGCTTCTAAAATTAAAGCTGTTTGAATACTAGTTGCTTGGTTAGATGTAGGATAATAATAGCCGTTTTTAATTTTTGGAACTATTCCTATTTTTTCAAAAAATTTTAAAACTTCATTATTTAATTCAGGAGTAATTATCTTTTTTAACTCAGCAATATTATCAGAATGATAATGATTTATATTTTGGTCACTATTCCAATAATTACATTTTCCATTACCTGTAATCAAAATTTTTTTGCCACAATTATTATTACGTTCTAAAATTATTACTTCATTATTCTTTGTTTTACTAAATATCGCACTAACAAGTCCACTAGCTCCTCCACCAATGACTACTATTTTCATTCAATCACCCAATTTCAATAAGATTATACCAAAAAAATCAGAAAAAAACATGAAAAATCATGTTTTATTTTACATAAAAAGAAATTTCAACTTTAATATTAGGATCGTTATATGAACTAATTACCACTTTTGAATATCCTTTATTTATTGCACGAACCAAACCATTTTGATCAACAGTTACTATAGATTCGTTTGAAGATGTATAAACAAGTCTTTTATCAACTGCATTATTTGGAACGATTGTAACACCGATATTATAAGTATCATTAATACTCATATTAACGGTTTCCTCAGAAACAAATAAACCGCTAACAGTTATTACATTATTTGTTACATTTACAACACATTCTGTTTTAATATTAGTATCCAAAACAGTAACCAAAATTTTAGTTGTTCCAGCACTAACACCAGTAATTAATCCAAACTCATCTACTGTTGCAATATTAGAATTTTCTGATTCATATTTTATTTTTTCACTACCATTACCAGAAATTAATGTAACTTTAAGTTCAAAACTACCACCAATATCTAAATATACATTATCTTGATTTAATTTAATATTTTCCAAACTTCTCTCAGTTGTCGTTTTAGTTTCTATATTGTTTTCACTTTGTTTTTTATCTTGTCTAAAAAAAATTAAATATACTGATAAAATTATTAAACAAATAATAATAAAATAAAATCCGTATGACAAATTATCCATAATTTTTCTATTCATAAATTCACCCTTAAACTTGATAATTATCTTCTAAAGTAAACTCAATATTTTCTTCAATCCATTCTTTTCTAGGTTCTACTTTATCACCCATTAATATACTAACACGTTTTTCTGCCAAGGCAGCATCTATTATATTAACTTTAATCAAACTTCTAGTTTCAGGATTCATAGTTGTTTCCCATAATTGTTCAGCGTTCATTTCTCCTAAACCTTTATATCTTTGTGTTTCAAGTTTTATTTTACTTTGCGCTAATATACTTTTTCTCTCATCATCAGTCCAAGCATAGTGAACAACTTTTCCGTTTGATAATTTATATAAAGGTGGCATAGCTATATAAACTTTTCCAGCTTCAATTAAAGGCTTCATGTAGCGATAGAAGAATGTAAGTAATAAAATTTGAATATGTGATCCATCTACATCGGCATCTGACATAATAATAATTTTATCATAATTAGAATCTTTTACTTCAAAATCACTTCCAACACCAGCTCCAACTGTATGTATTATTGTATTAATTTCTTCATTTTTGAATATTTCTTCTAATTTTGTTTTTTCACAATTTAATACTTTACCTCTTAATGGTAAAATTGCTTGAAATTTTCTATCTCTACCCTGTTTTGCAGAACCACCGGCTGAATCTCCTTCGACTAAAAATAATTCGTTTTTATCGGGATTTTTTGTTTGGGCAGGTGTTAATTTTCCACTAAGTAATCTTTCTTTTTTTGCTTTATCCTTACCGTTTCTTGCCTCATCTCTAGCTTTTCTGGCAGCTTCTCTAACCATTTTACTTTTAACCATTTTTTCCAAAATAGAAGTTGCTACTGCTTTGTTTTCTTCCAAAAAATACTGTAATTTTTCAACAACAATACTCTCAACAATAGTTCTAGCTTCTGGAGTTCCAAGTTTTGCCTTTGTTTGACCTTCAAATTGTAATAAATTTTCAGGAATTTGTAATGATATAATAGCAGTTAATCCTTCTCTTGTATCACTACCTTCCAAATTTTTATCTTTATCTTTTAAATATTTATTAACTCTAGCATAATCATTAAATACTCTTGTAATTGCTGATTTAAAACCAACTTCATGAGTTCCACCATCATTTGTTTTTACATTGTTTACAAAAGATATGATATTTTCATTGTAGGTATCTGTATATTGAAACGCTATTTCAACATTAATTCCATCTTTTGTGGCATCAAAATCAACCACTTTATGTAAGGCTTTTTTATCTTCATTTAAGTATTCAACAAATGATTTTAAACCATTTTCATATTGATAAACTTCTTTCCTTCCGTCTATTTCATTAACAATCTCAATATTTAATCCTTTAAGTAAAAATGCACATTCTTGCATCCTTTCACAAATAGTAGTAAAAGAAAAATTTGTAGTTGAAAATATTTCATCATCAGGCATAAATCTAACTGTAGTACCAGTTTTACTTGTTTTTGATAATTGTTTTAAAGGTACTGCTAACTTTCCACCATTTTCAAATTTAATATAATGTTCATAACCATCTCTTTTTATTGTAACTTCCATCCATTTTGATAGGGCATTAACTACACTTGCTCCTACCCCGTGTAATCCACCAGAAACTTTATATCCGCCTGTTTCAAATTTTCCACCAGCATGAAGTACTGTATAAATAACTTCTGGTGTTGACATACCACTAGAATGCATTCCAACCGGAACGCCACGTCCTTCATCACTTACACTAATACTACCATCTTTATGCATTATAATTTTTATTTTTTTTCCGTATCCATTGATAACTTCATCAATTCCATTATCGACAATTTCCCATATTAAATGATGAAGGCCTCTTTTATCAGTTGAACCTATATACATACCGGGTCTTTTTCTAACAGCTTCGAGTCCTTCTAATATTTTTATTGAGTTTTCATCATATTTTACCACATTTATCACCGTAAAAATTATATCAAAAAAAAATTAATTAAGCAAATAATTAATTTTTTTTAAGAAATTCTTTAATTTTCAAAATTAATTCTTCTTCAGTATCCGCTATAATAGGAATATGATTAACAATCGCAAAGTTTTTTGTTCTACCTATTCCACAAAAATTTTGACAACCTATTATTATTTTAGCATTGGGATCTATCTCTTCAAGTTTTGGTACAATTGAAGAGACATTCATAGCCTTACATTTGTTGCAAATTCTGAATTCATTATTCATCACATTCACCAACTAAAATGCTTGCAATATCACCTTGACTTACTAAATGCCCATTAGCGTCATCAGTATCTAGGTGCATTTCAAAAGAATAATTATCGCTAATTTTTAATGATACATTTTTTAAAATACCGCCTTTTTTTCCATTTAATAAAACATCTACGTATTTTTTATTTTCTAACCCATATTTTTTTACATCTTCATTTGTTAAATGAATATGACGAGTTGCAATAATGCAGCCTTCATTTAAATCAATACTACCATTTGGTCCTATAAGAGTAACACCCTCACTACCTATTATATCTCCTGATTCTCTAACTGGAGGATTTATTCCTAATTTAAAAGCATCAGTTTTTGAAACTTCAACTTGAGTATAACTTCTTAGAGGTCCTAATACTCTTACATTTTCTATAATACCTTTTTGCGTTTTGATAGTAACTTTAGAAGTACTAGCAAATTCTCCTGGTTGAGTTAAATCTTTTGATTTTTCTAAAGTAGTATCGCCAAATAAAACTCTAAAATCGCTTTCTTTTAAATGAACGTGTCTATTAGATACACCAACTTTTACATCTATCTTTCTCATAAAATCACCTACTTAATTATATATTAAAAATTAAAAAAAATCTATAAAATTTATAGATTAATATTATCGAACCAATAATTATTTAGTTTTTCTAATCCAAGAACAGTTTTATTACCATGACCCGGATAAACAGTAATGTCATCATCATATTTTTTAATCTTTTCAATACTTTTTAACATTTCTTCATAATTACCAGTTTCTAAATCAGTTCTTCCTATACTATTTTCAAATAAAAAATCACCTGTAAACATTATTTTTTCTTCTTTAAAATAATAAGTAACTGAATCACTGGTATGACCAAATGTGTAAATAACATCAAATGAAAAATTTTCTATTTTATAGTTTTTTTCTTTTACGTTATCATACTCAAAAATAATTGGATTGTATTTTTTTATAACACTATCTAAAGCACCAATATGATCAAAATGATGATGTGTTATCAAAACAGCCAAAACTTTCATACCATTTATTATCTCATCGATTTCTTCAAATGAATCACCAGGGTCAACAATAATACAATTATTATCTTGTGATACAATATAACAGTTTTCTAAATATGAACCAACAATTACTCTATCTATTTTCATTAAAAACCTCTTTTTATATTACGCATAGCCTCAAGGTGATTAAACCTTTTTTCGGCATTTGAAACCTCACCTTTGTCAGTATTTGTTTCTCTCATAGCATTTTGATATCCATATTTATTTTTACTAACTTGTTCATTTAATTTCATTCTTGAATTTCTAACTTCATCAATACTTCTAGCGCCAGTTCTTTCTTTGAATCGTTCCATATTAATTGAACGAGTTGTACTTTTTGATTCGCCTGTAAATAATTTTCTATTATTAAAATTTGGGCCTAAATTCATTTTATTTCCTCCAATACTTTTTTAACAGGGCCATAGGTTTTTCTATAACCGTCTATAAGTCCATATTTATTAATTGCTTCTATGTGTTTTTTTGTGGGATAACCCTTATGAGAAGCAAAACCATACATAGGATAAATTTTATCAAGTTCGTACATCATTCTATCCCTTGTAACTTTTGCAACAACACTTGCAGCTGCAATACTAATACTTTTAGCATCCCCTTTTATTATGGACGTTGAATTAATATCTAAATCAGGTAAAGGCATCGCATCAACCAAAACGTGTTCTAAATTGATTTTTTTTCTTACTATAGATATGCTTTCCATCATTGCTTTTCTGCTTGCTTCATAAATATTTATCTTATCAATTTCATCGGCATGAACATACCCTATGCCATAAGCGACACAATTATTTATAATATAATCATAAAATGCATCACGTTTTTTTTCACTCAATTTTTTTGAATCGGTTAAGCCATCTAATACAAAATCACGTGGTAATACAACACAAGCGGCAACCACATCACCAATTAAAGGACCTCTTCCAACTTCATCTACTCCGCCTATAAAATTTATTCCACTATTATATAATTCATTTTCATATTTATATAAGTCATTATCCATACCATTCACCTTTAATATTATACCAAATTGTAATATTTATTTCTATATAATATAGAAAAAAGACAATACTTTAGTATCGTCTTGAAACACCTATTCCATCTCCAATATCATAGTAATCAGTTTTGAATTCTTTATTTTCATCTAAAAAATCTTTATAGTTTTTAATTTTTCTAACTAGTCCTCTAACATTACGTGTTAATGTACTCCAATCACCTTCAACAAGGCCATGAAATGACAAATTATCACTTATGATTACACCATTATTTTTTAGATTAGTTTTAAATTTCTCAAAAAAATTTATATATTGTCCTTTTGCTGCATCAATAAATATTAAATCATATTTATCACCTAAATCAACATTTAAAGCATCATCTAAAATTGCATCAATTTGTTCTTCTAACTTAAAATCACTTATATTTTTTAAAGCTAGAGAATATCTATCTTTATCTCTTTCAATAGTTGTAATTTTAATATCTTTATCAATTGATGCCATTTTAATTGCCGAATAACCAATAGCAGTACCAATTTCTAATATACGTTTTATATTATTTTTCTTTATGTAATCGCATAAAAATTCAATACCATCTTCCATCATTATTGGTATATTATATTCTTTTGCGTATTCTTCTAATTCTGATATTCGTACCATAAACCTTGACTTTGTAAAGACGCAATCATTTGTAAATGTTCTGCATTAGTTTTAGTAAAATAAGTTTTTTTATTTTTATCAGCAACAAAGAAATAGTAATTATGTTGATTTGGATTAATCGCAGCTTTTATTGATTCAATACCAGGATTACATATTGGACTAACTGGTAATTTACCACTCATGCAAGAATTTCTAGTATTATAGTTATTACATTCATCTAATTCAGATTTATATAAATCTCTTTCATTCATATCGACTTTACTTGCATAATAAGTTGTAACATCACTACCTAAACTCCAACCAGAATTTAAACGATTATAAAATACTCCTGACACATCGAATCGATCACTAACATTAACGCCTTCCAATTCAACAATGGAAGCTAATGTTAAAATTTGATGTACAGTATAATTACTATTTTGAATATCAGTTTTATAAGGAGTTAATTTAGTATCCATCTCATCTAATAACGTTTCAAAAATTTCTTTAACTGTTACATCTTTACTTTTAAATTGATATGTATCTGGAAATAAATAACCTTCAAGAGAATAATAAATACGATTATCTTTTATTTCATCTGTTAAAAACCAATATTTACTAATTAAATAATCCAAATAATTAGAATCATTTAACAAATTATAAACATCATCTTCAGTATTATTTGTATTTTCAGATATTAATTTAGCAATATAATGCATATTTTTTCCCTCAACAAAGGTAATACTTATCGCATCAATATTAGCGTCACTTCCATTTTCTAAAGTTTTTATAATTTTTTCTACACCCATATCTTCACTTAACAAATATTTTCCTTTTTCCAAACTTTTAGGATTCATTAATTTGACATATAATTTGTAAAAAAATTCAGATTTAATCAAATTATTTTGTTTTAACTTACTTGAAATTGTAAGATAAGTTTCTCCAGATTCAATTTTTATTTCTTTCAATTCAGAATTTTTACTAACAGGACTAATATTTATTTTATAAAGTGTACAACAAACAATAATTAAAATAACAAAAAAGGCTACAAGAAAACCAGCCATATATGTGTATTTTTTCATATATTACTATTCTTGAGTTCCTTCATTAGATTGTTGTCTTACTTGATTTTGAAGTTCTGTTAAAATCGTTTCAATTATTTTCCATTCTTTATCAGTTTCAATAGGTTCTAATGATGTTGATTCACTATTTGGATCATAAATTGATGCATAAACTTTAGTATTTCCAGCTTCATCTTTAGTATTATCTGTATATACTATATAACTTTTCTTTGTTTCTTCTGATTCAAATGTAAAAAGTGCTTCACATTCTACTTCCTTACCAGCTTCATTAACAACTTTAAAAACCATTCTCTCTTCATTATTCATTAGTATTTCTCCTTCTTTCTTTATCTAAATATGTTTGAAGAATTATATTTGCAGCTAAACTATCAACTTTCTTTTTTCTTTTTTTTCTAGAAATATCAGCATCTAACATATAATTTGTTGCTTCTACAGTTGAAAGTCTCTCATCTTGCATAATAACTTCTACATTTAAATAATCAATTAATTTTTTTTGAAACTCAAGGCAAATTTCGCCTCTTTCACCAACCGTATTATTCATATTTTTAGGCAAACCTAAAATAATTTTTGAAACATTATATTCACTAACAATTTCTTTTAATTCTGGCAATATAGAATCATAATCCGATTCATTAAAATGTATTGTTTTATAAGTTGACGCTATTGTATGAGTTACATCACTTAATGATACACCAAGCGTTTTGCTTCCTAAATCAAGTCCCAAATATCTCATTTTTGTAAATAATTATTGACTAAAAATGCCAACAAATCTGTTCTGCTAATACTTTGAATTTTCTTTCTAGCGTCCTTATAACTAGAAATATATCCAGGATCACCACTCATCAAATAACCAACAATTTGATTTATTGGATTATAGCCCCTTTCTGATAAAATATCTACAACTTCTTTTATTACATCACCAATTAAAGCTTGTTTAAATATAGTTGAATCATAAATTCTTGTTTCTTCCATAAACTCACCTACTTTTATGAATACATCATAATTTTATCATTAAACAAAATTTTTTTCAACTATAATTCTATAATAAGCATCTGTAGAATTCATATTTCTTTACCAATTCACGTTGCTCCTCATAAATTTACTTAAAATTTTTATATAAAGGAAAAATAGAAAGTTACAAAAAAATGTTAGAAAATCTAACATTATGATAAAACTACATTTACTTCTTTTTCCTTATATTCACGTCCACTAGTATATTTAACTACTAATTTTACTGTATCGCCTTTCTTTTTTTCATACAAATAATTACTTATATCACTAAAAGAATTAATGTCAATATCGTCAATTTTAGTAATAATATTTCCTATCTCTAATTTTGATGAATCTGCTCCACTACCACTTACAATTCTAGAAATATAAAATCCAACTGGCATATTATAACTTTTACTATATGATTCGTTAATCATATATCCTTCAATACCTAATGTTGCAGTTTGTTCTTCTTCACCATTCATTAATGATTCAATTAAATTACTAACAGAGGAAATTGGAATAGCAAAACCCATTCCTTCTATACTAGCTGATGATGTATAGGAATTTGAGGAATATTTAGCTGAATTAATTCCAATTACCTCACCATTACTATTAAGTAAGGCTCCACCACTATTTCCACCGTTAATTGCAGCATCTATTTGAATCATTTTATTTGTATAATTATCTATAGTAACCTCTCTATCCAAAGCACTTACTACTCCTGTGGTAACTGATTGACCATAACCTAATGCATTACCAATCGCAATAACACCGTTACCAACTTTTAAAGTATCACTATCACCAAGTGTAGCAACTTTAATAGAATTAATTGTATCTTCATCCAAATTGCTTAAATCAACAGTAATAATTGCGATATCTTTTCTTTCAGATGTACCTTTTATTTTGGCATCAACACTTTTATCATTAATAAATTTAACATTTAATTCTTCTGCACCTTCAACAACGTGATTATTTGTTAAAATTATAAGTTCAGAATCATTTGAACTTACAATAATTCCACTTCCGGCTCCTTCACTATATTGTTGTGATCCAAAAAAACTTGGTCCATATTTTCCTGTTGAAACTAAGGTTTTACTTGTTATCGCAACAATTGATGGCATAACATTTGAAACAATCTCTGAAACATCTGTTATATATACACCTTCACTATTAACAGTACTTGTCTCAGTTTGCTTCAACTCTATACTTGCTTTTTGTTTATTTGTTTCTAATGAATTAGAATTATTTTGTGACAAATAAACTACCAATATAGATAAAATTACTATAGTTATAATAAGTAAAATTATAACTATCCCATTATTTTTTTTCTTTTCATTTATTATTATTTTTTCATTATTCTTTTCATTCATAAAATCACCTCATCTAAATTTACATTTTTAATATATACTATTATTATGTTATTTTTGTGAAATTTTAATAATTTTATTATTTTCTATTTAAATTGGATTAACATGAATTATCGCTAAATAAACTTCATCAATATTATTTATAATTTCTTTTTCTAAATTATCAGCAATATTATGACTTTCAAAAGTAGATAAGTTTCCATCAACGAAAATTGATAAAGAAATTTGATATTTATAACCTACTGGTGTTGAATTAAAATGTGTAATTTTTTTTATTTCTTTATGATTTTCTATTATTTTTAAAACTTCATTTTTAGTTATATCATTCATACATTTATCCATTAATACGTCATAGCTTTCCTTAAATATATTAATAGCGGTTAATATAATCCAAACTGAAATTACTGTTCCTACTATTCCATCAATAAAATAAATACCATTTCTAGATAAAATTGCGGAAATTAAATTTAATAAAGTTAAAACGCAATCATTCCTGTGATCTTTTGAATTAGCTTTAATTAATAAATTATTTAATTTTTTGGATATTTTATTTGTATATAAAAATAACAAAAATTTTAATATTATTGTTATAATACAAACAACAATAAGCCATATTGAAAATTCATAATGAGTAGGTTTAAAAATTGATAAAATAGAATCCTTTAATATTATTAAAACAGTTATAAACATAACAATACTAATTAACATTGAATAAATATATTCAGCCTTACCATGACCTAAGTTATGATCATCATCATAAGGTTTACTCGCAATTTTATTGCCAATAAACGTCATAAATGAAGAAAAAACGTCTCCAGCACTATTAATAAAATCAGCAATCATAGCCTTACTATTAGTCATAAATCCTATAATACCTTTAATAACTAAAAGAAAAATATTTCCTAATACTCCTAATATACTAGCTAACCTAACACTTTTATATCTCATATTTCCCCCTAGTAAACACCTATATTTTTTTCACAATAGCTTGCCATATAACTAATACTTTCCTTCGTACCTAGAGCAAACCAGCGTGTTACTACAGAAAGTACTGCCCCAATACAAGCAACTAAATTATAATAATCACTTCTATTCTCTGATGTAATCATATCGTCAAATAAAAGGATATTTTCTAACAAAAACAACATTTTAAAATTTGCTTTTTTTAACAAAAGTATTTCCTTTTCTTTTAATTTTATTTCTTCAAATATTTTATAATAAGCTTCATAACTTCCATGACATTCTTTTAAATTAATGAATAAAACTTTTAAACTGTTAATAACTTCTACTTTAATTTTTTCTAAAATATCCTCTTTTGAATTATAATTTCTATAAAAAGCCATTCTAGAAACACCAGCTTTTTTTACTAATTCTGTAATAGTTATTTTATCAAAATCCTTTTTATTCATTAAATATATAAGAGCTGTTTGTAAACTTGATTTAGTTATTTTATTTGATTCTTCATTAGAATTTTTAACTGAATATTGTCTATCTTTCATATACACTCCTTGATGTTACAAATTAAACAGATTTGTAAACTTCACTAATCAATATATTGATTTTTTATCTTTTTAGTGATAAATATATTATATATAGTTGTTACGATTGTAACACCAGACATATTTTTTGTCAATCTAGAAAAGAAGTGTTAGTATGATTACAAAAATTTACTCGCTTGCCTTAATGGCAGTCATAGTTTCATTTTTAGGCTTTTTAGTTGAAAATATATGGCTTATTTTAACAAAAGGTTTTTGCGATAATAGAAATATGAAATTACCATTTTTACTAGGATATGGATTATTTATTATTGGACTATATATTTTCCTAGGAACCCCTGATTCATTTATAATTAATAGTATATTTGTAAACAATCAGGATATTGGTCATATTGTTTATTTTGTAATTGTTTTTCTAATAGTCAGTATTGGAGAATTATTACTTGGAACATTTACAGAAAAATACTTTAAGTTTTATTATTGGAATTATGAAAAAATACCTATGCATATTACTAGATATACATCTATTCCAACCAGTTTAGGTTTTACAGTTATAATTATGTTCTTTATGCAGGAATGTTTTACACCAATTTATAATTTTATTTATAATTTGGAAAAATTAAGTACCTCTTCTATTTCTATAATTTTAATAACAATTTTAACAATTGATTTTTTAACAAGTTTTTATAAAATGCATAAAACAAATAAACAAAATATTAGATGGAAATATTACATTAATAAAAAAGCCGAAAAAGAAAAGATTACAAATTAATATTTGTAATCATATTCCCACAAACTAAGTTTTCCATTTACTTTTATTGGTTCTATTTTAGAAATTTTTTCTAACTTAAAACCATACCCATTCCATTCTTTATTTTTTATGATATTAGAATATACTAAGTCATTTTCGCATTTTAAAATTTTTCTAAAATTGTCATCAACTTTTATACAATCAGTTATAGAGGCAATACCAATTATACAACCAGTTGGACAATCTAAATTATATTTTTCAAATTTTTTCATTGCGTTCTTATCAACAGTTTTTGCAGCATGAATTAAAATTTTACCTCTATAATTTGTTTTCCAAGTTCTAAATTCATATTTTTTTATATTTTCTACAATAAGAGAAGCAAATGGTTGTTTAATTGTAATTACTTTCATATTTTCCTCCGTATATTTTTAATTATTATAACACAAAATAAATTAATTAAACAGTTAAGAAAGGTGGTGAGTTATGATTAAAAAATTAAATTCATTTATTAATTCTTCAATTTGTATATCTATTATGTTTATAATTATTGGAATTATTATGGTAATAATTCCTAAGATGTCTTTAGAAATTTTAGGAGTTATATTATCAGTTATACTAATTATAAATGGTGTTATTTTAATGATTACAGATATAAAATTAAATAATAATTTTATTCCTGTTGATATGTTACCAGCAAGTATGTTATCTATTCTACTTGGAATTATGATGTTAATATATCCTAATATATTAAGTTTTATTATTCCATTAATGCTAGGTACATGGTTTATAATGACAAGTATTTTTAAAATTCGTTTAACATTATACTTAAGTAAAATACAAAATACTCCTTGGTTATTACTAATGTTAATTTCTATTTTATCAATAGTATGTGGATTTATTTTAATTTTAAATCCAATTGATTCATCAGTTGCAATAACATTATTTATTGGCATAGTAATAATTGTCTACGCTATTTCTGACATAATAAATATGATTGTATTAAAAAGAAATCTTAATAAACTAACCAAATATTTTAAAGAAAACATAAAAATAATTGAAGAATAAAAAAAAGTTACAATGATAACTTTTTTTTAGTTATTAACCCCATGTTCTACTCTCGGACTATTCATAGTTAATGGTTTAAATTGATATCCATGACTTAGTCCATATTTTATGATTTCTTCAACCGCATCTACACTAAACTTTTTTATATCATGTTGTAAAACTACATAAGTACTGCCATTTCCAAGTGAATTTACAACATTCGAGATAACTTTATCAGTATTATATGTTTCACCGGCATCACCACTTACGACATTCCAATCAAAATATCTAAATCCTCTTAAAGTTACTTCATTAGTTAATTTACTCATTATTTTAATTCCACCATCATAACTTTTACTTACAGTATTAGAACTTCCACCAGGAAATCTAATAATAGTTGACGTATAACCAGTTATTCTTTTAACCTTTTCTTGAATTTTATATAAATCATTAAAATAATTATCAACACTTGAATAAATATAACTATAGTTATGGCTATTCGAGTGTAACCCAATAGTATGTCCTTCTTGATATGCCCTTAATATTACATCATCATATCCATGTGTTAAAGCTTGGTCAGTCACAAAAAACGTAACTTTAACATCATATTTTTTTAATATATCTAATAATTCATTAGTATACATACTAGGTCCATCATCAAATGTTAAATAAATTGTTTTACCATTTGGAGTTATAATTTCATTATTATTAATTACAGTAATATTTCTAGTAGCAGTCGATTCATTATTATTGCTATCTTTAACTTTATATTCAAGTTTATAACTACCTGCTTTATCAGTATTAACTGATCCTGATATTTCGATTTTATCTGTTAAATCTCCATCACAATAATCTATCGCAGTTGCACCCATTTCCTCATACTTTTCACCTACTACTAATCTAACATCTTCCTCACCATTAAGTTTAATAGCTGGTTTTTCTGTATCTTTTTCTACCGCTGATTTTGACAAATTAGTTTGATTACCAGATGAATCTGTAACCGTAAACACTATATTACCGTTTTTTATTACTTCTTTTACTTTGCTTGTTATATTTCCATCATAATTATCAATAGCCTTAAAATCAAATTTTGGAATTTTACCATTTGGACAATACCAAAATTCACTTTCTTCTAATTCTATATTAGGTGATATAGTATCAATTACATTAACTATTTGACTTATTATTTTTTCCTTATTTTTATATTTATAGGTATATTTTATTTCATATTTTCCTAATTTTTTTAAGTCAACCTGTCCACTAATAGTAGATGTTAGTTCCTTGCATTTTAATTTATTTCCAAAACATACTTTAATATTATTATCATATGAATTTCCGTATTCAATGCTTATTATTTTTTGATAATTCTTGATATTAAATCTAGGAAACACTAAAAAAAATATAATACTTAATATAATCATAAGTACAACTACTAAAATAAAAATTAGTTTTTTCTTTTTCTTATCCATAATAACACCATAATTATTATACCACTAAAAATTTTTTTATTATTAAACTTTAAAAAGGAATTTTTATTTTACACAATATATGTAAAGAAAAAGTTATATTAATTTAATTTATAACTTTTTACACTTTTTTATTATAAAAATTATTATTGTTTTTCTACCTTTAAGTAATTACTACAAAAACGTAAATTCAAATAAAACTGAACTTACGTTTTTTTGTTGTATTTTTAGATTAAAAACTTTTTAATATGGCATTAAATATTTAGGATTTTTTCAAAATCATTGATTTTTTATTTGAATCGTAAATAAAGTAATATCCATCA
>CAJLIR010000018.1 GCA_905206805.1 uncultured Caryophanales bacterium | reverse complement strand
TTTCTTAATTTGGGAGTAATATTCTTGTCTAGCCAGCACTGAATTTATACTCCCGTATAAATTCTCATATGGGGAAACCCCAATCCCCAAAAACAAATTAATATAAGTATATTCCTATGACTGATAAAATTCCCATAATTATAGCAATAATTTTATTTAATGATAATTTATCGGTTCCAAAAACTATTGATAGAATAAATAGTAAGAATACTCTTATTTCTTGTATTATTGCATTTATAACAGCTGCTTCATTTACATACCCCATTGTTCCAAATAAATAATATATTGCTTCAAACAATGATATTAATAAAATCAATTTAATAGAACCACTATAATTACCTTTCGTTTCTTTTGTTTTGTTATTTTTCATCATAATGAAAAAGAAAGGAATTGCAAAAAAATAATATCCAAAATTAATTGCTACTTCATTTGCACCAACATCACTTGCAAACCTAATCAAATAAGGTTCAAATCCATAAAATAGCATTGAGCAAAGTAATATTAAAATACCTGACATTTTAATTTTTTTAATTATATTTTCATCTTTTTGTTTATATGTATCATACGAAAATATAAATATAGATAGCATAAAAATTGTAAATAAAAACAAAAAACATAGATTTATTTTTAAATACCCACAAGCAAAATCAATTAACAAATATGCAAATAAACTACCAGACTCTATCAAACCGGTAAGGGCTACGGGTAATCTTTTTAATGCTTGTACATAAAGAACATATCCCAATAACATACAAATTCCATTTGCAATAATAAAAATCAAAGATGGAAATGTTACCGATACACCATTTATAATTCCATAAATTAATTGAATTACAAATGAACCTAATGCAGTCCCAAACAATATAAAGTACATATTATATTTATTAACTGCTATGTCTAAGGTAAAATCACAAAAACTATTTGAAACCGTAGATATAATAGCAGGAACTCTTTTATTCATATAACACCTCCCAATGATTAACTATAAGATATTATACAATAAAGTACAAAAAATTCCCATAGTTACGTTGAATAAATATAATTTTTTCTATATAATAATTAAAAAGAAAATTTGTAGAAATGGAGGTATTATATGGAGAAATATGGAATTAAAATTTCTAATTATAAATGTTTTAATGAACCTATAGGATTTGAAGAAATAAAACCTATCAATGTAATTATTGGTAAAAATAATATTGGTAAATCAAGTTTAATAGATATGATATAATTTCATTATAACGCAAGTAAATATTGTGATGAATGTAAAAAGAATACAAATCTTAAATTAATTATAAATAAAGAATTAGACGAAAATGATTTTGGTAGTTTTTCAAAAGGATATTTTTCATCTTGGAATTCTCACACTGTTTCTAGATTAGATGATTACGAATTTGCAAGAAAAAAATTGAGTGGAAAATGTTTTTGTTATGATTATAGGGTTATGCAAAAATCATCTTATGGTAGTTTTACAAATGAAGCATCAAAAAATTACATTCCTAATGATGATTTTAAGGAATTAGATTCTTCACACTCAGTACAAATAATAAAAGGAATTAAATATAAACAAAAGAATGTAAAAAGATTATATTCTGAAAGAAATATTATACCTGAAAAAGATTCTAGCATAATACAAGTAGATGGAAATGGAATTGGTGCTAGTAATATAATTAATAAATTCATTAACAAAAATGATTTAGATGGTTCGAAAGTGCAAAAGGAATTATTAAATAGGCTTAATGAAATTATGGGCGATAGTTATAATTTTACTAATATTGTTGTACAGACAATCGAAGATAAAGATAATTTAGTTTGGGAGATTTTTTTAGACGAGGAAAACAAAGGAAGAATTGCCTTATCTCAATCAGGTAGTGGTTTAAAAACTATTATATTATTACTTATT
Source organism: uncultured Caryophanales bacterium (assembly GCA_905206805.1). Classification (GTDB taxonomy): domain Bacteria; phylum Bacillota_I; class Bacilli_A; order RF39; family UBA660; genus CAJLIR01. The sequence continues at coordinate 22,013 of CAJLIR010000018.1, read as the reverse complement.
TTTACTATTCTTATTCCTTCGTTAGAAAAGAAAACATTAGACAATTATATTTTTATATTAGAAGAATGAACTAAAATATTGTTTTAAATGTAATTTTAATATATAATGTTTTTAGAAAGAGAACGTTGTAGTTCGTAAGCTGTAGCTTAATCGCTCCAGTGACTTTTCTGTTCGAACTTCATAGTTTGAACTTAACATATATATCAATCCATTCGGGTTGATTTTTTTTTGTTTACAAAAGAATTAACAAAGAAAGGATGGTGAATTTTATGATAAAGTTTACTACACAAGAGTTAGAAATGGAAAGTAATCTAAAACAACGTATTGAGTTTATTTGTGAGTTTTGCCACACTACACCAAAAATTATCAATGGTAGTATCAAACGAATTAACAACACTAATTTAAATTATCTAGAACCACATAAAATCATTATAAACAATTCTTCTTTCAAAATAAAAAGACTAGTTATATTTCAAACTAATCTCACTAATAAATTGTAATTTGTCTTTTACAATAATAGCATAAAAAAGAAAAGTAGTTATTGTTAATCAACTATTGCATTTTTCTAATTCTCATAAATACTTTTAAATCTTTCTCTGTCTACATTCTCTTGATTATTAATATAGTCCAAGTATTTTTCTTTATTTTCTTCTGTATATGGAGTATCAGAATATAAATCTTGTAATAATATTGTTCCGTTTGGCTGTCCAATACCCACAAATATATAATTTTCACCTATCTTTGGTAATTCCTCATCCGTTATATAATCACCTTTATGCAATATAAGAGTTCCATCTTTATCATATCCACCAGGATAAGTTACTTTAATTATATTTTGTAGATCACCCTTCAAATTTTCTGTTACCTCGATTTCATATATAGTTCTAGCTGAGCCATAATCTGAGAATGTCCTTTCAATTTCCTTATCTACCTTTCCTATAAACACATAATCAGCAAATCCAACTTGATAATATGGATTTGTTTCTTCATTCACAAGTACTGTATCATAATTTAATTTGCCATTTGGCTTATAATTTGAATTTCTATTGTTAAAGTACCAAATTACACCACAAATCATAGCAATTATAAAGATAACTAAAATAGATAAAATAATAATTTTTTTCTTTTTCATAACAATACCTCCTTTATTTTGTTCTTATTTTAATAAAAATAAGCTTTAATTCTACTAATAATCAACTACATAGTAACATATTTTAAAAAAGTTACAACTTTTGTTCAAAAAATGATTATCGGCAAATTACTATTTATCTGTCACTTCTATATATAATTATACCATCATTTTGGTAAATTTTATTACTAAATTAAAACATCCAAGATTCATCCAACATTTCTAGAATATATCCAACATTTGGAAGTAAAATAAGAGGATTATTGGAAAGTATCTAAAGATATGTATGAACATGGCATATTTAGTGTTGATACTACTGAATCAATTAAAGATGATTATGTTTGGAACAAAGAAAATGATAAACATAAAAATAAAAGTAGAGGTGACTTTGAATTATAGATTAGAGGTGTTATAATTATTTTACCAATAACACAATTAATTTATTTTCAGAAGGTGAGGTAAAAATGGGAAATACTAATGTTTTAGAAAAAGAAAATAATAATATTGTTAATTAACAATAATGTAGAAAATATGATATATGAAATAAGAGGAGTTAAAGTAATGTTGTCTTCTGATGTTGCTAAACTTTATCAAGTAGAAACAAGAAGAATTAATGAAGTTATTAAAAGGAATATTAAAAGATTTCCTGATACTTTTTGCTTTCAATTAATAGAAAATGAATTTTATAACTTGAGATCGCAAATTGCGATCTCAAGTGAAACTAACCATGGTGGTGTAAGATATTTACCTTATGTTTTAACAGAACAAGGAATAATGATGTTATCTGGATTACTTAAAAGTGATATTGCAGTAAAAGTAAACGTGCAAATCATTGATGCATTCGTAAAATTAAGAAGATATGTTTCTAATAGTTTGATAAATAGTGAAATGTTATTGAATCACGAAAATAGAATATTAAAGTTAGAGCACACTTTTAATAAAATGCAGGAAAAAGAAAAAATTAATACTATATTTTTTGAAGGTCAAATATTTGATGCATATACATTATTATTAGACTTATTTGATAGTGCAAAAGAAGAAATAATAATAATTGACAATTATGCTTCTAAACAACTTTTAAAAGTTCTTAAAAATATTGATAAAAAGATATTAATTATTTCTAAAAATATTGATGATTTATTAGTGAAAAAATACAATAGTGAGTACTCTAATATAGAATTTAAAAATCTTGATATTTTCCACGACCGATTTTTAATTTTAGATAGAAAAAAATTATATTCTTGTGGAGCATCATTTAAAGATTTAGGTAAAAAGTGTTTTGCCATTAATGAAATGGAATCAAAAAAATTAATTGATGACTTATTAGATAAGATTTTCAGTTAAAATTTTGGGTTTTATTGTATTCCTGGTATAATTTTATCAAAGGAGGTGTTAATAGTGAAAGATCTTAATGAAATGATTAAAGAAATTGATGCAAAAATTGAAGAAATTAAAAATGATCCATCTTATAATGAAGAAGAAGGAAAAGAACAATTAAGGAAAATTCAAGGTTATATTAAAGAACATCCAAAAACTTCTGAAGAAATAATAAAATCTATAGATCAAAAAATTATCGAATTAGAAAATAAGTAATGAAATTAATCAATAGACAATACTAAAAGAGGCTTATCATAGCCTCTTTAGTTTTTCTTTATTCTAGACATATTCCATGGTAATTTTGAATTTTCATTAAAGTCTTTTAAAACTATAATTATATTTTCTTTTTTGCAATAATTTAATATAAAATTACATAAAAGATATTTATCTTTGCATTCAACTTCATATTTATCTATAAACTGTTGGATAGAAAACTCAGTTTCCTTATTCAATTTTTTTATTTCTTTGCAAATGTTTTCTGCAATAGATTTTATCTTATTAACATCTATATCACCAAGGGAAGAAATATTTATATTTTTTTGTTTATCTCTTTCATGCCCATTTTCATCTATATAGGTTTCATTTATAATGATATTTGTTTTTTCAAAATTTATTTTTTTGATTTCTTCTTTTTTTGCATTACTCATGCTAAATCACCTTCTCATTGAAGAATTACTTGATTCCACTTTTGAAGAATTATATCTTATACCTATATCTTCATTTATTTGTGCTTGTTGTTGTAAATAATTATACATACCATCTAATTGTTCCTTTAATTGATTACTTGCTTCAAGAGAAATGTAATCTCTAAAATTTTGATATATTTCATATAATTCAAAATATGCATTATGTTTTTCTTCATAAGTTTTACATTCATTTGCACTAGTTAAAAAATTATTAATGATTATGCGATAACCAGTATTAATAAAACTGTCATACTTAGACATTTCTTCTTTACTAATACCTTGCAAAATTGAATAATACTTCTTTTGATTTATTAATTCCCTTATTTCGTTTTCAGACATTCCTACATAAGCATTAGTATTTGGAGTATCCGGCTTATTAGGAGCGGCTGCTTTTTTTACATTTTTGACAGTTAATGTTTCTTGATATTTGTTATATATATCTTTTAGCATAGGGACATTCTCGAATATAACATTATCATAAACAACCCCTTGTGTTATTTCATTTAGTTTTACACATCTATCTAAAATTTCTTGAACTAAAGATTTATCATTAAGACTACTTGTAAATTTTTTCAACTCCCTTAAACCTTTTGCAATTTCAGACTTCCCATCTAGTGTATTTTGAAACATTAAATTTATTTCATTAGCTTTTTCAGTACATCTGCTTAAAAATTTTTCTATTGTAAAATCACTATTATTATTATTATTATTATTATTATTATTATTATTATTTGTTGGTTTTGGGGTTGATATAGTTTGATGACTAGTTTGTGCATTTATTGGTTCATTTAAATTAATAGAGTTATTTATCAATTGATTTTCAAGTTCATTCGCTAGTTGTGGTGTTAATTTTATTATTGTATCAATGACATTTTGATTGTGTTGATTAATTATACCAATAATCTGTTCTTTTTTTGATATAAAATGTGAATAAAATTGATCTCTAGAAATATTTATTTCTGGAAATCTACTTGTTATCTGATTTGCTAATTGTAATAAATTATCATTTATAGAAATATTAGGAACTTTAATTTGTCTTAATCTTTCTACTAAATTATTGATAAAGGAAGTTTTATCATTCTTAATGTTTTTATCATTTATTTCTTCTAGTACAATATCTTTTACCTGATTAAAAAAGTTTTGTTCAACAATATTAAAATCAAATTTTTCCAAGCATTCTTTAACAAAATCAACTATTTTCTCTGATTGTATGTTTACCCCTAGTGAATTAAACACATCGTTTCTAATTTCAACTATTCTATCGTTTGAATTATCCAAAAGTTTACTAATGATTTTAATTACATCATTTTCCATATAGTAATCATCTCCTTTATGGAATTATAACATAAATTTTATTGTTTTTGTTTAATTTGTGTAAATAAGTTAATATTATTTACATTTTTTTGTAACATTATAGGAAATATGTGTTAAAATATTACTAGCAACGGAAGATTATATGTATTCTTTCGTTATTGGAAAAAAGTTGTAGATATCTACGACACTTGCTCCATTGATGAATCTGTTCGAACTATTTAGTTTGAACTTGATATATAGAAATCAATTGAAAGATTGATTTTTTTTGTATCTTACAAAAAGAAACCAAGTTAAGGTTTCAGAATATTGTGGTTAGATTCCATTTACATAGTTTTTTTTACACACTCCTATTTTTATATTAGTATAAATTTTTAAATGTCGATTTAAGCAATCTTGATATAAAATATTAGTTCATTATAAATCATATTCCAAATTCAGTTTTTAGTAGTTCATTTTTTCTCTTTAATTTTTATACCACAATATTAATTTTTATTATTCTCGTTTATCGCTTATAAAACATATTTTTTTATTTTGTTATTATATAAAAGTATATTTTTGTCTCCATCAAGCCATATTTCGCAGTTATTTCAATATGGTAATTACCTTTTTCTGTTATATATGAAGTAATATCATCAATATATTTGCCAGTATATATTTTTTTATAAGGATTCGTAGTTCTTGTAATTGATAAATTTGTATATTTAGTATCAGTATTTTGTTTCATATTTTGTTCATTATTCGTACATTCTATTTGAATGTTCTTATAATAGCAACTATATGAGTTAATGTCTATTATATATTTGTCAGAACCATCATTATAAAAAAAATTACCTGTATCATCACCTTTAATATAACTATTGCCCATATATACACTATTGAAATTAATTAAAAATGGTATGATAGGTATTTTTTTTGTTGAAATATATGAAACAGCAATTTGTTTATTATTTACTGTTACATTATAATATCTAGCCTTGGAAGGTGAAGCACCAAAAACATTATATAATTCAATTGTGCCAAAAAAAATTTTAATCATAGTAATTATTATTAAAATAATAGATGTGATAACTATAATTTTCTTTTTCCTTGATTTTCGTATTTCGTTATCAAGTTTATTCATTTCAACAAGTAATTTTTTTTGTTGCTTTTTTAATTCTTCTTCATTTGATACAAAAGTTGATTTATTTTTATTCATATAATCACATCCATCTATTAAATAAATTTTTATTTTTATATAACTTCTATATTTAATTATACAACAATTTGATTAGTTTTTAATGAAAAAGTATAAAGCATCAAGTTTCATCCAAGATTGTAATAGTTAGAAGTGAAGTAGGACCTTGCATCCCTTTATATTAAAAGGATTAAATAGAAAGTATGGTAGAGTATTTTTTAACTAATTTTGCAATATAAATTTTTTATCTATAAAGGTTTGATCATAGTGGCGCTATCAATTTTCTTATTCTTCTTAATAATTATTAGTTTTTTTTTATTTAAAAATAATGAATATCAAGATATATTTATAAATTATTACTTATTTAAAAATTTACTAAAAAAAGACAATATTAATTCAAATATTTTGATATTGTCTTTTTAGTTCTTCTATAAATTTTTTATATTTTAAGAATTCTTGATCAAATTTATTAATTTGTAAAACATAGAGTATTCTTCCATATAGTTTATCTAAATATTTTAATTTATTAATATTAATGTTACATTTATTTAGATGTGATTTTAATCCAAATTTTTTTATATAATATATTTCCTGTCTTATTTTATTACGATATTTAGCGTTAACTTGTAATTTTTCATTAACTATAATTCCAGTAACATTTTGACTTTGTGATTTATTTACAATATGTATTTTATCATTATTTAATTCTAATCCTAATTTATATAACATTTTTCTAATTTTTATTATTAATTCACTAGGATTAAAATTACCAGAGAAGGTCATATCATCTGAATATCTTGTATATGATATATCATTTATATTACACCAATTTCCTATTTCTTCATCAAATTCTTTCATTATTAAATTTGATATATATGCGCTTGTTGGTGATCCTTGTGTTAAATGGTTATCATATGTACACAAATAAGTAAGTATAAATCCAACTGATTTTGGAAAATATTCGATAGAAAAGCAAGAGTTATAAACATCTAAAAATGATATATTTTCAAAAAAGTTTTTAATATCTAATTTTAAAATTATTTTTTTATTGATATGTGGAATTGCGTTATCTTTTAATGAAATTCCTTTATGATATGCTTTAGCATATTTTGATATAGATTTATTATTAAGTATATTAATTAAAATTTTCTTTTGAATTTGTTTTAACATTGAATTTGGTTCATATATGGTTCTATATTTACCATTTCGTTTTTTTATTTTATATACTTTATAATTTTTTTCTATATTATTGCTAATAGAATAAATGGTTTTTATGTATTTATCTTTGTCTTTACAATTAATTAAATTAAGAGATAGTAAAAAATCGTTGCATTCTTTAGTTCCTATGTATTTCCACATTTTACTACCTCCCATATATGCAGTACTAACGATATATTAATATGGAAATGGACAAAAAGCGAAGTGTAACGTAGCGACTACACAACGTGTAGATTAGTCCTTTGAAGTATTAATATTTAATCGCTATAATTAATTTAGTTCCTTAACGACTCGTTAAAGTAGGAAATAATTCCAATCACTACTGCAAATTCATTATATCACATATTTTTTTATGTGAATATATTTATAACTATAATATATCAAATATTATTAAATGATTTATATGTTTAATTGGTTAAGTAATCATCTAAATTGAATTCAAATTCAATTATTCCAGAGTAATCAGCATCATTATAACTAATTGTTGAATTCAAGTTAAAAAATGTTATAAATATTATAAACTTATTTTTGAAATATCTTGTTATTTTAATATTCATATCTGGTTCAATTATAGTAATTCCATTTACATTAAGAAATGATTCGTTGTCTAATAAGTAATTATTGAAATCTATTTTTTTATTTATTGGTATTTTTAGTAAACATTCTATTTTACAATTTAAGCAAAAGGAAAGAGAGTAATTATTATTATCTATATTTCCAGAAACTTCAAATGATAGTGTTTTAAATGATTTGGTATTTAGTTTTTTTTCATTTTTAAATTTATTATATCTAATCGTTATATAATCAATATTAATTTTTTCATTTTCTACTATATTTAGATTTGCTATTTCAAACATTTTATCACCCTATAAAAATCATATTTATTTACATTTTATTATTTCATATTTTATTTAAAGATAATTTTTTAGTCTTTGAATTTTTTAATTTATGATATACATATAAAACAAAATCATCTTGTAAAGACGAACCAGTCTCAATATTTCTTGAATATCTACCATTACCCATAGTTGAAAAACAAATGCAATAATTACTTTTTGTTTTACCTAAAATCTTATCAATTGGTCTTTCACACCACATATTATACTTTTTTGAGTCAAAGGTAATATGTAAACAACTAATAGAATTTAAACTCCAGTCATCATTTGGATTATAATAACAATCACTATGCCATACTAATTCATTATTACTTTTTCTATCATTCAAAAAATTTTCTCCAAAATCGTAATTTTGTGTAAACAAACGATTTAGTAATTCATATAATTCTTCATTTTCATCTATTTCAATGATTTTATTTGTATTCATTACTAATACAAATTCATCACCTATAAAATTTAAATTAAATACTTCACATTCATTTTCATAAAATGAAATTTTACTTTTATCTATAATTTTTTCCATAAAATTATCACCTTATAAAAATTATATCATTAAATTTATATTGAAAATATATTTAATTTTATTTTTGATTATAATTTTTAAGAAAATCTTGCAAATTATTAAGAGCTTGCTCCATTACTTTATTATCTGCTAAATAAACTATTCTAAAGTGATCTATATTACTCCAATTAAAACCAGTTCCATGAACAATTAAAACATGTTTTTTATTTAAAAAATCTAATGCAAATTTTTCATCATCAACTATATTAAATTTTTTAGTATCTATTTTTGGAAATATATAAAATGCAGCTTTTGGTTTTACAACACTTATACCGGGAATTTGTTTTAATTTATTGTAAACGTATTCTCTTTGTTCATATAATCTACCACCTTTTTTTAATAATTTTTTGGTATTAATATCATTTTTTAAAGCTTTTTCTATTATACTTTGTCCTGGAACATTTGAACATAATCTCATAGATGAAAGTAGATTTAAACCACTAATATAATCATTTATGTAATTTTTATTTCCAGTTATACACATCCAACCAATTCTGAATCCAGCAACCATATGTGATTTTGATAAACCACTAAAGGTAAAAACAGGAACATCTTTTGCTATAGATGCGATTGAAATGTGCTTTAAATCATCATATACCAATCTATCATATATTTCATCAGAAAAAATAATTAAATTGTTATTTTGTGCAATTTCTACAATTTTTTCTAAAATTTTTTTTGGATATAATGCACCTGTCGGATTATTTGGATTAATAATTATTATTCCTTTAGTTTTATTAGTTATTTTATTTTTTATGTCTTGAATATTTGGATTCCATTCATTTTCTTCATCACAATTATAGTGTATTGCTTTTCCACCTGATAAATTAATCGATGCTGTCCATAGTGGATAATCTGGTGATGGTACAAGTATTTCGTCACCCTCATTTAGTAATGCTTGCATTGACATGAGTATTAATTCACTTACACCATTACCAATATATATATCATTTGAACTTAAATTATTGATGTTTTTAGTTTTATAATATTCTACAATTGCGTTTCTTGCTGATTCTAAACCTTTAGAGTCAGAGTATCCTTGGTTATATTCTAAATTAGTTTTCATGTAATTTAAAACATCGAATGGTGCAGAAAAGTTATAAGTCGCAGGGTTTCCTATATTAAGTTTTAAAACATTGATACCTTGTTCTTCTAGTTTTTTAGCTTCTTCCATGACTTTTCCTCTTATTGCGTAATTAACATTTTCGAGTCTTTTTGATTTATAAATTTTTTCCATATTTTATCCCTCCTTGTAGCAATATTACTATAAAAAAACCCTAGACTAAAAATAGTCTAGGGCGAATATATATATCCGTGTTACCACCTAATTTCAAGATAAATCTTGCACTCATCCAGTACTAACATACTGTCTTCCTTATAACGGTGGAATTCCGATGAACTTTACTAAAGATATATTCTTTTTCTTCTCATAGCTTAGGTACTGCTTCCATATTATTCATGTAAAGATTTTCACCAACCATCTTCTCTCTAAAACACTAGCCATATGTACTACTTACCATCATTGCCTTTTTCATAAATCATACTCACATTATATGTAAATGAAGTTTTTTTGTCAATACTTTTTATAAATTTATTCTTCTATTACAAACTTTACCTCAGCAAAATATTCTTCATTTGCCTCTAAAAAATTGTTAGATAAATCTAAAAGAGGACCTTTATTTCTAGACCATTCAATAGTAGTACGTTTTGGACTGCCACCATTATCTGTACCAGTAAATATTAATTGTGGTGTATCATTTAAAATAATCATTTCATCATCTAGTTTTTCAAATACTAGGGCATCTTCTAAAATATATCCATTTTGACTTTTTACTGGATTTTCTATATAAGCATAAATTTTAAAATTCGAACTATTTATTCTACTATCTACTACTTTAAGTGTTATGCTTCTGTCTCTAGGTAAAATAATAGGATCAGCAGAAATGATTGCTAGTAAAAATTTGAATACTTTGGTTCCTTCCATTAATGATAATTCACCATTATAAGGAGAGGTTATCTTTCTTGTTCCATATATAAAACTAGTAGAAACATTAGAGGTAATTTCAATTGATGTGTCATTTTCTATTGTAATTGGTGTTGTATATTCAAAATATCCACCACTATCAGCAGTAACAATTTCTGTTATACTATTATATTTTATTAAAACATCTGCCATACCGTTTGTATGACCACTTATTTTATTGATAGTTGAACTAATAGGGTGTACATTTATTGCGTTATTTCCAATTGAGAATTGTTTTCTATTTTGAAATGCAAAGTTACCAACATCCGGTAAATTTTTAAGATCACTAGCTGTTAGATTATATTTTGTAATAGTTGTAGCAGTCGATGTTATAATACCTTCTATATCAATTAAATCATCTTCTTTATACCAGGAATAGTCCGGCAAATTATTGATATCACCAGCACTAGTTAATGTTGTAGAATTAACCCACATATTAATTCTTTTGCATTTTATTACGTAATCTAATGGATTATTAGTATATATGACATTAGCGTTTTTTGTATAAATTATAACCTCATCAGGATCTTCCAAAATTAACTTACAATTGTTTCCTTTAAAGTGAATATTATAGTTATCACTTGGTGTATTGTCATAGGAATTTATTAAATGTAATTTTGAATCCTTTTTCATTGTAAAAGATCCATAGATAGTCCACATAGGAATTCTTTTATGACTTTTTTCAATAAAGGTAAGAAAAGCTCTTTCATCTATTAAAACATTATTAACTCCATATATTGTATTAGAACCAAATCCATTACCAGTAATAATATTAACACTTGTATCGTGTAAAATAGTAAAATTTAGTTTATTAGTACCACTCATAAATTCTTTTGTATCGGTAGATATACTTATATTGCTTTGGCATAAAAATATTATTGTTGGATTAGTTGTATCATTTCTAAAATAAAAAAGGGAACTATTTACACTACTACTAGTTATGGTAGTTTTTCCTCCTATAATTACGTAATTCGCTTCACAAATTTCTTGAGATGCTACCTCATTTTTAGTTTCTATGGTAATTAAACAGTCAATAATTTTTGTTACTCCGTAAGGATTATAAGATAGTTGTGTACCATTAAAAGTAATATTATCATATATTGTTTGTAAGTTCGAATAATTTTTATCAAGTGGTACATAAATAACACCATAAGGATTAGTATAGATAATATTCATATTTTTTACTTGTATTTGATTATTATTCATATTTGCGACTATTGTATCAGGAGCATCTATACTATTCATACCAGTTAGGGTGTATTTATTATTCATATATGTCCCATTTATAGTAATATTTTGCTTATTTTCATTTATATTAATACCACTTTCTAAAGTAATATCACCACCTAAATATATATAAGTATATCCATTATCAGATTCTAAGGCATCTTTTAATTCACTACTATTAGAAACTACAACTGTTTTATTATTTATTATTTCCATATAAACCACCTCTAATCTTAATATATGTAAAAGTAAAATATGCCAATAATTAGTTTATAATGAAAATTTGAAATTTAAAAAATCACAGTCAAAATAGGTGAGGTTTCATAAAATAATTATAAGGGCATTATGGATAAAACCTTAAATGATATAGAAACATTTTATTTAGAAAATGTTGACGCAAATCAAACTATTGCATCACTAGTTTCAGTACTTAATCTGATTAATGATCTTACTATTACCAAAAGTGCCGATAAAATAAATTGGGTAGATGGATATTTAACTTATAAAATTGTAATAACTAATACTTCAGAAGAAATTTATGAAAATGCTTATATTACAGATCCTTTGGATGGTCGAATTTGTTAGTAATAGTTTGATTATTAATAATGTTGTTGCAACAGAAGATGACTATGATTATGATGCGAAAGAAAATATATTAACTATATACTTAAATAATGTTGATAATAAAACTTCAAAAATAATTACATTTCAAGTAAAAAAATCACAAAAGTGATTTTTTATTTTTCTAAGTACCAATTTATTGTTGAATTATATTCCATAACATTTATTAAAGTATCATTAATTCTTAATAAAATACCTTTATCCTGATTCCATATTATATTAATAGTTTTAACATTTCCGTCATTACTTTCACCTTCATAAACAAGAATTGGTGTTTTTGATAATGGTGTTATAATAGAGTCTTCACCTACAAATACAAGAGCATCTTTTAAAGTAACTCCAGTATCTGATGTTAAATCACTATCTATTGATGCATATAATTTCCAATTAGAACTAGCAACTCTTGAATCAATAACAGTAATTATTAAATTATTTTTTCTAGGACATAAAATTGGATTTGTACTTATTGGTTCAAATGTAAAATTTACTACTTTTGAAGCACTATCTAAAATAAGTTCGCTACTATATACAATTTGAATACTTTTAGTGTGATAAATCGGTTCATTTATTTTTTTTGCTATAAGTGTTATATTTGTACCTATTGGTGGTTCTGTTGTATATGTATAAGTGAATGCTCCTTTATCATCCGCAATTACAACAGTACTGACATCATTATATTTAATTAAAATTGAAGAAAGTGGGTCAGTAATACCTTTAATTTGGGTATCCTTATCAGTTAAAGCATTCATATGAATTTGAAAGTCGCCTATTGAAAAGATTTTTTTGTTTACAAAAATAAAATTGTCTAAACTAGGAACATTCCGTAATTCTTCTTCATTATAATTATGACTTGTAATAGTTGTTTTTGAATTAGAAAAAGTACCTTTTATGTTAGAAATATTATCTTTATACCAAGCATAAGTAGGTAGAGTATCATTTGTAACTTCATTTTGTAAATCGATAGCGTCATTAAATAAATTTAACCTGTTAAAATTAAATTCAAAGGGAATTGTGCTGCTTGAATATATTATGTTTGCGCTACTATTATATAACGCTACTTTTTTAGGATTATTTAAAATAAGTCCGGCGTTATCTCCAGAAAAATAGATATTATAATTATTAGAAGAAATATTAGGATAATTATTAATTATATTCAAACTTGAATTTTCAGCTAAGTTAATAGTTCCATAACTATACCAAGTAGAATATTCCCCATTACGATTTGTTTGTTTCAATGTAAATAGGGCATTCTCTCCAATAGTAGTGTTTCCTGTTCCATAATTTCCATAACTTAATCCATTATAGGTTGTAACGTGAAAATTCGCATTTTTTGAAATGTTAAATGTTAAATTAGTTACTCCATATATTAATTCTCTTCTTTCACTAGTAAAATTTACAGTAGATGAAGCTAAAATTGTAAATGAAGGATCGGAATTCCGAAACCAAAATGAAGAATTAGCAGTGGATTTATGCGTTATATTTGTTATTCCACCGATTTCGATTTTGTTACATTCTGCAACTTCATTACCAGCATTATAATTATCTTCTATTGTAATTTCACAATTTATAAATCTTGTTAAACCATACGGATGGAAACTTATTTGTGGTCCCGTATAAGTTACATTATTATATTCTACAACAGTATCTTTATATAAATTAGTTTCTGTTACACAAATAACACCATAATAATTATAACCAGTAACATTCATATTTTGAACAATAACATTTTTAATAAGTGGAGATTTAATCATAATTGTGTCACTTGTTGAAGCACTTTTTTTATCTGTAAATGTATGGATTACACCATCATAAGCACCATCTATAATAACGCTAGTTTTAGTGCTTGAGATACTAATACCAGTTGTAAGAGTTATATCATTTCCAAAATAAATAGTTGTATAATTATTTTCTTCTTCAAGCACTTTTTTTAGTTCATCACTATTATAGATAACAACTGTATTATTATTAATAATTGTCATTAATACACCTCATATAATTATATGAAATAAAAAAATTTCCTATACAGATATCAAAATTATTAAAGTTATGTTATACTATATGTAGTATATAGTAGTAGAGGTATTTTATGTTGAAGTTTTATAATGAATATAAAAAAAATAATTATTCTTTTGATAAAAAAACAATGTTAGGTATTTTTTGTCTTGTTATAGTTATTGCAGGTTTCTTTGGTTTTTTATATGAATATATATTTTATTTTTTCAATGGTGGTATGAGGGAATTTTATTGGCGTGGTGGTAATTTCTTACCTTGGATAAATATTTATGCAACTGGTTCTATTATGGTATATTTTTTAACGAAAAAGTATCAAAATAGTCCATTGAAGGTGTTTTTAATTAGTTTTATAACTTGTGGTGTGTTAGAATATTTTTCAGGATTAGGAATGTATATTATAAGAGATGGATTAAGATGTTGGGATTATAATTCAGAAATTTTAAATTTTGGTAATATAAATGGCTTTGTTTGTTTAAGAAGTGTTTCATTTTTTGGATTATCTAGTTTATTACTTGTTTATGTGATAGTTCCATTTTGTTTTTATTTAGCTAATAAAATGAACCGAAAAACTTTTTTAATAATGAGTTATGGTTTATGTTTTATAATTTTAATTGACGAGTTTTACAATTTGTTATTTGCGCGACTTTTAAATTTACCAAGAGCCTCAACAATTTATAAAAAAATAGGTATAAAGTATGTAAGTTTTAAATAATTATTAAAATCAAACCTTTTGTTTGATTTTTTTCTATTTATGATTTATTTTTCTAGTTAATTTGTGTTAAACTATTATTAGAAAGTTGAAGGTGAACTTTATGAATGCGTCTATTTTACCTGCTGATACATTTGTTATTATAAATAAGACATGTTTAACAGAATATGATAAAAAATTAATTCTTAATTTATATCAACCTATTATTGGTGGATTAGCGACTACCTTATATTTCACATTCTGGTCTTATTTAGACAAATCAGAGATATTTTCGCTAGAATGGACGCATCATCATTTAATGACTAGTACACAACTTAATTTAGATACGATTGTATCTGTAAGAGAAAAACTAGAAGGAATTGGTTTACTTAAAACATATTATAAAAAAAACAGTGTTAATAATTATATATATGAGTTATATTCTCCTTTAAATGCTTATGAATTTTTTAACAATCCAATTTTAAGTACAACGTTATTAAGTAATGTCGGAAAGATTGAATTTCAAAAATTATTAGATTATTATAAATTACCAAATTTTAACCTAACAGAATATGAAAATATAACTTGTTCATTTAGTGATGTATTTGATTCTGTTAGTAATCCTAATTTAGATTATTATGATAACCTAAAAGGTATAAATAAAAATTCATTAGATATTAAAGACAGTATTAATTTAAGTGAAATGTTATCACTTATACCAGATGAATTAGTAAATAAAAGAGCCATAACAAAAGATATTCGTCAGATTTTACTTAAATTAGCTTTTATTTATAATTTTACTAATGAAGAAATGACAGAAATTATTATGAATTCTATTAATTTGGAACATAAAATTGATAGTGAATTATTAAAAAACAATGCGGAAAAATATTATAAATTTGAACATTCAGGAACTCTACCAACATTAATTTATAAAAAGCAACCTGAATATTTAAGAAAAAATATTACTGATACATCAAAAAAATCAAAATTAATTTATCAATTTGAAAATATATCACCTTATGATTTTTTAACTAGTAAAAATGGTGGTATTAAACCATCATCTGCTGACTTAAATATAGTTTCATATTTAATGGTCGATCTAAATATGTTGCCTGGAGTTGTTAATGTATTAATTGATTATGTTTTAAAAATAAATGACAATAAATTAAATAGAGCTTTTATTGAGTCGATTGCGAGTCAATGGTTAAGACATAATATAAAAACAGTTGAAGATGCGATGAATATTGCAGAAAGAGAATATAAAAGACGAAATAAGGTCATAGAAAATAAAGTTCAAACTAAAAAAGAGGTTAAGAAACCTAAATGGTTTGATCAAAATATAAATGCAAGTGAAGCTAGTCTAGAAGAACAAGAAGAAATGGAAAAATTATTAAGTGAGTTTAAGTAGGTGAATAGAATGCAGTTAATTAAAGATAGTATGAATTCTTTAGGATATAAAGAAGTAATTTTAGAAAAATTAGAAAAAAATTATTTAGAGGCAATGAAAGATGATAATTTTAAGGAATTGGTATCAAAATTAAAATTAGAAAAAACAATTTTACAAAATTATACTTCTTTATTACAAACTTCTGCTATAGAATATCATAATTGTAAAAATTGTAAATCGATTTTAGAATGTAAGAATAAACTAGAAGGATATGCTTACTTACCAAGTGTTAAGGGAAATGAAATATCATTCAAATATAGATGTTGTAAGTATAAAAAAAAGCTACAAGAAGAGATAAAATACTTAGATAATATTAATGTAATTGGTTCAAATGTATATCTTAAGGATGCAAAAATGAAAGATATATATACAAATGATAAAAATCGTTTTAAAACTATTGCTTGGATTAAAGATTTTATTACAAATTATCCTAATAATCGTCATTCAAAAGGATTATATTTATGTGGGAATTTTGGATGTGGTAAAACATATTTAATTTCTTCTATGTTAAATGAATTAGCAAAAAATGGTTATAAGAGTTCGGTTGTATTTTGGCCTGAATTTTTAAGAGATCTAAAGTCATCATTCCAAAGCAATTATAGTTATAAATATGAAATGGTAAAAAAATCTCCAATTTTATTAATAGATGATATTGGATCTGAGGTAATTACTACTTGGGGTAGAGATGAAATTCTATGCCCTCTTATGCAGTATCGTATGGAACAAAAGTTACCAACATTTTTTACATCAAACCTAACAATAGAACAATTAACAGAACACTTAAGTGTTACAAAAGAAGGTTCTGATATAATTAAGGCTGGTAGAATAATTGAAAGAATTAAACAACTTACTGAAATACAAGAGATGATAAGTAAAAATTTAAGAGATTAAAGAAGTTATTTATGAGTAAGGATGTAAAAATTTTATTAGAAATTCTTTCTAATGAACATGTATATAGTTTAAATGTGTTAAAAGAAAAATTAAGAAATTATCAATTAAACCTGAACGAAGAGGAAATATTTGTACTTATTTCTGATACGATATATGAGGTAATATGCCATTATAAATTAGAAAAAAATTTTAAAGAAAAGACAGTTATATACAAATGTTTTAAATATCTGAATGCTGATAATAATTTAAAATATTTTGTAAGTTCTAAAGATATAACTGATAAAATGCAGAAAACAATAATCAAAATAAATGATAAAATAGAAAGTAAAAATGGTAATATTAATAATATAGTTCGTGATAATATATCATTTTTGCTTAAAATAAAAGATAATTTAGAATTGACTTTAATACAAACGACAATTCCTAATGAGGAAAATATTGAATCAAAAGAGCAAATAGAGAAAACTTTGAAAAAGTTTATCTTTGAAATTAAACATTATAATTATGTAGATGAAATCTTTAAAACATTTCCAGAATTAATTAATTTTAAGACACATAACAATAAATATATACTAGATGATGTTATGACAAAATATATCGAGAGTATATCAAATGATTCTAATACATTTGATATAGTTTATTATGAAAAGATAATAAACTTATTTATAAGTAATGAAAAATTTGTTATTACTAAAGATTATCAAAATAACTTAATAAATAGATTAATACTTGTTAAGCATAATCTAAGTAATAATGATTATAGTAGAAGAAAAAATAAAAGGATACGTTTTTATTTGAATGATGTAATAAATTCATTATCTAATATAGAAGTAAGTGAAACAGACTTTTTTTCAAATATAAATTATAGATACGGTATTCAAGATATATATAATTGTAATTATGATAAATTTAAAAATAAAAATTTTATTGATATAAATAACAATGTTTTAGATTTAACAAATTTATATACATTTACTGTAGATAATGTTGGAACTAAGTCTTATGATGATGCATTTTCACTGGTAAAAAATGAATCTGGTAATTATGAATTAAATGTATATATATCTGATGTTTCAAAGTATGTTTTAATAAATTCTAGAATAGATGAAATTGCCTATAAAAAGGCTTCTACTATATATTTACCTAATTATATCCTTACTATGCTACCACATTCACTTACTTATGATCATTGCTCATTAGTTAAGAATAATTATAGAAATGTTTTAGCGCATCGTTTTGTTTTTTCTAAAAATTTCGATATTATTTCTTTTGATATAAATAAAGCTATTATCAAAGTTGATGATAATTTTAATTATAGTAATATACTAGATATTTTAAATAGTAATGATATAGATAAAATGAAAACTTTTAGTACAATGATTGATATAGCTTCCTCATTAAAGAGAAATAATATGTATAATTCTTATTACCATATAGCAAAAAGTATGAAGAGAAAATATGAAAGTTCTGATTTAATATTACCGGAAAAATATGAAAATTCTCATACAAATTTTGTTGATAGTTTTATGATTTTAACAAATTATTTTGTAGCAGATTTGTTTTCAAATTTAGATTTACCTTTTATATATAGAGTAAATACGTCAAATGTAGATTTAAATATTCCAGATGAAATAAATGAACTAAAAAAATTAGAAGAATCTAAAACATCAAAACAAATTGTTGAATGTATAAAAAAATTATATAAACCATCATATTATTCAGAATATAATTTAGGTCATAATGGTTTAAATTTATCTTCGTATAGTCACGTTACTATACCAATTAGAAATTATGCTTCATTAGTTTCACAAAGATTAGAGATTGATTATTTAATAAATAAAAATTTTTCTTGCAAAAATATATATTATACTGAGGAGATGCTACGTAATATAGTTTCTTACTTAAATGACAGAATTTTTTATAATGAAGAATATGTTAAAGAATATAAAGAAAAGAATAAAATATTAAAAAAGTAATTGACAAATAGTATATAAATGATAAAATAAAATTGTGGAAAGCGATGATTAGGATATGGTTATTAAGTTAAAATTTTAAAGAGAGTTAGGAATAGGTGTGACCTAATAAATTTACTTAATAATTACTCCCTATGAGTGGATATAAAAAAATCCCGGTGAAACCGTTATCTAAATTAAGTATAATGTAGGATGGTACCGCGTAAAATACGCTCCTTATAGCAATATAAGGGCGTATTTTTTTTTGAGGAGTAGTAGTATGAAAGAAAAATCAATGTTAGAAAAAGAAATATCAATGACTAAATTTTTATCTTTATTTTATGGAATTAATCCCGCACAAGCAAGACTTATATCTCATGATGATTTAAAACTTTTAATTAATGATTTAGAAGTGATGACAGAACGTGAATTTTTTGACAAAAAAAGTCTTGAAGATTTAATTAACTATGTTAAGGTAAAAGACAAAGATAATAAAATTAGGTATTATAAGAAACCTAAAATAAATGAAAGAAATGAAATCTATGAATGTACTGACTATGAATTTTCTTGTAAAACAGAAATAGACTATTTAATAGTTCCTCTACAAAATATTGATTTGGAATTATTAGATAAACGTGAACTTTGTGAATTAAGAAAAAAACTCAAAAAACTAAAAAAATTAAATCGAAATTTACTCGATGAAGAAATAAATGCAGTTCAAAAACGACTTAGAAAGTTAAAGAAAGAAGGATTATAATGATAAATATAAAAGAACATGAAAATTTAAGTGTTTTAAATCACTCCTGTGCTCACTTAATGGCACAAGCAATAAAACATTTATATAAGGATGCTAAATTCTGGGTAGGGCCTGTTATAGAGGAAGGTTTTTACTATGATGTTGATTTAGGTGATGCAGTTTTAACAGAAGAAGATTTACCTAAAATTGAAAAAGAAATGAAAAAAATTAGTAAAGATGGTAAAAGAATTGTAAGACACGAAATTTCAAAAAGTGAAGCACTAGAAATGTTTGGTGATGACCCATATAAACTTGATTTAATAAATAGAATGAATGAAAATGATACAGTAATTTCTTGTTATACTCAAGGAGATTTTACTGATCTATGCCGTGGACCACATGTTGAAAGTGTTAAATTATTAAAACATTTTAAATTACTTAAAGTAAGTGGGGCATACTGGAAAGGTGATTCTAAAAATAAAATGCTTCAAAGAATTTATGGAGTATGCTTTGAAACAGAGGAAGATCTAAATAAGCATTTAGCAGATTTAGAAGACGCTAAACAAAGGGACCATAGAAAAATAGGAAAAGATATGGAAATATTTATGTTTGATGAACTAGTAGGTAAAGGTTTACCTATGTGGCTTCCAAATGGTTTTATTGTAAGAAGAACATTAGTTGATTATATTACTGATAAGGAAATATCTTTAGGATATAAACATGTTATGACTCCATCTTTAGGAAATGTAGAATTATATAAAACAAGTGGACATTGGGACCATTATAAGGAAGATATGTTCCCATCAATGGATTTGGATGATGAATCTTATGTATTACGTCCAATGAATTGTCCACATCATATGATAATGTATAAAAATAATTTGCATTCATATCGTGATTTACCACTAAAAATTGCTGAAATTGCTAATGATTTTAGATATGAAGCAAGTGGAGCTGTTTGTGGTATTGAAAGAACTAGGGCATTTACTCAAAATGATTCTCATATTTTTGTTCGCCCTGATCAAATTAAACAAGAATTTAAAGGTGTTATAGATTTAATATTAGATGTATATAAAGACTTTGGATTTAAAGATTACAAGTTTAGATTATCGTTAAGAGATAAAAACAATACTGAAAAATACTTTGGAAATGATGAATTATGGGAAAAATCAGAAAATGAACTAAGAGAAGTATTAAAAGAAATCAATGCTGATTTTTATGAAGCAGAAGGAGAGGCTGCCTTTTATGGGCCAAAATTAGATGTTCAAGTAAAATCTGCAATAGGTCATGATGTAACACTCTCAACAGTACAACTTGATTATCAATTACCTGAAAGATTTGATTTAACATACATTAATGAACATGGAGAAAAAGAAAGACCAATTGTAATACATAGGGCAATATTAGGTTCTCTAGATCGTTTTATCGCATTTTTACTTGAAGAAACTAAGGGAGCACTACCAGTATGGTTATCGCCAATACAAATAAATATAATTCCTGTAAATAATAATTATCACTTAGATTACGCAAAAAAAATATTTGATAGTTTAAAAAATTATCGTGTTACTTTAGATGATAGAGATGAAAAATTATCTTATAAAATGCGTGAAAGTCAAACTAAAAAAATACCTTTTACAATTATAATAGGTGATTCTGAAAAGAATAATAACACTATTTCATTTAGAAGATTTTTAAGTAGTGAAACAACAACTTTAGATTACAATGAATTTATGAAATATTTTAAAGATATTATAGAGAGTAAGAAATAAAAATCTTATTCTTTTTTTGTGTAAAAAAAAGGAAATAGAAAAGTTTTATAGAAAAATATATATAGGAGGTGATAAAAATTAAGATCATAGAAAAAACTCTAGGTAATGGAGAGATAATACCATTAACATTTGATCCTATATTTACTAATATTTTTAATAATGAAGAAAATATATGTATATTAGAAGATTTTATATCAATTTATTTTAATATTCCGATTAATGAAGTAATTGGAAACTTAAAAATATTAAGTAGAAAATTAAATAAAAATAATAAATTAGAAGCAAGT
>CAJLIR010000017.1 GCA_905206805.1 uncultured Caryophanales bacterium | reverse complement strand
TTTTTATCTTTTTTTGTTCATAATATTTTTGTCTTATTGGAGGTCTTTATGAAAAAAACATTTTTAATAATTTTATTATTGTTTATTATATTTATTATTTTGTTTGTTTTTAAATTCAATGAAGAGAAAATGGTAAACAATATAATGCCAAATTTGGAAAATTATTCGTTAGATGATGTAAAGAAGTTAGCATCTGATAATAATTTGAATTTAAAAATAAATGAAATTTATTCAGATTTATATTCGAAGTATACTTTTGTAAATCAGAGTATAGTTGAGGGAGAAAATTTAAATAATAATACAGAGTTGATAGTTGATTATGTTATTGGTTCACTAGATGATGAGAAACAGATAAATATAAAAAAATATTCAGAAAATAAAGTTAATGAATTAGGCAGAATTCCTATTATGATGTATCATGGAATACATAATATACCCAGTTCTGAAACAAGTTTTATTGGAGGAAATGTCGATAAAGATGGATATCAACGTACAATTGAGGCATTTAAAAATGATTTGGAATTTTATTATCAAAATAATTATAGAATGATAAGATTGACTGACTATGTTGAGGGTATTATTGATGTAGAAATAGGAAAAAGTCCAATTATAATAACGTTTGATGATGGTTTAAAAAATAATATTATAGTAACTGGCTTGGATGACAACGGTGAAATAATAATCGATCCAAATTGTGCAATTGGAGTTCTAGAAGAATTTAAAAAAAAATATCCAGATTATAATGTTACTGCTACATTTTTTATAACTAAAAATCTTTTCAATCAATCGGAATATGATGATAAGATTCTAAAATGGTTAGTAAAAAATGGATATGATGTGGGAAATCATTCAGCATCCCATTCAGACTTTACTAAAATAAGCATCGACGAAACTAATTATCAAATTGGTAGTGTTTATGAAATTTTAGATGAAATTATTCCAGATTCATATGTTAATATAGTAGCGTTGCCATATGGTTCACCATATAAAAAGAGTCATCAAAATTTTGGTCATATATTATCTACTTCCTATAATGGAAAAAATTATACAACTAAATCAACGATGAGAGTTGGTTGGGAAAGTGATTATTCACCGTTTAGTACTGATTTTGATAAAACATTTATTAAGCGTATAAGGGCTTATGATAATAATGGGGTTGAATTTGATATTGAAGCAAATTTTAAAAATTTAGAAAATAATAGATATATATCAGATGGTGACAAAAATAAAATAGTAATAAAAGAAAGTGATTTATCAAAATTAAATTCACAGACAAAATTAGACGTTATAACTTATTAAAAAGTTTGATAAATAAGTATTGTAATAATACTTTTTTTTTTGTTATAATAGTTGTGGTGATAATGATGGAATATAAAATTACAACAAGAAGTGAAAGGGAAACAATCGAAATTGCTCAAAATTTTGAATCCGAAAAGTTTCCTAATATGATTATTTGTTTAGATGGTGAGTTGGGTAGTGGTAAAACTATTTTTGCTAAAGGTATTGCCAATGCCTTAGGAATAAATGATACAATAACTTCCCCTACATTCACAATTATCAAAGAATATAATGGAGAATTGCCTTTATATCACATGGATGTTTATAGATTAGATGGTAACACTGAAGGTGTTGGTATTGAAGAATACTTTACAAAAGGTGGAGTAGTAGTAATTGAGTGGGCTGAAACAATTAAAGATATTTTACCTAGTGAAAGACTAGATATTAAATTTAAAATTGTTGATGAAAATAAAAGACTATTAATTTTGACCCCTCATGGAAAAAAATATGAGGATTTATGTGAGGCTGTTTTATGATAAGTTTATTTTTAGATACATCTACTAAAAATATAACAATTTCAATTATTAAAAATTCTGAACAAATTTATTTTTTTCATGATAAAATATCTGAAGAATTATCTGTTAAACTTTTACCATTAATCGATAATGCACTAAAGATATGTTCATTAAAAATAAATGATGTCAAAAAAATTTATGTGACAACAGGACCTGGAAGTTTTACTGGAATTAGAATCGGTTTGACAATTATGAAGGTTTTGGCATGGAGTTTAAATATAGAAATGGTTCCTTTATCAAGTTTAGAATTGTTAGCTTCAACAAATACTAATACTGACTATGTGATTCCATATATTGATGCTAGACGAGGTAATTGTTTTATATCTGTATATGACAATGAGTTGAATGTTATTTGTAGTGATCAATTTGTAAATTTTGATAAATTTATGAGCAAAATTGATAAATCAAAAACATATAAAATTGTTACTTATGATGAACTTGATAATGAATTTTGTATAAAACCGAAAATCGATATATTAAAGGTACTAAATCGACATAAAAATGACACTGTAGTAAATCCGCATTATGTTAATCCAAATTATTTAAAATTAACAGAAGCAGAAGAAAATTTAAGAAAAAAGAATGATTAGGAAAATCGAGAAATTTAATCTTTTACAATTGAACGATATGATGAAAAATTTTGATTTTATTGTAAAAGAAGAAAATTTATTAAATAATACAGAAACATATATAGGGTATTTTATATCAGAAAAATTAGTAGCATTCATTTGTTATTCCATTTATTTTGAAAGAGCAGAAATTAATTATATATATGTAAAAGATGAATATAGAAGATATGGTATTGCTTCTGAACTTATAAAACATATGATGAAACAAAATGAAAATTTAGAAAATATAACATTAGAAGTTCGTGAAAGTAATTATAGTGCGATTAATTTGTATAAAAAATTTGGATTTAACGAGTGTGCAACTAGAAAAAATTACTATGGTAGTGAAGATGCTATTTTGATGATTAAGAAGTTTGGTGATAATAATGAATGATACATATATTTTGGCTATAGAATCAAGTTGTGATGAGACAAGTGCGTCAATTGTAAAAAATGGAAATGAAGAAATATCTACTGTTGTTTTATCTCAAATGGATACTCATGCCAATTATGGTGGTGTTGTACCAGAAATTGCAAGTAGAATGCATATAGAAAATATAACACTTGTTTTAGAAGAAACAATAAAAAAATCTAACTTGACAATGGATGATATTGATGCAATTGCGGTAACCTATGGTCCTGGATTAATTGGATCATTACTGATAGGTGTTGAGGCTGCAAAAACTCTGGCTTACATTTATAACAAACCGCTTGTACCGGTTCATCATATAGCTGGACATATTTATGCAAATAATTTAGAAAGAAATATGGAGTTTCCTTTAATGGCGCTTGTTGTAAGTGGTGGTCATACAGAATTAGTTTATATGAAGGAAAATTATAGTTTTAAAAAAGTAGGTGGAACGCTTGATGATGCCGTTGGTGAAGCATACGATAAAGTTGCTAGAGTATTAAACCTACCATATCCTGGTGGACCATTAGTTGATAAATTGGCTCATGAAGGAGAAGATACATATAATTTACCTATTCCTTTAGATGATGATACATATAATTTTAGTTTTAGTGGAATAAAGAGTGCAGTTATAAACTTAAAGCATAATGAAGAGCAACGTGGGAATAATATAAATGTGGCAAATTTAGCGTGCTCTTTTCAAAATCGAGTTGTAAAGATATTAACAAAAAAAACTATGAGATCTTTAAAAAAATATAATGTAAATAATTTGATAATTGCTGGTGGTGTTGCAGCAAATTCTGGAATAAGAAATGAATTTGAAAAATTATGTAAAGAAAATAATATCAAATTAACAGTTCCTAAAATTAATAGATGTACGGATAATGCTGCGATGATAGGTGCTGCTGGATATTATGCTTACAAACTAAAACGTTTTGCGGATATAAATTTAAATGCAAAAGCAACTGATGAATTAAAATAAAAAAGAATAAAATTGGGGGGTGATATTGTGCTTAATGATGAAGAAAAAAAATATTTATCTAGCACTAGATTATCCGTAAAAATTAATTATGTTGAAATTGAAGAAAACTATAATGATGGAAACATATTCTATTATTATGGTAAAGGAATAATAATTTCAACAATTAATAACGAAACCTATATTGACAAAAAATATTATACGGATGAAAAATTAATACAGTTATTGAATAATATTTTTTCTTGCTTAGATACAATAGAATTAATTTTACCAGAAGAACTTTTATCAGTAGATATAATAAATAAAACATTTTACAGCTTGACATGTAAAACATTAACAGTAGAAGGTAAAGAAAAAGTAAATTTAGAACAATTAATTGCAATAAACAATAATTGTGATATAAGAGAATTAAAGGTTCCAGATGTTGAAAAAAATATAACGAATAATAGATTTAACTTTAAAATCATTCTTAATATTAACAATCAATTTACAAGCAAAAAATTCAAAGATTTTATACTAGACGATATTTTACATTTTAAAAATTTAAGTATTGAGTTACCACTTAGAGAAGACTACATTGACGAATCTAATAAAAATATAAGTGAAAAAAAAGATTTAGAAAAAATTATAGATGCCTTAATTGATATTGATATGCTTTCTGTGACAGTTTTAGATAATGGTAAACAATCAATTGAAGAATCTTTAGAAATTATTAATAAAATAGATAATTCAATAGGAAGCAAAATTGAAAATATTTATTATATAACAGGAAATAGAAATATAGATAATATTGAGATTTTAAAAACGTTAGAAAATGAGCATAGAGTATCTATAATGTATGATAAAGAAATTATATGCTCAATAGATGATTTTATAAATATGAGAAATCATATCAATAAAATGTTAAATGAAATAAAAAAATTTGAATTGTCACCTCTAGAAAAGGTATTATATGTTTATGATATTGTAAAAGATTTTTACATAGTAAACCATAAATATATGAAAGAAAAAAAAGTTTCGAGATTGATCCATAGAATTTTTAAAGTAAATGAATTAAATTGTCAAGCATATGCCGCATTATATTCGGAAATTTTAAGAGAATTAAAAATCGAAGCTACCGATTTTAATTTATACTCTCCATTAGTAGAAGAATTGTTTTTGACGAGTGATAATCATGCAAGAACCATTATTCACTTAGTTGATGAAAAATACAAAATAAACGGTTTATTTTGTGCTGATGTTGTATGGGATGCTATAAAAAAAATTAAAAAAAATTATCATTATGAATTCTTTCTAACGAGAATATTAAATTTAAAAAAACAATATAGTTTGGATAAATTTCATAATGATATTGAAATATTATTTTCTGACATGTCGGTAAATAATTTATCAGAAAAAGAAAAACAAGTCTATGAAAGACTTTTAAATAAAAATAGTATAAATGATGAGGACATAAAGAATTTGAAAAGAATAATGAAAAATAATATTTCACTTAAAGATTTCCTATACAGCTTATCAGCCGTTAGAGTAGCACAAGGAAGAGATAAAAAAGTTATTAAAGAAGAACTTGTAGCAATTGTCAATAGAACAAATAAAAAGGAAAAATTTACTGATAAATTTTATAATGCAGATGAGGACTTAAAATACTTAGATATCACATTACCAGACTAAAAAAACATTACAATAGTAATGTTTTTTTGTACAAATTATTTAAAATATTTGGGATTCTATTATTAAATATTTATAGTTATCAAGGCAGGTAATTAAGATTAACGTCTTTTTATTAAATTTCTTTATGAAAAAATCATCACTTTTGTTTATTACATAAATATTATTTACCTCATATTTATATAAGTTTTTATTATAATAAATATTAACAGAATCATTGTATTTTAATTTATAAAGGTTTTTAAAGTAAGCATTATCTGAATTACCAGAATGTGCAGCTAGTAATAAAACACTATTGTCATTCTCAGGTAAAATAGAATTTTTTAAAATTGATACATTAGTTTCAATAGTATTTTTTTTATTATCAAAATTGTAAATTCCTTCCCTTAAATTAATAATAGGTATTTCTAAAATCATTAGATAGTCATCTTTTTCTATCTTATTTCCATTATTATTATATTCTTCAAAAAAAATATTTATTTTTTCCTCTTTATCCATATTATAAATTAATTTAATTGTAAACTTTATAACTATAATAAAAGTACTAAATAAAATTAAAAATATACCAATAGTATTAACTAATTTTTTTAACATTCGATAAGATTAAACCTATAGAAAAAATCAATATTAATATTAAACTAGAATAATCATTATTTAATGTATTTGGTAATTTAACCTTTTTATTGTTTTTAATTATTATTTCGTTTTGTTTATTTAAATCTATAATTTTGACTTTTGTATCTAAAATATAGTCCTCATTTGTTTTAATTTCTTTTATTTTATATTTTGTTAATGGTAAATTTTCCAGTTTAATTAATCCAAAATCATCCGTTTCATATATACCAAGCGATCCATCATTATTAAATATTTCAAAATAAACATTTTTTAGAATATCACCTGTACTAGCATCAATTTTTTTTATTATTAGATCAGATTTCTTTAAATAGTTGTATAATGTAATATTAGTATTTTCATTTTCATTTAAATCAAAACAATACTCATTTTCATCAAGTATATAGTCATTTTTTGTCTTCTTTTCAATTAAACAGTATTTACCTAAAATTAAATCGTCAAATTTAATTTGGCCCAAATCATCGGTTTTTTTAGTACTTACTGTATCACCTTTTTTGTAATGTAATGTACTATCACTTGATATAATATCTTCCTTAGCATAAAGCATAAATTCTATGTTAGAAAGTGGTTCAAAATTATATGTAAGTGTTTTATAATTAAATACTTCGCCGTATTTTTTTAAACTGATACTTTTTCTTTTTAATTTATTTTTTATTACTATATTGTTTTTGTCATTTTTGGTTAAATCAAACGAATATTCATTAACATCTATTATATAATCATTATTTGTTTTAGTTTCCTTTATATAATACTTCCCTAATATTAAATTATTAAAACTTATTAGTCCATGTTGATCTGTCAATTTTTTACTAACTACATCACCTTTAGAATAATGTTTAACATTATCGGGAGTTATTATATCTTCCATAGCGTAAAGAGTAAATTCAACATTTGGAATAAACTTTTTAGTATTATAATCTTGCTTTAATATGCTTATTGATCCTAATTTTTTTTGATTGTAGAAATATTCATTAACATAATTTAAATTTTTATCTATTGTATCTTCATTAATAAATATTTTTTTTTCATTTTTATTTAACTCATAGGTAGGTAGTGTTTTTATTTCACTAATTAGATATTCTCCAAACGGTATATTTTCAATATATAAATATCCATCATTATTTAATTTTAAATCCTTTGTATTATTAATATAAATATATCTATTTGTACTTAAATTTTTTATATTGAAAACAATATTATTATTTTTAATTGGTAGTTTAGAATCTAAATCTAATTTAGTTATTTTTAAATTACCTTTTTTTAAATAATTTTTATGTTCATAATATATATCCTTTGTATCATATAAATTGAAACAATATGAATTGTTATCTATTATATACGTTGGTAACGTTTTATTTTCAGTAATACAATAATTTCCTAAAATTAAATCATCAAAAGTTACAATCCCAGAACTATTAGTACGTTTTATTGAAACAATATCACCTTTTTTATAACGAATAATTTCATCACCAGTTATTATGTCATCATTTGCATATAATCTATACTCAATATTTTCCAATTTTTTAAAACCTGATATTCCAGTTTTATAATTAAATATTTCCCCAAACTTTTCTAATTTAATACTTCCTTTTTCTAATACGTTTTCAATTTCTAAATAATATTCATTTATATTTAAATCAACATCATATTTATTATCATTTTTTTTGTATCCATTTAAATATTCCAATTCTTTAATATAATATTTACCATATAATAAATTATTAAATATGGCTATACCATCACTATTAGTGACTTGTTCTGCAATTAATTGATCCTTTTTATAATAAATTAAATTATTAGATAAAATGTCTTCATTAGCAAATAATCCAAATTTAACACCATTTAATACTCTCTTGGATTCATTGTCAACTTTTAAAATTTTAATATTACCTTTTTTTACTTCATTATAAAAATTAAACTCATAAATATTGTTACTTATAGTATCATCATTAACTAATATTTCTACACTATTTTCATTTAAATAATAGTCGTCACCCGATTTTACCTCAGTTATTTTATATCTTCCAAATGGTATCATATCAGTAATTAGATATCCTTCATCATTAATTTTTAAATTTTTTTCTCCATTTATATAAATATAATTACCAGTATCTAAATTTATAATATTAAACTCGATATTTTTATTTTTTATAGGTAAATTTGAATCCTTATCAAGTTTATTTATACGAATTTTTGCCCCTTTAATATTTATTGATAAATTAGAGTAAACATCATTAGGGTTGCCACCAGTTATAAGAGGTTGTGTTCCATCTTCAAAATAGTATGTTGCTATATCATTTCGATATGATTTTTTCTTTAAACTTATTCTTATGTTTCCTACATAATTATCTAAGTTTTTAATTATTAATTTATTATTTTCTATATATGTATCATTCCAAGTAGTACTAGATATTTCAAAGTTATTTAAGACTTCATCTTCAAATTCTATATAATCTGTTAAATTATACGAATATTCATTATTAGAAAAATAAGGTAACTTATTATGATTATTTATTAAGTTTAATATTTCATTTTTTTCATTTGAAACATCAATATAAGTACCATATCCATACCTTTCTGTATAAAATTCAATTAAATAATTACTAACTTTTTCCCAAATAAGTGCTTGTGTTGCCATATAATAGCGTTCATTTTGATGATTTGGATAATCATATCCATAATAGATTACTTTATTTAAGTAATCTTGAGTATTTAAATCATAAGTAGTATCAGTAAGCGGTATTCCAAAATATTCATAATGTTTTATTGATAATTTTGGATCAAGACAGAAAGCAATTTTTCCATTTAATGTAAATTTAAATTGAATATCTGAACCATAATGTTCTGGTAATCCATTTTGAACATAGTAAATATTTTGATAATTATCCTTAACTAATGTGTATCTATCAGCATTTACTCTTTGTAATCCGAAAAAAAATAACAAAAATGTTATTAATGGTAATAAAAATTTTTTAATAATATCTCTCCTTTCTAATACCTTTTTATTCTCTATAATTAACATATAAAAAAAATATCAATAATCCTTTTTTTCTCTAAAATTTCTAAAAAAATCACCCGAAAGTGAATTCTGAATATAATAAACTGATAAGAGAGGGGAATAATTTTGAAAAAAATAATTATTACGATAGTAGGCTTAATTTTAATTTTATGTATCATTTGTATTCCAAATATAGTAAAAGAAAAAAGTGATCTAACTAAAGTTAAAGTAGCAGAAGTTGCTCATAGTGTCTTTTATGCTCCACAATATATAGCAGATTCTTTAGGATATTTTAAAGATGAAGGGTTAGATGTTGAAATAATTTTAACTGCTGGAGCAGATAAAGTAACATCGGCAGTTTTATCTGGGGATGTTCAAATAGGATTTTGTGGAAGCGAAGCAACCATTTACGTATATAATCAAGGCGAAAAAGATTATCTAGTAAATTTTTCTGGACTTACTAAGAGAGATGGAAGTTTTATTGTTTCAAGAGAAAAATATGAAAATTTCACGTTAAAAGATATGGTTGGTAAAACAGTTATTGGGGGAAGAAAAGGCGGTATGCCCGAAATGACATTTGAATGGGCACTACGTCAAAATGGAATAGATCCTGTAAATGATCTAAATATCGATACAAGTATTGCATTTTCAGCAATGGCAGGTGCATTTATAGGTGGAACAGGTGACTTTGTAGTCTTATTCGAACCACAAGCATTACAACTTGAAAAACAAGGATATGGCTATGTAGTAGCATCCTTAGGAGAACTTGGAGGCATTGTTCCATATACTGCATATAATACTAAAAAAAGTTACATAGAAGAAAATCCGGAAGTTATTGAAAAATTTACAACAGCAATCCAAAAAGGACTTGACTATGTTCATAATAATTCTTCTAGTGATATAGCAAAAAATATCCTTGACTATTTTCCAGATATTTCACTAACAGATTTAACTAAAATCGTTGATAGATATAAAGAAAACGATTCATGGTTTACAACAACATATATAAATGAAGATGATTTTAATCATATTCAAACTATAATGGAATCAGCAAATGAACTTGAAAAAAATGCTCCTTATGATAGATTAGTTGATAATACATATTCAAAAAAATAGTACTCTTAATTGAGTACTTTTTTAACAAATTTTGTCTTATATTAAGTATAAACAACTTAGACAAATATTTGTAACAATCATATTATAAATAGAGGGTGATTAGTATGATGAAAAATATTATCTTGAAAATTAAAAATTTGAAAAAAAATTATCATACACCTAAAGAAGAAATAGAGGCAATTGAAGATTTTTCTTTTGATTTATGTGAAAATGAATTTGTAGCAATAGTAGGACCTAGTGGTTGTGGTAAATCAACAATACTATCAATATTAAGTGGAATTGAAAATATGTCAAGTGGTGATATTAAAAACTTAAATAATAGTAGTATAGGGTATATGTTACAAAGTGATAATTTATTTGAATGGCGTACTATTTTAGAAAACTGTTTATTAGGATTAGAAATGAATGGCAAATTAAATGAAGAAAATAAAAAATATGTTTTATCGCTATTAGAAACCTATGGATTAAAGGATTTTATAAATTCCTATCCCAGTAACTTATCAGGAGGTATGCGACAAAGAGTTTCATTAATTAGAACATTAGCAACACGCCCAGATATTCTTTTAATGGATGAACCTTTTAGTGCACTTGATTATCAAACAAGATTGGCAGTATCAGATGATGTATTCAATATAATAAAAAAAGAAAAAAAGTCAGTTATAATGGTTACACACGATATTGCTGAAGCAATAAGTATGGCAGATAAAGTAATTGTTTTATCAAAAAGACCAACTAAAATAAAAAAAATATTCGATATAAATTTAAGTAATAAATCAAATCCAATTAATAATAGAAAATCTAAAGAATTTTCTTATTATTATGATTTGATTTGGAAGGAAATTGATTTTCATGTATAGTTTAGAACATAAAGAATATTTAAAAAATAGAAAAAAAACATCTTTTTTTATTAGATTATCACAATTTATTATAATCTTTTTATTTATAATTATATGGCAATTGTTAGCGCATTTTAATTTAATAAACACATTTATATTTTCAAGTCCTAAAAAAGTTTTAGAAACAATAATAAATTTACATCAAACAAACAATTTATATCAGCATATTTTTATAACCGTTTATGAAACAATTATTAGTTTTCTTCTTGGTACTATAATAGGAATCCTAATTGCGACTTTAATGTGGTGGAACAAATTTTTTGCCAAAGTTATTGATCCATATTTAACAATACTAAATAGCCTACCTAAAGTGGCACTAGGACCAATTATAATTATATGGGCTGGTGCTGGAATGAAATCAATAATAATTATGGCTTTACTAATATCAACAATTATTACAATTATAAATGTTTATGAAGGTTTCAGTGGAACTGATCCAAATAAAATAAAGCTTATGAAATCACTTGACGCAAATAAAATTCAAATATATTCTAAATTGATACTTCCTTATAACTATAATAATATAATTAGTACTTTAAAAATTAATATTAGTATGTCTTTAATTGGCGTTATTATGGGAGAATTTTTAGTTTCTAAAGAGGGACTAGGTTATTTAATTATGTATGGATCACAGGTATTTAATTTGAATCTAGTAATTGCTGGAATAATTGTTCTATGTATTATAGCAACACTTATGTATTATTTAATTTTTTATATAGAAAAAAGGTTTAAAAAATAAATCTTTTTTTCTATTTGACTTAATATTTATATAATGTTACAATTTAAATACAAAGAAAGAGGTTATTATATGGAGAAAGAAAAAAACAAAACATTATTAATTATGGCAGCGGGAATGGGCTCTCGATTTGGTGGATTAAAACAAGTAGAACCAGTTGGACCTAATGGAGAATTTATTATTGATTATTCAATTTATGACGCTATTAAAGCAGGTTATAATAAGGTTGTTTTTATTATAAAAGAAGAAAACTATGATATTTTTAGAGAAACAATTGGAAAGAGAATTGAAAATAAAATAAATGTTGAATATGTATTTCAAAAATTAGAACATGTTCCTAACGGGTTTGAAGTTCCTGAAGAAAGAGTTAAACCTTGGGGAACTGCTCAAGCAATTCTAGAAGCAAAAAATAATATTAACGAACAATTTACAATTATAAATGCTGATGATTTTTATGGTAGTGATGCTTACACTGTTTCATCAAAGTTCATAGATAAAAATGATAATCCAAATATTTATTCTGTTACAGGTTATATGATCAAAAATGTTTTATCAAAAAATGGTGCGGTTAAAAGAGGTGTTTGTAAAAGTAGCGATGGTCTATTAAAGGAATTACTAGAAAGTTCAGTAGAAGTTATAGATGGTAAAATTATAGCTTCGCCACTTAATGGAAGTAGTAAGTTTGAAATGGATGAAAATTATTTAGTTTCTATGAATATGCTTACATTTACTCCATCTATATTTAAATATATAGAAGATAATTTTGAACAATTTTTAACAGAAAACAAGAATAATATTTTAAAATGTGAATATATAATTGCTGATCTTGTATATAAATTAATTTTAGAAAATAAGATTACAGTTGAAGTTTTATCTACAACAGCGGAGTGGCATGGAGTAACATATAAAGAGGATAAAGAAGAAGTAGTTGGTAATATTAAAAAATTAATAAAAAAAGGTGTATATCCAAATAATTTATGGAAATAAAAACATTGTTGAATTCAATAATGTTTTTTCTTTATAAAAATTAAATTAATCGAAACTTAAACTATCAATTTTAATAAAATTATGATATTATTATTATGGTGATAGTATGATGGATATAAGCACATTAAATAGTAATCAACAAGAAGCAGTTGAAACAACTACCGGGCCTATTTTAGTAATTGCGGGGGCTGGTAGTGGAAAAACAAAAGTATTAACAACTAAAATCGCATATTTAATTGAAGAAAAAGGTGTTAATCCATCATCAATACTAGCAATAACATTTACGAATAAAGCAGCACGTGAGATGAAAGAAAGAGTTACAAAAATGCTTGGAATTGTCGCTAGAAATATTCAAATTTCTACATTCCATTCATTTGGTTTATTAGTTATTAAAGAGAATTATGAAGCATTAGGATATAAATCAAATTTTACTATATTGGATAGTGATGATTCTCTAACAATTGTAAAAAAAATAATGCGTGAACTTAATATTGATACAAATCATTATAATCCAAAAGCAATAAGAAACCATATAAGTGGTGCTAAGAATGAACTACTCGATTCTAATCAATATGAAAGATATGCTAATAGTGACTTTGAAAAATTGGTAGTATCAATTTATGAAAAATACGAAGAAAAATTACTTATTAATAATTCTCTAGATTTTGACGATCTATTAATGTTACCGATTAAACTATTTAAAAGTAATCCTAATATTTTAAAAGAATATCAAGAAAGATTCAAATATGTTTTAATTGATGAATATCAAGATACAAATGAGGCACAATATAATTTAGTAAAAATGATAAGTGCTAAATACAAAAATGTGTGTGCAGTTGGTGATAATGATCAATCAATCTATAGTTTTAGAGGTTCAAATTATCGCAACATATTAAATTTTGAAAAAGATTACGTTAATCCTAAAGTAGTAGTTTTAGAAGAAAATTATCGTTCTACAAAAAATATTTTAAATGCTGCAAATTCTGTCATAAAAAATAATAAATTACGTAAAGAAAAAAATTTATGGACAGATAATGAAGATGGCGAATTAATAAAATATTACCGAGCTATAGATGAAAAAGACGAGGCATTTTATGTAGTTAAACAAATCAAAAATTTAATTTCCAATGGTGTAAAAAGAGATGATATAGCAATACTTTATAGAACTAATGCTCAATCAAGAAATATTGAAGATGCACTATTAAGAGAAACAATACCTTATAAAGTAGTTGGAAGTTTGAACTTTTATAATAGAAAAGAAATTAAGGATTTAACTGCCTATTTAAAATTAATATACAATATTTATGATGATGTAAGTTTAACAAGAATAATTAATGTTCCTAAAAGAGGAATAGGCGCAAAAACTATAGATAAATTAGTTACTAAAGCAAATGAAGAACAAAAATCAATTTTTGAGGTTATTAGTGAAGGAAAAGAATTAATATTTAAAAATCAAATAGAAACATTAAAAAAAATTGCAGAAAATAGTTCATTAACAGAATTAGTTGATTCAATATTAGAATTAACTGGAATGAAAGAAGCGTTAATTAATGAAAAGTCAATCGAAGCTGATGTTAGATTAGAAAACCTAGAAGAATTTAAGTCAATTACTAAAACATTTGAAGAAAGAAATGGACTTGTTTCATTAGAGGATTTTTTAATGGAAATAAGTCTTGTTACCGACGTCGAGGAACAAAAACAAAGTAGTGATTTAGTAACACTTATGACTGTTCATAGTGCTAAAGGACTAGAGTTTGACAATGTATTTATTATTGGTTTAGAAGAAGGAATTTTCCCACATAATAATTCATTTGCAACCGAAGAAGGACTAGAAGAAGAGCGAAGACTATGTTATGTAGCAATAACACGTGCTAAAAAAAGATTGTGGTTAATAAATGCTAAAAGAAGAATTCTGTATGGAATAGATAATTGTAATCCACCTAGTAGATTTATTAACGAAATAAATGAAGAATATCTTGAAAATGAGTCTATAATAAATAATGAAGTACATAATAATATTGAATTTGAAAATGTTGTAGATCAAACGGTAGAATATAAAATAGGTGATAAAATAATTCACGACGAATTTGGTGAGGGAATAATTGTTGGAGTTGAGAAATACATAATTTCTGTAGCATTCTCTTATCCAACTGGAATAAAAAAACTTATTAAAGGACATAGAAGTATAAAGAAGGTGTAATTGTGAAAAATATAATTGAATCAATTGGAAATTTTATGAATCCGGTTAAAGAATTTATGATAAAACATCAAAGTAATCCATTACTTTGGTTAGTATTATTTGGACTTGGTATTTTTGTATTTGCGTCAGTTTATAGAGCATTACAAAAAGAAAAATAGTAAAAAAAGAATAAGAAGGTGTTTTTAGTGGATAAATTAATAGCGAAAGAACTTGATTTTGTTTTAGAACCAACTTATACAAAAATATCTAAATCAGTTAATAGTATTGCTAAAGAACTTATAAATATTGTAGGAAAACAATATAGTGAAATTATAAATGATAGAATATCAAAAACAAATTTCGTCTTTTTTAATAAGATAACTGATTTAAAAAAATATTGTGAAGCTAATTCTAAAAATATTAAAAGTTTAAAAGATAAAAAAATAGATACAAAGTATGAAAATATTATGAAAAACATAGAATCATACGAAAAAAATGTTTCAAAAATTTCAAAAAAATTAAGTACTGATTTTATAAATGAAATTAAAGATAATTTATCAGAAAATGATAAAACATATCTTAATACACATAAAAAAATAGATTTAACAAAATTAGAATGTTATAAATTATTTTTTGATGAAAAAAGTGAAAAACTTATTGATGGACTAATTATTTATTTTTCTTTAGAATATGAGAAAAAATTAAAAGATAAAACAACATCTATAAGTGAAATGGAAACAATTTTTAATAATCGTGAAAAATGTTTAAAACTATTAGGTATTAAAAATATAAACGTTAAAATATTTGATAGAGAAACATTAAACTGTTTGTTTGATGTTATTAACGATTATAATAATGAATATTTAAATAAAATTAATGATTTAAATTTAGATAAAACTAAAATTATTGATTCATTTCTTATAACTGAAAAATTATTAAATAATACAAAAAATACAAAAGTATCCAAATATTTTTTAGATTTATTAAAAAAAGATAAAAAAGAAATAACTAAAATGAATGAAAAAATAATTAATAAAATATTAAAAATAAATGAACCAGAAATAATATGGGCTGCAGATAATTATTCTGATGATAATAATATGCGTTTTTTACTTTTTTCACCAACAATGGATTTTGAAAAAAATGATTTTTTATTTGTTAGACAAATATGTAGATTAGCATTTAATTCAGAAAACTTTAATAATAAATCGGTTGTTCATGACAATATAATTATTGGAAAAGATAAATATTCAATGTTTAGTAATTTAATAATTGATTTTATAGCTTATCAAATAACAAAAAGATTAAATGAAAATAAAGCTACAATTATAAATTCTAAAAAAAATAAAGAAATAATCGATTTTAATGATGGCCTATTTTTAGTTGATAAATTTTACAATAATTATAATAATGAGATTATTGAAGCATTTATAAATAACGATAACAAATATATAGTAAATATGATAGGTAATTCTAATTTCGAAAACTTTATAAATATCATAAATAGATATTATTTTGATCATCGTGGAAATTTACTGACAAAAAAAGAAAGAAGTAAAGCTGTATTTAATGCAACAATAAAAAATATATTAAATATATCTTTAGAAAATATGGAACAATATCAAAAGATATTAATTAATAAGGATAAATATTCAAATATGAATTAACGTCTATTAATTAATATTTTTTCTAATATGAGGTGACTTATGATTGAAAAGCGAATTAATGAATTAATTGAAATAATAAATAGAGCAAGTTATGAATACTATACTTTAGATAAGCCAACAATAACAGATCAAGAATATGATGATTATTATCATGAACTAGAAAAATTAGAAAAACTTCATCCAGAACTTATAAAATATAATTCTCCAACTAAAAGAGTTGGTGGAAAAATTATTGACGGTTTTACTAAAGTAACCCATAAAGTACCAATGATGTCGTTAGGCGATATTTTTAATGAAAGTGAGATAATAGAATTTGATGAGAGAATAAAAAAAGTAATTTCAAATCCAGAGTATGTTTGTGAGTTAAAAATAGATGGTCTATCAGTTTCACTAATTTATGAAAATGGTAAATTAGTTAGGGCAGCAACAAGAGGTGATGGTGTAACTGGAGAAGATATTACTCATAATGTTATGACTATTAAATCAGTTCCGCTAGAAATAGATTTTAAGGAATATTTAGAGGTTCGTGGAGAAATATATATGCCTAAAAAATCTTTCTTAGAACTTAATAAAGAAAGAAAGAAAAATAATGAAAATTTATTTGCTAATCCTAGAAATGCAGCAGCTGGATCGGTTAGACAATTAGATTCTAGTATTGCAGCTAAAAGAAATTTATCAACATTTATTTATCATTTACCAGAACCAGATAAATATTCTATTAAAACACATTATGAAGCTCTAGAATTTATGAAAAAATTAAAATTTATAGTAAATCCAAATATCATATTAGCGCATAATATTAATGAAGTAATAGAATATATTAATTCTTGGCAAGTAAAAAGACCTGAACTACCTTATGAAATAGATGGAATTGTAATTAAAGTAAATAACTTAGCTGAACAAAAAAAATTAGGTTATACAGCACGTACTCCAAAGTGGGCAATAGCTTATAAGTTTCCTGCTGAAGAAGTTTTAACAAAATTAAAAAATATAGAATTTTGTGTAGGAAGAACTGGTAAAATAACACCTCGTGCAGATTTGAATCCAGTTCATTTAGCGGGATCTATAATAAGTAGTGTAACACTTCATAATGAAGATTATATCAAAGATAAGGATATTATGATTAATGATACAATTTCAATTCATAAGGCTGGAGATGTAATTCCAGAAGTTGTAAGTGTTATAAAAGAAAGAAGAGATGGAACTCAAATTCCATTTAAAATGATTGAGTTTTGTCCAATATGTGGTAGTAAATTAGTAAGAAAAGAAACAGAGGCTGCATATTACTGTGAAAATAAACTGTGTGATGCTAGAAAAATAGAGGGATTAATTCATTTTGTAAGCAGAGATGCTATGTATATAGATGGTTTTGGAGAAAGAATTATAGAAGATTTTTATAATATGGGATTTTTAAAAAGTGTTGTAGATTTTTACTCATTAAAAAAACATAAGCAAAATCTTATGGAATTAGAAGGTTTTGGGGAAAAAAGTATAAATAATTTACTAGAAAGTATTGAAAAAAGTAAAGAAAATTCACTTGATAGACTGCTTTTTGCGCTAGGTATAAGACATGTTGGTAAAAAAACGGCAACTATTTTAGCCAGAAAATATGAAAATATAGATAATTTAATTAATACAGATTATGAAACTTTAGTAGATATTCCTGATATTGGAGAAATAATTGCTGCTAGTGTTTATGATTATTTTAAAAATCAAGATAATTTAGAAATTATAAAAAAATTAAAAGAAAATAATGTAAATATGGAATTTATTGGAAATAAAATAATAAAAAATGAAAATTTTCTAGATAAAACATTTGTTTTAACAGGCACATTATCTGATTTTTCAAGAGAAGAAGCAAGCAAATTAATTATTGCTCGTGGTGGAAAAGTAACAAATTCAGTTACTAAAAAAACAAGTGTTGTTTTAGTAGGTGAAAACCCGGGTAGTAAATATGATAAGGCAAAGAGTTTGAATATTCCTATTTGGAATGAAAGTGAATTTAAAAACATGTTAGAAAAAA
Source organism: uncultured Caryophanales bacterium (assembly GCA_905206805.1). Lineage (GTDB taxonomy): Bacteria > Bacillota_I > Bacilli_A > RF39 > UBA660 > CAJLIR01. The sequence continues at coordinate 5,802 of CAJLIR010000017.1, read as the reverse complement.
TTTAATAAATTTATTTGAAGTAATAGTTTAAAAACTGTATTTTAACAATTAGAATAATAAAAACGATAAAAACCATAATGTTATTTTGTTTATGGTTTTTTGTTGAAAAAAAATATAATTAATGATATTATAAATGAAGAAAGTAGGCGTTATATGAAGAATAAAAACGGATTTACATTAGTAGAACTTTTGGCAGTAGTAATATTATTGTCAGTAATATCTTTAATTGTAGTACCTCAAGTAATGAAACTAGTTAATGATATAAAAAAAGGTGCAGCAGAGGACTCTGTGTATGGATATATAAATGCAATTTTATATAAAATTACACTTGACGAACCGACCGTATCTGGAAATAAAATAACTGATGGAACATATAATGTTGGTGATATCTTGGTTAATGTAAAAGGAAGTTTACCAAAAAGTGGCTCATTTGATATAAAAAGAGGAAAAGTTGTTAATGCAATATTTTGTGTTGGTAATTATAGAGTAGTTTATGAAAAAGATAAGGCAGTTGCTACAAAAGTTGATGAATGCAATATAACTGATAAGAACCCACAAAAAAATTATTACAATGATTCAGAAGTTGAAGATGTATTTATATATAAATATAATAATACTAATAATACAAACTCAACCTTAAAAAATATTGTGGGTGATTATGATGCATCGTTAGTTGGTACTGTTAATAGTGATTATGGATTATATTTTAATGGAACAAGTGATTATGCATTAATAAAAGAATTTAACTATCAATCATTTACAATTGAAGCAACATTTAGGGTTGAAGAATTATCTAATAATCCATTGATGGTTATTGGTAATTGTGATAGAGGTGGATACGATATTTATGTTCAAAATAATAAAATAGTTGCTGAAGCATATATAGATGGAAATTATAAGTCTATTACCTATAGTGATATAGAAATAGATAAAATATATACTACAACAATTTCTGTAGATAATGGATTATTTATTTTCTATGTAAATGGTGAAGAAATCGGAAGATATAACGGTGGATCTTATGAGTATCCTGAAAATGATACAATATTAGCTATTGGTGTAAATCCGATTGGAAACAAACCAGAGCAAGATTATTTTATGGGATATTTATTGTCGGCAAGAGGATATTCAAAAGCACTATCAAGTCAAGTAGTAAAAGAAAATTATGAAATAGATTTAAACAACTTCGAAAGACCAGAAATAGAGTTAGATAGAAGATTATTATTTGAATATAACTCTGATAATACTGACAATACAAATTTAATTTTAAAAGACGAAAGTTCCAATAAAATCGATGCGACTATAAATGGTGCTACTCTCTCAAAAGACGGAATAATATTTAATGGAAAAGGTGCAAATGACTATATAACTATTCCATATAAAAGTCTTAGAAATTTAACATACAACGCAACGTTTAGAATACTAGATGTAACAAGTGAGGCAGAACAAAATATAATATCAAATACTCAAAATGGTGGCTGTTCACTCGCACTTTTAAATTCAAATAAAAAACTTAAGGCAGAATGTTATCTTGGAGGTAATTATAGAACAATTTATTCAAAAGATCCCATCGAATTTAATAAGGTATATACAGCCTCAATTACTTTTTCCGGTGGAAGTTATAAACTTTATTTGAATGGTGAACTACAAGGTTCAGAAACATATTTCAATTATACTAATCCTAATAATGACATTTTATTTGTCTTAGGTGCAGAACCGGATGCAGGTAGTGTGATAAAAAGTTTTTACTTATCTGGCTCAATTTATAACATAAGTGTGTATGAAAGAGCATTAAATGTTAAAGAAATTACAAAAATTCATACAGAATTACAAAATAAATATAGCGGTAAAACTGGTAATTTAGATACAATACCTTTACTAGTTTCATATGATTTCAATAAAATAGTTGATTCAAAATTAACTGATTTATCGGGTAATGGTATAGATGGAACAATTTATGGGGCAAGTAAAACAGATAAAGGTTTATATTTTGATGGTGTAGATGATTATGTAAAGATAAAAAGTTTTTCTCTTAATAAATTTACGTTTATCGTAAAATTTAGCCTTGATGAAGCTAATACACGAAGTGAAGCAGATGTTTTTGCTGATTATCAAAATGGCGGACTTGGATTATCTTTAAATAGTGATAATTCTATATCCGCACAAGCTCATATTAATGGAGGTTATCGTGTAATTAAGTCAAAAGTTTTAGAACTTAATCATGAATATAAAGCTGTAATGGTATTTGATTCAAATACATTTAAGTTTTATTTAGATGATGAATTAATAGGTACTTATGAAAATGTTAGTTATATAACATATAGTAACAAATCATTATTTTTGGGCAATGAACCAAGCAATTCTGACGCACCAGAAAATTGCTATTTCAAGGGTTATATAAAAACATTCAAAATATATAATTATCCGCTTACATTAGAACAAATAAAAAATAATTAAGAAATAAAACTCTTTAAAATTTTTAAAGAGTTTTATTATATATAAAATTTATAAAAAAACTGTTAAATAAATCTTTGATATGTTATAATTAATATGCTAGAAAAGAGGTTATATATGGATTGTTGGAATGGTTTTAAAGGTGAAACTTGGAAGAATGAAATTAATGTAAGTGATTTTATAAAAAATAATTATAAATCATATGAAGGTAATGAAGACTTCTTATTGGGTCCCACAGAAAAAACAAAAAGAGTTTTAGATGTTTATGAAAAAATGTGTGCTGAAGAGGTAAAAAAGCACGTTATTGATATAGATACTGAACATCCTGCTGGAATTAATGTTTTTGCTCCTGGTTATATATCAGAAGATGATGATGTAATTGTTGGATTACAAACTGATAAATTAGGTAAAAGATGTATAGTTCCCAAAGGTGGACTTAAAATGGTTTATCAAGAATTGGATGCTTATTCATATAAAATGAAGCCAGAGTTAGAAAATTTCTTAAATTCAAATATGGTTAAAACACATAATGATGGTGTATTTGATGCTTATACTAAAGAAATTAGAAAGGCAAGACATGATAAATTATTAACAGGTTTGCCTGATGCTTATGGTAGAGGAAGAATTATTGGTGATTATAGAAGAATTGCGTTATATGGTATAGATTATTTAATGCAACAAAAGTTTAATGACTGGGAATATATGAAAATCGATGTTATGGATGAAGCCACTATTCGCTTAAGAGAAGAAATTTCAATGCAATATAGAGCATTAAAAGAAATGAAAGAAATGGCAGCATCTTACGGAATTGATATTTCAAAACCAGCTAGTAATGCAAAAGAAGCAGTTCAATGGACTTATTTTGGATATTTAGCTGCAATCAAGGAAAATAATGGAGCAGCAATGTCTTTAGGAAGAGTCGATGCATTCTTTGATATTTATTTTGAAAGAGATTTAGAAAATGGTGTTATAACAGAAAGTGAAGCTCAAGAAATAATCGATCAATTTGTCATTAAACTAAGAGCTGCTAGACATTTAAGAACACCAGAATATGATGAATTATTCTCTGGTGATCCAACTTGGGTTACTTGTTCTCTTGGTGGCATGACTAATGAAGGCAGAACACTAGTTAATAAAACTTCATATAGAATTGTACATACTCTAGAAAATCTTGAAAGTGCACCAGAACCTAATATGACTATATTGTGGGCACAAGATTTACCAGAAAATTGGAAAAAATATTGTTCAAAAATTAGTATTAAAACAGATTCGATTCAATATGAAAATGACGATTTAATGAGAAGAACAATGGGGGATGACTACGCTATTGCGTGTTGTGTATCATCAATGAGAGTTGGAAAAGATATGCAATTCTTTGGCGCACGTTGTAATTTAGCTAAAGCACTTCTATATTCATTAAATGGTGGAATTGATGAAGTAAAAAGAGATTTAGTAATTGACGGATTTACAAAAAATACTGATGAAGTATTAAATTATGATAAAGTACTAGATGGATATCATAAAATGCTAAAAGAAGTATGTAGAATTTATAGTGATGCTATGAATATTATTCACTATATGCATGATAAATATGCTTATGAAGCAGGACAAATGGCTTTACATGATACTAATGTAAATAGATTAATGGCTTATGGAGTGGCTGGATTTAGTGTTGCTGTTGATTCATTATCTGCAATTAAATATGCTAAAGTAAAACCAATTCGCGATGAAGAGGGAATAACTGTTGATTTTGAAATTACTGGAGATTATCCTAAATACGGAAATGATGATGATAGAGTAGATGAAATTGGAAAAGAATTACTAGATTTTGTTTATAAAGAATTAGCTTCTCATCCATGTTATAGAAATGCTCATCCTACATTATCAGTCTTAACAATTACATCGAATGTTGTATATGGATCAAATACAGGTGCAACACCCGATGGTAGAAAAGCAGGTGTTCCATTTGCACCTGGAGCTAATCCAATGCACGGTAGAGATGAGTCTGGAGCAATAGCTTCGTTAAATTCTGTTGCAAAATTAGATTGGGAAAATTGTTGTAGAGATGGTATATCGAATACATTTTCAATTGTTCCAAATGCCTTAGGTAAAACATTAGATGAACAAGTTTCTAACTTAGTTACTTTAATGGATGCATATTTTTATAAAGGTGCACATCATTTGAATGTAAATGTTTTAAATAGAGAGACATTAATAGACGCCATGAACAATCCTGATAAATATCCACTATTAACAGTTAGAGTTTCTGGATATGCAGTAAGATTTAATAAATTGACAAGAAAACAACAAGAGGAAGTTATTTCAAGAACTTTCCATGATAAAATGTAATGACTAAAGGTTCAATAGATTCTTTTGAAACATTTAGTACCCTAGATGGACCAGGTATTCGTACTGTGGTCTTTCTTAATGGGTGCAAATTAAGGTGTCTTTTTTGTCACAATCCAGAAATGTGGAATTTAAAGGAAAAAAATTTTACACCCGAAGAAGTTGTTCAAAAAATACTAAGAAATAAACCATATTTTAAAAATGGTGGAGGGGTCACATTTTCAGGTGGTGAACCATTATTACAAATAGATTTTTTAATTGAAACTTGTAAATTGTTAAAACGTGAAAATATTCATATAACTTTAGATACAGCTGGTGTAGGATTAGGCGATTATGATGAAATTTTATCATTAGTGGATTTAGTAATATTTGATATTAAGGCATTAGATGATATAAATTACATGAAAATGACTGGAAATAAGATTTCTGAATCATTAAAATTTTTAGAATGTTGCCAAAAAAATAACAAAAAAATGTGGATAAGACAGGTAATAGTACCAGGTATTAATGATAGTGAAGCATATATTGATTCATTAGCACATTTTATAAAAAAATTAAAAAATATAGAAAAAATAGAATTATTACCTTTTCATACAATGGCTTATGAAAAATACAAAAAGTTAAATTTAGACAATCCACTAAAAGATAAAGTAAATATGGATAAAGAAAAATGTAATAAATTAGAAAAAATATTATTATCTAAAATAGAAAACAAAAAGTAAATTACCAAAATTTTTAGTAATTTATTTTTTTAGTGGTTAATTTGTTGACAATAATTAAGATATAATGTAAAATTATATTCGTAGCGTGAGAAATGGAGTAGTACTCAAGAGGCTGAAGAGGCGCCCCTGCTAAGGGTGTAGGTCGGGCAACTGGCGCGCGAGTTCAAATCTCGCCTACTCCGCCATTATGATATTAACCTTGATTTTTCAAGGTTTTTATTTTACTTTTTGAAGCTCTTGCAAAAAGTAAAAATAAATGATAGTATTAATAATAGAAAAG
>CAJLIR010000016.1 GCA_905206805.1 uncultured Caryophanales bacterium | reverse complement strand
AGGGATTTGTTTATGCTTATCCAAATAATACTGAAAGAGGAGCAAATTGTACTTCTGAAGAATTCAAATATGATAATACGCCTCCTATTAATGTTACATTGATTGTAAGTAAAAAAACAGAAAAAGATAAATATATTTGTGGTGGAAATCAGTCAGGATACATATTCTGTGATTATGATAAAATTGTTGGATATACACTAACAGCAAATGCATCTGATCCAGAAAGTGAAATTTGGGCATATCACTTTTATGTAAATGGAAAGCTAGTAAGTTCAAGCTCATCTAACACTTATATAGATACAGAAAATAATAATAAATCTGCTAAATACGAAGTAAGAGTATATAATCGCGCTGGATTATATACATCATCAACAGTGTCAGAAAGCTGTAAAGCAACAACTGATAAATGTAATAGAAACGTATCAGATGGTGTAATTGCGGATAGTAGTGAAACTGGTTCATATTATATATATACTTGTGATACTGAAAAAACATGGTGTCAAAATGATGGATTTAGTGATGGCTGTAGTACATGTGGATCCAATGAGTATACATATCCTGGGGTTTGTGTTAATAAAAATAATGGATCTATACGTCAAAATGATTGCAAATAGAAAGGTATATTATGAAAAAAAATTTAATATATAAAATTATTGCCATTGTTTTAATTATTATTTTAGTATTTTTCGTCCTAAAAAAAATAAATATTAATGATGATAAACCACAAGATAATATAGAGTTAGATAAAGAATCTTTCAAAAAAGAATTAGAACAAGTTATAAATATAGTCGACGAAAATAAAATTGCTGATTTGAATAATGTTTTTTACATATATGGTTCAGATTACTTTTATGGTTTAAAAATGAATGAATATAATAATTATGATAAATTTTTTAATAAAAATGATATAAAATTTGAATATATTACTGAAGGTCAAGTTATATTAAAAAATGATGGTAGTTTATATTTAACTGCTTCTAGTGATAAGTATTGTGCATTAAAGGACTTTTATAGTGAAAATTTTGAAATTTATAATATTTCTGAACAAGAAAAATGTCATAAGATATATGTTGATGGAGAAAAATTGACGTTAAAAATAATTTCGATTAACCTTGAGGATGCAATACAATATAATTCCGGTGATATAAGCAATAAATCTATAGGATTATCGGCAATATGCAATGTACTTGACTCAAATGCATTATCATATAAATGGTATAGAGATGGCGTTTTAACGGATAACAATACCGGTGCATATTATATATTAAACAACGAAGATGCTGAATATGTGGTTGAAATAACTACTATCGATGGTCAAAGTATAAAATCAGAGCCATTTCATGTAATTATTAATAAGTAGGTGATTAATATGAAATTATCGGTTTCAATTTTGTCAATGAAAGATCAATTTGATATAAAAGAAAGTATAAAAAAACTAAATAATTGTAATATAGATTTTCTTCATATAGATATTATGGATGGTAAATTTGTTAAAAATAGTACTTGGAATTGTTTGGATGTAAAAAATATATTACCGAACAATTCTAAACCCTTAGATATACATTTAATGGTAGAAGATATAGAAAAATATATAAATGATTTTTCTATATTAAATCCAAAATATATAACTTTTCATCTAGAAGCAACAGATAATCCTATTAAAATTATTAAATTAATAAAAGAAAAAAATATAGGAGTAGGTATTTCTATAAAACCTAATACTGATGTATCAAAATTATTACCATATTTAAGTTTAGTTGATTTGGTATTAGTTATGTCGGTTGAACCTGGTCAAGGTGGTCAAAAATTTTTAGATAATTCGGTAGAAAAAATTAATTATTTATATCAAGTTCGTAATGATAAAAATTATAATTACGTTATTGAAGTAGATGGTGGTGTTAATAATACTACTATTGAAAATTGTAGAAAATGTGATATAGTTGTTGTCGGAAGTTATATTACTAAAAATAATTACGAAGAAAGTATTAAAAGTTTAAATTTAAAATAAAAAAAAGCACATTTTGTGCTTTTTATAGTTTATATGAGGGGAAATAATATGAATTAAGGATTTTTTATATCCTACACTATAAGATATTCTAAAAAAATATATTATTATTTATGAATAACTATTGTTGTTAAAAAAAACTATTAGTTTTTAGTCACATTTCTTTTTAATAATTAAATTAGGTGGTATAATAAAAATGTAATTATTTTGGTGGTGTTATTGTGAATAATAAAAAAATAGAAAGATATAATGCAGATTTAAATTCAGGTTTAACTATGAAACAAGTTGAATCTCGTTTTATTGATAATTTAGTTAATTACGATACAACTGTACCCACTAAATCTATTAAGCAAATAATTTTTTCTAATATTTTTACTTTGTTTAATTTAATAAATTTAATTTTAGCTTTATTTGTTTTATTAGTTGGTTCTTATAAAAATTTATTTTTTTTAGGTGTAATATTTTGTAATATTGTAATAGGTATTATACAAGAAATTCGTTCAAAAAAAACTATAGACAAATTATCTGTTATTGCAAGTACAAAATCAAAAATTCTAAGAAATAGTATAGTAGAAGAAATAGATATAAATAATATTGTTTTAGATGATATAATCATTTTTGAAATGGGAAATCAGGTAGTAGTTGATTCTGTAATTTTATATGGTAGTGTAGAAGTTAATGAATCTTTTATTACTGGTGAAGCAGATACAGTTATAAAAAATAAAGGAGATATGTTACTATCTGGAAGTTTTATTGTCTCTGGATACTGTAAATGCAAAGTAGAACATGTTGGAAACGAAAATTATACATCCTTAATTTCTAGTGAAGCTAAATATATAAAAAAGGTTAATTCAGAAATTATGAATTCCTTAAACAAAATTGTCAAACTTGTATCAATGATAATTTTTCCACTTGGTATATTTTTATTTTTAAAACAATTGTCAATTGAAAATAATGATTTGCAAAATGCAGTTGTAAGTACAGTTGCAGCTTGTATTGGTATGATACCAGAAGGACTTGTTTTATTAACTTCAACAGTTTTAGCAGTGAGTGTAATAAGACTTAGTAAATATAATGTATTGGTTCAAGAGTTATTTTGTATTGAAATGTTATCTAGAGTTGATACCTTATGCTTAGATAAAACAGGAACATTAACTGAAGGAAAATTGGAAGTAGCAGATATTATTAATTTAAATGAAAATTATGAAATAAACAAAGTATTATCAGCTTATGCTAATTCATTTGAAACAAAAAATGCCACATTAGAGGCGATATATGAAAAATTTCATAATAACACTAATTATAAAGTAAAAAAAGTTGTTAATTTTTCATCAGAAAAAAAATATTCCTCTGTTGAGTTTTACGATCACGGTGTATTTTTACTTGGGGCAGTAGAATACATTTTAACTGATATACCAAATGATTTAAAAAAAATGATAGATGAAAACTCTTTAAAATACCGAGTACTTTTATTAGCAAGTACAAATAACAATAAAGTTGTTCCTATAGCGCTAATTTTAATTAAAGATAAAATTAGACAAAATGTTAATGAAACATTGAATTATTTTGAAAGTCAAGGTGTAGAACTCAAAATAATTTCAGGAGATAATCCAATAACTGCTTCTAGTGTAGCTAAAGAATGTGGATTTAAAAATATAAAATATATAGATATGAGAAATATTTTAACTGATAATGAACTAAAAGAAGCAACCAAAAAATATAATATATTTGGTAGAGTTACACCAATTCAAAAGAAAAAAATAGTTTCATGTTTAAAAGAAATGGGACATACTGTTGCTTATATAGGTGATGGTGTAAATGATGTTCTAGCTCTAAGAGAAGCTGATTCTAGTATAGCGCTTTCTAGTGGTAGTGAAGCAACACGCAACGTTTCTCAACTAGTTTTATTGGATTCAAATTTTAATTCGATGCCACAAGTTGTCCTAGAGGGTAGGAGAACTATAAATAATATTCAAAGGTCAGCAACATTATTTTTAGTTAAAACTATATATTCTATATTATTATCAATATTATTTATTTTTATAAACAAACCATATCCATTTATGCCAATTCAATTAACATTAACTAGTGTTGTTACAATTGGAATACCATCATTTATTTTAGCTCTAGAACCTAATAAGGAAAGGATAAAAGGCAACTTTTTCTTCAATGTTATTAAAGAAGCAGTACCATATTCACTTACAATTGTTTTTAATATATTAATTATTATGATTTTATCATCAATTTTAAATTTTAATTTTGAACAAAGTAGTACTTTATGTGTTATATTAACTGGTTTTACAGGATTTACACTTCTATATCATTTGTGCAAACCATTTGATTTAATCCGTTTTACTTTATTAATAACAATGATATCTTTATTTATATTTCAAATAATAAAATTTAAAACTTGGTATTCACTTTCAATATTGACTTCAAAAATGATTATAGTTATGCTTATTTTAATGATTTTAGCTTATTTTATTGTTTTAGTTTTAAAGAATGTTGTAGCAAAAATAATTGATAAAAAAGGAAAGGAAGATATTTAATGAAAAAGAAAATTACTGTAGATGGTAATGAAGCTTGTAGTTATTATTCATATATGCTTACAGAGGTTGCAGGAATTTATCCTATAACACCAGCAAGCCCTATGGCAGAACATATTGATGAATGGAGTAGTAGGGATGTAGTAAATATTTTTGATGATAAAGTTAAGGTTGTAGAAATGCAAAGTGAAGCAGGAGCTGCTGGAATGGTTCACGGTTCTCTTCAATCTGGACTTTTAACCACTACATTTACAGCAAGTCAAGGCTTACTTTTAATGATCCCTAATATGTATAAAATAGCAGGAGAAATGTTACCTGGTGTTATTCATGTTGCAGCAAGAAGTATAGCTAGTCACGCACTGTCTATTTTTGGTGATCATCAAGATATATATGCTACTAGAATGACAGGATTTTGTATTTTAGCTTCATCTTCAGTTCAAGATGCCGCAAATAATTCTTTAATTGCGCATTTATCCGCAATTAAATCATCATTACCTTTTTTACATTTTTTTGATGGTTTTAGAACTAGTCATGAAATAAATAAAATTGAAGTAATGGACATGTCTGAGGCAAAAGATTTAGTTGATTATAACGCTGTTGCCAAATTTAGAGATAGGGCACTAAACTTAAATAATAAAGTTACAAGGGGAACAGCGCAAAATGATGATATTTATTTTCAAAGTGTAGAAGTAAGAAATAAATTTTATGACGAAGTACCTGATATTGTTAATGATTACATGCAAAAAATAAACGAAAAATTTAATACAAATTATCATCCATTTGTATATTATGGAGAAAAAAATGCTAAAAATATAATTGTTGCTATGGGATCTGTTTGTAGTACTATTAGAGAAACAATTGATAAATTAAATAGTACTGGCTATAATGTTGGTTTAATTGAAGTACACTTATATAGACCATTTAGTGTTAAATATCTATTAGATGTATTACCTAGTAGTGCAGAAAAAATTGCCGTTTTAGATAGAACTAAAGAGCCAGGAAGTATTGGAGAACCTCTATATTTAGATATAGTAACAGCTTTAAAAAATAAAAATATAAAAATAATAGGCGGAAGATATGGTTTAGCTAGTAAAAATACAACTCCAGCTCAAATAAAAGCAGTTTATGATAATTTAGAAGGTGAATTAAAAAATAATTTTACAATTGGAATAAATGATGATGTAACTAATTTGAGTTTAAAACTTGATTCTAACTTTAAAATAAAAAATCATGAGGAATTTTTATTTTATGGTTATGGTAGTGATGGAATGGTAGGAGCATCAAAATCAATTATAAAGTTAATTGGTGATAATACAAACAAATATGTACAAGGTTATTTTCAGTATGATTCAAAGAAATCTGGCGGAGTAACAGTTTCTCATTTGCGTTTTTCTGATCATAAAATTAATTCTGCATATTATGTGGAGAGTCCTAGACTAATAGTTGTAACTAAAGATAGCTATTTAATGGAGTTTAATCCTTTAGAACATATAGAAGAAAATGGTACATTTATTCTTAATACAATTATGACAGAAGAAGAACTAAATGAAAAATTACCAGATTATATAAAAAATATAATTACTTCAAGAAATATTAAATTTTATATTGTAAATGCTTATGAATATGCAAGAAAAATAGGACTTAAAAATAAAATAAGTACTATTATGGAAAGCATTATTATGAGATTATCAAATATAATGGATTATGAACTATGTCTTACAAAAATGAAAGAATATGCAACACAAAAATTCTTTAAAAAAGGTGAAGATGTAGTAAACGCTAATATAAAAGCAATAGATATACCAGATGTATATTTAAAGAAAATTGAAATAACTTCAAATAACACTGTAATTGAAGAAAAAACTTTCAAAAGTATTTATGAAGCTATTAAGAAAAGACAAGGTAACAGTTTAAGTGTAAGTGCATTCTTAAATCATCCAGATGGAACATTTGAAGGAGGAACTAGCGCTTTAGAAAAACGTTGTATTAGTTTGCAAGTACCAGCTTGGATAAATAAAAATTGTATAAATTGTAATCAGTGCTCGTTTGTTTGTCCACATAGTGTAATAAGACCATTCTTATTAAGTCATGAGGAGTATGAAGCATCTCCAGATTATGTAAAAGAAAGATGTATGATCTCAGGAGAATTTTATTATTGTATAGGTATTTCTATTAAAGATTGTACAGGATGTGGACTTTGTATAAAGACATGTCCTGGTAAAAAACAAGAAAAAGCTTTAATAAGTAAAAATATATCTGAACAAATAAAAGACAAGGAACAAGAAGTCTTTGATTATTTAGTAAAAAATATAAAATATAAACCTGAATTTAAACTAGAGACAGTAAAGGGAAGTCAATTTAAAATGCCAAAATTTGAATTCTGTGGTGCTTGTAGTGGATGTGGAGAGGTAAGTTATATAAAAATTCTTACTCAATTATTTGGTGATCATATGATAATATCAAATGCTACAGGCTGTTCATCTATATATGGCGCAAGTGCACCAGATACACCATATACACTTCCTTGGGCTAATTCTTTATTTGAAGACAATGCTGAATATGGTTATGGCATGTTAATAGCGAACAAAACTATTAGAAATCGTATAAAAAATATAATGGAAAATAATTTAAATAATGAAAATGGTGAATTATTTACAAAATGGCTTCAGAATATAGATAATTATGAAATAACAAAAGAAGTCTATGAATCATTAGATTATAGCTTATGTCCTAAAGAATTGGTTTCATTAAAGGAATATATTCCTTATAGAACAATTTGGACTATAGGTGGAGATGGTTGGGCTTATGATATTGGTTATGGTGGTATTGATCATGTATTAGCTAGTGGTGATAATGTTAATATCCTAGTTCTTGATACTCAAATTTATTCAAATACTGGTGGTCAGGCATCAAAAGCAAGTCCTAAAGGTTCAATCGCGTCTTTTGCAACAAGTGGTAAAAAACAAAATAAAAAAGATTTGGCAAGAATGGCATTGTCGATTCCAAATGTTTATGTGGCACAAATTTCACTTGGTGCTAATATGATCCAAGTATTAAAAGCATTTAAAGAAGCAGAAAACCACAAAGGACCATCAATTATAATCGCATACGCTCCTTGTATATCACATGGTATTAAAGGTGGTATGGAAAATAGCGTAGAGATGCAAAAAATGGCTGTAAAATGTGGATACTATCCAATATTTAGATATAATCCTTGTGAAGATGAATTTACATTAGATAGCAAAAATGTTGATTTTAATTTATATGAAGAATTTTTGAATTTACAAACAAGGTATTCAGCACTAGAAAAAGTTAATAAGGAACATTCAAGTGAATTATTGGAAGATAATAAATTAGATGCGATTAAAAGATATGAATATTATAAAAATTTAGGTGAAAAGAAGTAGTATGAAGTATAGTAATTTAGTTGTAATGAAAGTAATAAAAAAAAGCGATATTTTGGTTATTGCTATGAGTGATTCAAAGAAAATGGTTAAGGCATTACCAAATAATCGCTTTACCTTAAGTTGTTTTTATCATAATGATAAAAAACCATCGATGATTGTTGATAGAAATAATAATAGATTTTATTGTTTTTCTTGCAAAAAAGGTGGTAATGTTATTAGTCTATTTCAACAAGTTTATAATTTAAATTTTTTAGCTAGTTTAGAAACTTTGGCTTGTACTTTTAATGTAAAATTACCAAAAAGAAGTTATAATGAAACAAATTATGAAATAGTTGAAAAGTTAAATGTTATCAAAAACTCTTATGAGTATAAAGAATTGATTCAAAAAAGTTATATTAAGACATTAAAAAAATAGTTCAAAATTGAACTATTTTTTGTCGAAATATTTTGATACTAATGTTTTTAATGTATCTTCATTAGAGTAACCAATTTGATAATCCAATATCTCACCATTTTTTACGATAAGTGTCATAGGTGTATATCCATAAGCTGTATTTTCACCTTTAAAGAATGATTCATTTAATTCAAGAATTCTATTTACATCATCTGTTCCAACTTGGTTAATATCTAAATAAAGAGTTTGGAAATTAAATTGTTTTTGTACTGAAGTTAAAATTGGTACAAATTTAATACAATATCCACAATCAGGTCTTCCTAAATATATAAGTTTAGTTTCATCACCATTATATGCTTCAATAAATTCATCAGTATTTATTGCTTTAAAACTACTAACATCATAAGTTGAAGATGCTGTAGTAGTTGTAGTTGTTTTTGTTGATGTTGAAGTAGTACCATTTGCCTTAATCGCATTAATAATAATGTTTAAAGCAAGTAAAGCAATAATTACGTAAAGACAAATCAGTATTTTGTTTAAAATAGGTGAATTGTCACAAGTTATTGTTTCCCTTACTATAGAATTATGTGCATTTTCGTACCTGTCACTAGTATCATAAATGTTTTCTGTTTTTTTTGTGTCTTTTGCCATACTTTTACCTCCAGTATAATTCTAGCATAATTGACTTAGTCTTTCAATAAAAAAATTTTTATTTCATTAAATTTTCATATTTTAAATTTTTTTAAATTAATCATATTTTTTTATAATTTATTTAAAAGTAATAATATAATTTTTTAGCTTATAGGCAATATAATAAACATATAATTTTCTATTTACAATATTGTTTTAAATATGGTTAAAATATGATGAAAAAAAGTAATATTTATGATATTATATAATGTAGTATGATAATTTGATAAAGTGAGGAATTTAAATGAAGAAAAATATATTGTTATTAGCGGTTTTTTCGTTTTTACTACTAGGATGTAATAAAAATGAGATAATTGAAAATGAAAATTTAAATAAGGTTCAAAATAAGACAGAAACTAGTACAACAACTAAAAAGATTGAAGATACAAACGATGATGTAGAAAATAGTGATTATTTTATCGAAATAAATTCTAATGAATTTAAAGATATGGTAAATAGTAATAATTCTTATATTTTCTTTATAGGTAGAGATACATGCCCAGCTTGTATGGAATTTAAACCTATTGCTAAATCTTTTTCTAGTAAAGAAAAAGTAAATATTTATTATGTTAATACGACGCATTTTAATGATGATGATTGGAATATTGTTGATGAAATAATTGAAGTTACTTATATTCCAACTATTGTAATTACAAAAAACAGTGAAATACTATATAATGAGTATGGTGTAAAATCTTATGAAATTTTAAAAACATTGAAGGATAAATATTTATAGGTGATTATATGAATGAATTTATAATATCAGAAATAAGTAAAAATTTAAACATAAAGAATAGTCAAGTAGAGGCTGTTTTGAAATTGTTAGCTGATGGTAATACAATACCATTTATTGCTCGTTATAGAAAAGAAGTAACAGGGGCTTTAGACGAAGAAGTTATAAGAAGTATCAATGAAGTATATGAATATCAAGTAAACTTATTAAAAAGAAAAGAAGATGTTATTCGTTTAATTGATGAAAAAGGACTTCTTACAGAAGAATTGAAAAAATCAATTTTAGATTCTACTAAATTAGTAGAAGTAGAGGATTTATATAGACCATTTAAAGAAAAAAAGAAAACAAAGGCAACGGATGCTATAAATAATGGGCTTGAGCCATTAGCTAAAATTATTATGAGTTTCCCTGTTAATGGAAGTATAGAGGAAATATCGAATAAATTTTTAACCGATAAAGTTAAAACTACAAGTGATGCTATAGCAGGTGCCAAATACATTATTGCTGAGTGGATTAGTGATAATGCATTTTATAGAAAAAGTATCAGAAATTATTACTATCATAATGGTATTTTAACTAGTAAAATAAAGAAAAATGCTAAAGATGAATTAGAAACATATAAAATGTATTATGATTATAGTGAAAAAATAAAAGGTATTAAAGCACATCGTATTCTAGCTATCAATCGTGGTGAAAAAGATGGTATATTAAGTGTTTCAATTGATGTTAATAATGATGAAATCGTTTCATATTTAGAAAACAAAATAATAAAGAATAAGAATTCTTTTGTATGTGAAATTATAGTTGACGCAATAAAGGATAGTCTAAAACGTTTAATTTTACCTAGCATCGAAAGAGAAGTTAGAAGTGAACTTAAAAGTGATAGTGAAATTGTTGCAATAGAAAATTTTTCTAAAAATGTTGAAAGTTTATTATTAACACCACCAATAAAAGATAAAGTTGTATTAGGTTTTGATCCGGCATTTAGAACAGGTTGTAAGTTAGCAGTATTAGATCCAACTGGAAAAGTTTTAAATATTTCAGTTATTTATCCTACGGAACCACATAATAAAATAGAGGAAAGTAAAAAAATAATTTTAGATTTAATTGATAAATATAATATTGATATAATAGCAATTGGAAATGGAACTGCATCACGTGAGTCTGAAGCTTTTATTGCAGACTGTATAAAGGAATCAAAGAGAAAAGTAGAATATATACTTGTAAGTGAAGCAGGTGCATCAGTTTATTCAGCATCAAAATTAGCTATTAGTGAATTTCCTGATTTAACAGTTGAAAAAAGAAGTGCCATAAGTATTGGAAGAAGACTTCAAGACGCATTATCCGAACTTGTCAAAATTGACCCGAAAAGTATTGGAGTAGGATTATATCAGCATGATGTAACACCTAAAAAACTAGATGAATCACTTGATTTTGTTGTAACTAAAGCAGTTAACCAAGTAGGTGTAAATGTAAATACGGCTTCTCCATCTTTATTAAAATATGTATCTGGCATGAACAAAAAAGCAATTGATGAATTAATTAGTTATCGCGATAATTTTGGTAAAATTAAATCTCGTGATGAAATCAAAAAAATAAAAGGAATTTCTGATAAGGTATTTGAACAGTCAGTAGGTTTTATGCGAATACTTGATGGAACTAATCCTTTGGATAAAACCTCAATTCATCCAGAAAATTATAAAGATGTATTAAGTTTGTTGAAATTTTTAGATTTAAGTGTTAATGATATTGGTACAGATAAATTACGTTCAAAATTAAGTGATATGAATATAAATGATTGTAATCTAGATATTGATAAATATACATTTGAAGATATAAAAAAATCACTTATGCAACCATCTCGTGATCCGAGAGATTCATTGCCTCGTCCAATTTTAAAAAGTGATATTTTACACGTATCGGATTTGCATGTTGGTGATAAATTACAAGGTACAGTTAGAAATGTTGTAGATTTTGGATTATTTATAGATGTTGGATTACATAATGATTGTCTTGCACATATTTCTAAATTGACAGATAAATACTTACGTCATCCATCCCAAATGTTTAGTGTTGGCGATATAGTAGATTGCTATGTTATAGGAATAGATAAAGATAGGGAAAAAGTATCACTTTCTTTAATAGAAGAAAAATAGGGGAGAATATATGAAAATAAAAAAATTTGCGCAATCATGTTTAATGATCGATTATAAAAATGTAAGAATTTTAGTAGATCCAGGAAGTGTTGATTATTTTGACGGTTTATTAGATTTATGGACAAGTATTAATATAATAATTGTTACTCATAAACATGCAGATCATTGTCATGCAGGAGTAATAAAAAGAATAATAGAAAGAGATAACGCAGTTTTGTATACAACCAAAGAGGTATTAAATGCCTATCCAGATTTAAAAGGAATTACTGTTAAATCTGGAGATAAAATTAATTTTTCTAATAAATTTAGTATTTTAATTACAAAATCAGTTCATGGATATTTACCTTTTATGAAAGATAATGAGGTAAAGGAAAATATTGGTTTAATTATTGATGATTCAATTAATAAGGTTTATATAACTGGGGATACATTGTCATTCAATAATAATTATAAATGTGATTATTTATTTATTCCATTTTCAAATCATGGAATTACTACAGGAATTTATGATGGGTTAATGTTTGCAAAAGAAACAGGAGCTAAAGTAATTGTTCCTATGAATTTAGAAGATAGAACATATCCAACAAATCAAAATGCTCTTATAGAAGAAGCATATAAATTTAAACTAAAATTAAATTTAATGAAAACAAATGATATTATTGAAATCGGTGAAATTTAAAATAAATAATATTATTAATAATAGAAAAGGTGGTATAAGAGTGACAAAAAATAAAGGCTTTACGTTAATATAGTTACTCTCAGTAATAGTAATACTAGCAGTAATTGCTTTAATAGCTATCCCACAAGTAATTAAAATATTAAATAAAGCAAGAATAAGTGCAGCAGAAGATACAACAAGTGGAATTGTAAAATCAGCAGAAAATTATGTAGTAGATTTTATGTTAAAAAAATAAAGGAATAATACCAAATGAGGTTTTAATTTTCGATTGTAATAAAACTGGATGTAGTTTAACAAATACTTTAGAAAATTATAATTTAGAAGGACTGACTGAATTAGACTTTAAGGAAACAAAACCAAGTAGTGGCAAAATTATGATAAATAACGATAATCAAAAAATATCTGTTGTAAATTTAGAAGTAAATGGTTATATTTGCAATTATCCAGTGAATGGAAAAGTTGAATGCAAAGATAAAACAACAGATGATGTAGATTCAGGTAAGGAATTGCTAGAAAATAAAAATTATGAAACTGGTGATAAAATTTCACTTGCAGGCTATGATTGGCACGTAATAAGTGATTATAATAATAAAGTCACATTGTTAATGTATTGGGGACAGGTTTCAAATATGGCACATTGTACATATGACACTGATATTTCAACGGACTGTGGCGCTACTACGTTTGTTATGTATAGTTGGGATTAATCTTTAATAAGAAATTATTTAAATAATACACTATATTTTGAATTGAAGACAAAAATTGCTAATGAGTTAATACCAACAAAAATATGCATAGATCCATCAATGTCAAAATATGGCGGATATTTAGAGGATGAGATGAATATGATTTCAGATCCTTACTCCACATGTAAAAATGGTTATGTGGAAGACTATATAAGATTAATAACGTATTCGGAATTTTGAAACTTAAGTCCAAGTTATACCGGAACAAATGATCTTTATCCAAACGCATCTGGAATAACAAGATTATCTTCAGCTAATGATTATACAAATTGGCTATATTTTGAATCGGAAGATTGTGGAGATAATTCTCAATTTTGGTGGACAATGCAAACGGCTAGTTGCTGTAATTCAGATGATGTTAGATATGCTGGTGCGGTTAAATATAATGGCTATATATTACAACAAGGTAGTTGGCAAAATTTTGGGGTTCGTCCTGTGATTACAATTGAAAAAAGGTAAACTACGTAAGTAGTTTTTTTTAATTTTTTATAAATAAGTTAAAACTTTACTTTATTTATAAAAAAAATATTGTATAATGTATAGTAAAGAGGTGCATTATATGACAAAATTTTTAATTTCTCTAATATCTTTTATATTATATATGGTATTAAAATATCGCAAATCAATTTATATGTTGCAACAAAATTCTTATAATGTGAGTAATAGATATATTAAATGGATTATCAAAAATATAAGAAAATCATTTGTAACTTATGACTTAATAATTTTTGTTTTTTTAATATTAGCTAATTTATTGTTCCAAAATTATATTGTATATGTTATGAGTATAATTTATTTTATTTGTTTTTATATAGAATTAAAACTAATAAAAAAAGAACAGCAAAAGAAAAAGTTTGCTGTTACAAGCAGAGTAAAAAGATTATATTTTACATTATTTATTTTATTTATCGTTTTAATTATGTTTATTTATAAAAATTGTAATGATTTTTATGGATATTTATACATTTCTTTGTTTGGATATTTTTCTTTCATAATAACTTTTATACTAAATATACTAAATATACCAGCCGAAAAATTTGTTTATTATTATTATTTAAATAAAGCTAAAAGAAAATTAAAAAATATGCCTAATTTAAATATAATTGGTATAACAGGTAGTTATGGTAAAACAAGTAGTAAAAATATTTTAAACACTGTTTTAAGTAGTGAATTTAATTCTTATCCAACTCCAAAAAGTTTTAATACTCCTTATGGACTTATGAAATCAATTAATAATGGACTTGATAAGTTTGATAATGTTTTTATTGCAGAAATGGGTGCTTGTAAATTAAAAGATATTAAAATTTTATGTGATTTGGTTCATCCTAAGTATGGTATTATTACTACTATTGGTGTAGCACACTTAGAAACTTTTAAAAGTGAAGAAAATATTGTAAAAGGTAAATTTGAACTTGTCGAATCATTACCAAGTGATGGAGTTGCTATATTAAATCGTGATGATCAAAAACAAGTAAATTATAAAATAAAAAATAATTGTAAAGTAATTTGGATTGGAATTGACAATGATGCAGATATAAAGGCATCTTCAATAAATTTATCTTATAATGGAACTAGTTTTAAAGTTAAATTTAAAGGAGATGAGAAAGAATATCAATTTGAAACTAAGCTATTAGGAAGACACAATATCTATAATATTTTAGATTCATTAGCAGTTGCTTATGATCTTAAAGTCCCAATTCCAAAAATGCAAATGGCTGTAAAAAGTTTAGTACCAACGGAACACAGATTAAATTTGATAAAATATAAAGACATGTTTTTGATTGATGATGCTTTTAATTCAAATCCAACAGGTTCTAAAATGGCTTTGGAGGTTTTAAATATGATGCCAGGTAAAAAAATTATTGTAACACCAGGTATGATTGAATTAGGACCACATCAATATGATTTGAATTATAAATTCGGAGAATATATAGCTGATGTTTGTGATGAAGTAATTTTAATAGGTGAACATCAAACAAAACCAATATATGAAGGATTAATTTCAAATAATTATTCTAAAGAACATATATTTATATTGAATGATGTAAAGGATGCTTTTGTTTTAATGGAAAAATTAAAGAGTAATGAAACTTATATATTGTTAGAAAATGATTTGCCAGATTTATTTAATGAATAGGAGGAGTTTATGATACAGGTAGATTCTAGAAAAGTGAAAAAGGGTGATACATTTGTTGCTATAAAAGGATTATATGTTGATGGACATGATTATATAGAAAAAGCAATTTTAGCCGGGGCTAGCCAAATTATTGCTGAGTATGGGGAATATAGTGTTCCTACTATTATTGTCAAAGATACTCGTGAATATTTAGCTAAATATTTAAAAGAACAATATAGAGAACAATTATCCAAAATTAAATTTATAGGTATTACTGGTACCAATGGTAAAACTACTAGTTGTTATTTAATTTATCAAGCGTTAAACAAACTCAATATTAAAGCCGCATACATTGGTACAATTGGCTTTTATGTTGATGGCAAAGTAAAAGATTTAGATAATACAACACCAGATTTAGTTGATTTATATGAAATGTTTGATTATTGCATTAAAAATGATGTAAAAGTAATTGCGATGGAAGTAAGTAGTCATGCATTATCACTCGGTAGAGTTATGGGGATTGAATTCGACTATGCAGCTTTTACTAATTTAACTCAGGACCATTTAGATTTTCATGGGTCTTTAGAAAATTATGAACAGGCTAAATTAATTTTATTTAAAAATTTACGTAATGATAAAGTGGCTGTAATTAATAGTGATGATGAATATTATAAAGATTTTTGCCTAAAGGAAAATAATAATATTTTATATGGATTAAATGATTTGGCAGACTATAGAATAACAAAATATTCGCTACACATTGATTCGGTAGAATTTTCATTTCAATATCAAAATAAAGAATATGACGTAAAATTAAATATACCTGGTAAATATAATATATATAATTATATGAATTTACTTATTATCTTAAATAAAATGGGCTATTCTTTAGGGGAGATTATAAAATTATCATCTACCTTAAAAGCTCCAAGTGGTCGTTTTGAAACTTTAAGATATAAAGACTCTGTTATTATTATCGATTATGCTCATACACCAGATGCAGTTTTAAATATTTTAGATAATGTTTTGGAATATAAAAAAGGAAAAGTAATAACTATAATTGGTTGTGGTGGAGATAGGGATAAAACAAAAAGACCTATCATGGGTGAAATAGCAACATCTAAATCTGATTTTGTAATATTTACTGACGATAATCCTAGAACAGAAGATAATCATTTAATTATGAATGATATTGTATCAGGTGTTCGAAAAGAAAATTATATAATTGAACATGATAGAAAAAAAGCAATATTCGAGGGATTTAAAATGTTAAAGAAAGATGACATTTTACTTATATTAGGAAAAGGTCATGAGAATTATCAAATTATAAATCATGACAAAATTCATTTTAGTGATTTAGAAACAGCACAAGAATTTATTGATACGTTTAGTAAAAATTAAAAAAACGTCAAAGACGTTTTTTTTATACTACATGATAATTACCATTTGTATATTGATTTGAATTAAATGATGTTGATCCAATTGTATTTAATGAACTTTCTAATTTTGAAACACGTGCTTCTAAATTATTTATTTGTCTTTGCATTTGGGTAATTTGTTGATCCAAAGTATTAGAACTTTCACTAGTTGTATATTGAGGCATCATTTGAACATTTCCTGGAGCCATTACCGGTGGCATTGGTGGCATCATTCCACCTGTCAAGCTAGGGTATGGTTGATAAACAGGATATGGATTCATTCCACAATTTCTATCTTTTTTCACTTTACACTCTCCTTTAATTATTCTAATTAATTATATGCTTTTATCATTAATATGTGATATAATTAAATAAGTGTAGGTGATTTTATGCGACTTAGAAAGGTAAAAAATGCTCAAAATATAATTGATGAATCACAATATATTATAAAAAAGCCAGAAATTTACAAAGGAAATTACAAAAATGTTTTTGAAAATGATAACCCAATTTATATTGAAGTTGGAATGGGAAAAGGCGACTTTATTATTGAAAACGCTTTAAAAAATCCTGAAATTAATTTTATTGGTATTGAAAAATTTGATAGTGTTATGGTTAGAGCAGTTCAAAAATTAGAAGAATATGATATACCTAATTTAAAACTTATCAAGATAGATGCCTTAAATATAGATAACATTTTTTATAAAGAAATTTCATGTTTGTATTTAAACTTTTCGGATCCGTGGCCAAAAAAAAGACATACTAATCGTAGATTAACAAGCAATGTTTTTTTGAATAAATATGACTTAATATTTAAAAATACAAAGACGATAATAATGAAAACTGATAATCGTCATTTATTTGAATATTCTATTAAATCTCTTACTGATTATGGATATAAAATTAATGATATAAGTCTTGATTTACATTCAGATAACAAATTAGATAATATTGAAACTGAATATGAAAAGAAGTTTGTAAGTAAAGGTATGGTTATTTATTATATAGAAGTAACAAAATAATAAATTATTATAAAAAAACTTTATTTAATTATGTAACTTTGCTATACTTATATAAGAGTGGTGAATTATGAAAAAAATATTTTTAATTGTACTTTGCTTAATTTTATTTACGGGATGTACAGTTGTTAGAATTAATACAGATAATATTGATAACATTATTGATGTTGTGTTATCTAAAAATAATAAGTTGTATAATAGAGTTGGAAAAGGATATAAGTATTATGTACCTCGTGGTATGAATTATATTGATACTACTGAATTAAATGATAAATTATATTCTAATGGTTATTATTACTACTTATATATCGATGTTATAAGTTATTATAACAAGATTGATTTTAGTTATAAAGAAAATAAAGATGCGTATTATTCAAGATATATAAATATTAATGATAAAGTAGGATATCTAGAAATCAACAAAGTTAATGATCGTTATTTGATAGAATATATGTATAATTATGCTAAAATAGAAGCATTAGTTTATGAAGAAGATATCAATGATGTGGTATTAAATTCAACATATATTTTATCAACAATAAAATTTAATAAAAATGTTATTAAATTAATGCTTAATGACGAGTATTTTATAAATAAAGAAGAGAGATATGACATATTCACTTCTAAAGTAGATACTACTGATAACTTGGAATATGACGTTAATAATTATAGCGAGAATAAGGAATAAGGTGATTTAAATGGGCTTAATTGATAAATTTAAAAATATGTTTACAGAAGAGGTAGAAGAGGATATTGAACAACCAAAAACTATTAAACAAGTTAAGGTAGAAGATACTTTGAAAAGACGAGTTGATTATGAAAGAACAGAACCAATTACAAGATCAAACTTATCTAGAACTACACCTTCCATGGATGATGATATAATAACTCCTAAATACGAAAGAGAAGAACAAATAACAAAAAATGAAGAAAAGACTATCCAACCAGTCACAGAAGAAAAAAAAGTTTTAAAAAGAGAAGAAAAATTTGTTTTTCCTGTTTATTTTGATGATAAAGATTTTGAAAAAATAGAAGAAAAACCAAAAAAGGTAGAACAACCTAAAAAAATTCCTCCTAAAAAGGAAGTCTATGGTACAAAAATAGAAAAGAAAGAAGAAACAAAAGTTTTTAAACCAACACCTATTATTTCTCCTATTTATGGTGTGTTGGATAAGAATTACCGTAAGGATGATATATCTGCTAAAAAAGTAGCTCGTTCAGAATTTAGAGATCCTAATAAACCATTAACTATAGATGAAGTAAGAAGAAAAGCTTATGGAACTTTAGAAGATGATTTAGAAACATCTTTATTTGCAAAATCATCAATTTTTATGGAATCAGATAGTGAAAAAGATGAAAAAGAAGAAAGTAAAAATAATTTGTTAACCGACTTAGTTGAGAATGATGAATATAATAGTGTTGATGAATTTTTAAATGCTCCAATTGAAGATTATAAAGCAAAACATAAAATATCTGATGAAAATTTCGATTTGGATGACACATTAAATAATTTAGAAAATTCGATGAATGAAACGTTAAAAAACATAGATAATAAAGAAAAAGAAAAAACTTCATCTTTGGATGATTTACTTAATGATTCCGATTTAGATAAAGATGATAATATGCTAGAAGATTATATCATGAATAATAATAAAGAAAATGCGGAAACTAAAGATGAGGATGAAGATTTAACACAAAGTGATTTATTTAACTTAATTGATTCAATGTATGAGAAAGGTGAAGATAAATAATGGATACAATGTACGAGATTTTTCCTGTCATAATATTTATACTTGCGATTATATTATTAGTAGTATTAATTATTTTAGCAATCAAAATGATTGGTACATTAAAAAAAATTGATACTGTTGTTACTGATGTTAATACAAAAGTCGATAAATTAAATGGAGCATTTATGATGATTGATAGTTTAACAGATAGCCTATCTAGTTTAAATGATAAAATTGTAGGTTTTATAGCAAATGGTATTAGAAATTTTTTTAAAAGAAAAAAGAAAAAAGGAGACGATAGTGATGAAGAATAAAGATGGAAAAAAGAAAAGTGGTTTAGGTAAATTTATTTTAGGAGCAGGAATTGGTGCGACAATCGGAGTTTTATTTGCTCCTAAAAAAGGTAGTGAAACTAGAAAAGAATTAAAAATGAAATTTGATGAATTATTAGAAAAAGCAAAAAATATTGATGCCAAAGAAGTAAAGGAAAATATTGAAGCAAAAATATTTGAAATTAAAACTGAACTTGAAGATTTAGATAAAGAAAAAGTTTTAAAAATTGCTAAGAAAAAAGCCAATGATATAAAAAATATGGCTCAAGAATTAGTTGATTATGCTATAGAAAAAGGTACACCAGTTTTAGAAGATGCGGCTGTTGCAGTAAGAGAAAAAGCAATTCAAGTAACTCGTGAAGTTTTAAAAAAACTTGAAGGATCTGAAAAAAAATTAGAAGATTTAGAAGATAAGGAATAATGTATAAATAACAACTTCTGATTAAAAGAAGTTGTTATTTTGTTTACACATATTATACTATATTAAGTGTAAAGAAGTTTAAAAATTTGAAAAATATGATTATTTATAGTATAATAACTTTATTGAGGTGAATTTATGAAATTTGTAGAATTTGTAAAAAAGCATTGTTTTTTAGTAATAGCTTTAGCAATTATTTTGGTTGTTCTAATTACAGGAATTATAGTTGCAAAAAGTTTATTTTTTTCAAGTAAAGGTGACAATTTTGGAAACAGATTAGAAGGAATCGAAGAACATCAAATAAGTGATTCTGATATAATAAAAATAAAAGATGTTTTAGAAAGCGATGAACATGTTGTTAGCATTGAAAAAAATTTAATTGGAAAGAGACTTGATTTTATTTTAAAAGTTAAGTCTGATGTAGATATTATTACAGCAAAAAGTCTTGCAGATAAAATATTAGAAAATTTATCAGATGATACAAAGAATTTTTACGATATCCAAGTCATGATTGTGAATGAAGATAGTGAAAATCAAAATTATCCATTAATGGGTTACAAGCATAAAACTAAATCAGGTTTTGTATTTTAAAGTTAGGTGAATTTATGAAAAAAAAGAAAGTATTAATTGGAATTATAATAGGAATAGTTATATCCTTATTGATAGTAGCATCATATTTTATTTTAACAAAAGAAGATAAAACTACAACCCTTAATATAATAGAAAAACAATGGATTGAAAATAATAAAAATAAAAGATTTGATTTTTCTGTGGTTACAGATATTCCGATATTCAGTTATGAGGGAAAAGGAATCTTTTTAGATTTTCTTGATAACATAGAAGAAGTTACTGGGCTTGATTTTAATCGTATTTCAACTAAATATGGTAATAGCGAAACTTCCGAATATGGATTTAATATTGTTGATACAATAGATGATAATGATATCTTAATATATGAAGATAATTATGTAATTTTATCAAATAAAGGTACTAGATATGAAACAATTGAAGAACTTGATGGTCTAGTTATAGGTGCTTTGAATAGTGAGGTATCTAATATTGCGTATTATTTAAAAGGAGCTAATGTAACATTTAAAACTTGTGAGAAAGTTGATGGATTATTTGATGCTATAAAAAATGATCCTAAAAATAATATTGTACCTGTTGTTGACGCTATTATTTTACCAAAAACTATTTATTTAGATGAAATATTAAATTATAAAGATTTCGATATAAGTTATACAATATCAGAAATGTCAAAAAAATTTGTTTTAACATTAGGATCAAATGATAGATTAAATGATATACTAACAAAATATTATACTAAATGGTCAGATGAAAATTTTAACAATTCATATAATAACTATCTTTTAGATATGTATTTTAATATCAACAAAATTGACGAAAAACAAAAGGTTCAATTTAGAAGCAAAAGATATACATATGGATATATAGATAATGCACCATTTGATATAGAAAATGTTGGTATTAATGAACAACTTATTGATGAATTTATCAAATTTGCCAATATAGAAATTTCTTTTAAAAAATCTAATAATTATAACGATTTAGTAAATATGTTTAATCAAAATGAAATTGATTTTATGTTTGACAATCTAGCAAATAATGATTACTCTCTTGATATTTTTAATACTGTATCAAATTATGATGAAAGTTTTGTTGTAATTACAAGTAAGAGTAATGATATAGTTATTAACTCGGTTAACTCACTTCTTAATAATAATATAAATGTTATTGGAGATACAAAAATTGCTGCATATTTAGATACACAGGGATTTGACTTAAATACACATAAAAATATAGAACAATTGGTTCAAAATACAGGTAATTCTGATGTAATTGTAATTGATTATTTAACATATAAGTTTTATCATGATTTATATTTTGTTGATTCGGATTTAAAATATATATTTAATTTAGATGATGATTATAGTTTTGTAATACGCGATATTTCCGAAAATGAAACATTTTACAATTTATTTAATTTTTACTTATCATTTCTTAATGATAAAAAAGTTATAAACAATAAATATAATTCAATTACTTTAGAAAAATTAAATAAATCTAATTATAACATGATATTTATAATAGTTTTGGCAATTGCCATTATAATAACATTGTTAATTGTGATTAAAATGTTGTCTAAGAAAAAGGGCATGTTTAGTAATTTAAGCAAAGATGATAAATTAAAATATATAGATATGTTAACATCACTTAAAAATAGAAATTACTTGAATGATAATATTGAAGCTTGGGATAGTAGAGAAGTATATCCACAAACAATAATTATTGCTGATTTAAATAATGTTGCATATATAAATGATAATTATGGTCATAATGAGGGTGACAACTTAATTAAGGAAGCTGCTAATATACTTATAAAAAATCAAATAACTAATTCTGAAATTATAAGAACAAATGGAAATGAATTTTTGATTTATTTGGTTGGATATGATGAAAAACAAATAGTTTCATATATAAGAAAATTAAATAAAGAATTTAAAGAATTAGCTCATGGATTTGGTGTTGCATTAGGCTATAGTATGATTAATGACGCAATAAAAACTATTGATGACGCAATTAACGAGGCAACAATAGAAATGAGAAATAATAAAGAGGAAGCGAATAATTAATATTTGCTTTCTTTTAAAAGGAGCATTTAAATGAAACAAAGAGTAAAAAATATATTAACAAAGTTATATAATATTATTAGAAAACCAGAAATGTTAATTTTACCTGGAAATCTTGCTTTCTTTTTGGTATTATCTGTATTTCCTATTATAATTTTAATTGGTTTGATTGCATCGACTTTTTCACTTTCATTAGATTCAATTGTTGCATTTATAAATGAAAATTTACCACGACAAATATCTGATATTATTACTACATTTATAAGTGGAAAAGGAATAGACTTTAATGTTGGCTTTTTTACAGTAACAGCATTTGTATTAGCATCTAATGGACCACATTCAATAATTGTAACTTCTAACACACTTTATAATTTTGAGCAAGGAAGTTACTTAAATAGACGTATTAAAGCATTAATTTTAACCATACTATTAGTATTACTATTTATTTTTATAATTGTTGTTTTAGCATTTGGAAACATAATTGTAAAGGCAATTTTTGAAATAGGTATTTTAAAAAATCTATCATCATTTGCTTACTCAATGTTTGTTTATCTAAAATGGCCAATAGCGTTCTTTATAATATTTTTTAGTATTAAACTTTTATATACTATTGCTCCAGACTATAATATTCCAAGTAGATATGTAAATAAAGGAGCAATATTTACAACATTAGGTTGGATTTTGACAACTGCTATTTATTCATATTATGTTACGCATTTTTCTAAATATGATATATTTTATGGTAGTTTATCAAATATAATTATTTTAATGATGTACATTTATTTCTTATCATATATATTAGTACTTGGAATCGCAATAAATAGTAGTTCATACGAAATGTTAAAAATTTCTAGTATGGATGAAAATTAATTAATCATAATAATTTTAGATACATATGTGTTACCAATATGTATTTAGATATAGACCTAGTGTACTTAATCTAGTTTAATTGGAACTAAAAAAGTATCTATGTAGGTAATATTCTCCTTTTAAGAAAATCAAGTAATTTACTTGATTTTTTCACTTATAAATAGAAATATTAAACTTGTTAAACTATCTAAAAAAATATATTGAAAAACATAATAAAAAATGTTAAAATTAATCCTAGAATAGGTGGTAATAAATATGTTAACAATAAGTAAAAATGAGAGGGGGGGTAATTTAAAAAATAAGCCCTCAAAAAAAGGATTTACTTTAATAGAATTACTTGCAGTAATAGTAATATTAGCTATAATTGCTCTAATCGCAATACCACAAGTAATTAAAATACTAAATAAATCAAGAATATCTTCAGCAGAAGATTCAGTGTATGGAATAGTAAAATCAGGAGAAAGTTATGTAACAGAATTTATGCTAAAAAACAAAGGAGAATTAGCAAATGTTGATTTAGAATTTTCTTGTGATAATACAGGATGTAATTTAACTAATGAACTAGAAGGTTATGAATTAACAGGTTTAGAATCGTTAAATTTTAAAGGAACAAAACCAACAAGTGGAAAAGTAGGTATAACAAAAGAAGGAAAAATTACTGCAACCAATATTGTAATAAATGGATTTACATGTAACTATCCAAATGAAGATGGAAAAGTAAGTTGTGAAGAAGGTAATGGAACAGACAATAATAAAGAAAGATTAGAAAAAAGAACTTATGTATCTGGAGAAGCAATAACAAATTTTGCAGGATACAAATGGCATGTAATAGGCGATTATAATGGATATTTAACATTACTTATGGATGCTGGACAAATAGAAGATATGTCACATTGTGGCATGAGTAATGATAGTAGTAACAATTGTACATATAATGGTGAATATTATGTATATAGTTGGGATAAATCATTAATAAGAAATTATTTAAATAATGAGTTAAAAAATGTATTAAAAGAAAAGATATCAAATGAAATAGTACCAGTTAGTATTTGTATAGATCAATCACGTGGTGATGGAGTTAAAACATATGGAGGATATTTAAAAGAAGAAATAGAAAATATAAATGGAGCAAGTTGTAATAAAGGATATATAGAAGATTATGTAAGATTAATAACATATTCAGAATATTGGAATTTAAGCACAGCTTTTAGTGGAACAAGTGCAAGTTATCCAAATGTATCAGGAATAACAAGATTGTCTAGTAATAGTGATTACGCAAATTGGCTATATTGCAGTTCAGGTAAATGTGGCGCATCAAATATTTATTCTGGTGCATGGTGGACAATGACCTCACTTCCTAGTAAAACTTATTTTCATGTTATGAGTCTATTTTATATTACTAATGGTGGAACTTTTGGTTATGAATATGGTGAAAGAGTATACGGCGTACGCCCTGTTATAACAATAAAAAAATAAGTAAAAAAATTATATCAAATATAGAAGATATAATGGTTCTTTGTCAAATAGTGTTGGTCAACAATAAATTTGATAAATGAATTGTGATT
>CAJLIR010000015.1 GCA_905206805.1 uncultured Caryophanales bacterium | reverse complement strand
GGCTAGAGATGAAGGCATTTTATTAGGTGAAAAACGTGGAGAAGCACGTGGAGAAAAAAGAGGAATAAGTGAAGGTATTGCTCGTGAAAAATTGAATATTGCAAAATCAATGTATCGTGAAAATCTAGACTTAGGAACTATATCAAGAGTTACAAATTTGGAAATTACTGAATTACAAGGAATGTTTAATATAAATTAAACATTTTTTATTGCAAGATTATGCTTAAATTTTATTGACTAAACATTAATAATTATGTTAAACTAAATGCAACTTATTTGCATTTAGGAGGACGTATGATAGAAATAATTTTAGACACTTTATTAGATACATTAAAGTTAATTCCTTTTTTATTGGTTACTTTTATTATAATCGAATATATTGAACATAAATTAAAAAATCAATCTATAATAAAAAAATCTGGAAAATTTGGACCACTTATAGGAAGTGTTTTAGGTGTAGTACCACAATGTGGATTTAGTGCTTCTGCAACAAATTTATATATTACAAGAATAATAAGTCTTGGAACTCTTATTTCCGTTTATTTATCAACTAGTGATGAGATGTTACCGATAATGTTAGCTCAGGGAGTTAATAATATGGTGATTATAAAAATTCTTTGTCTAAAGGTTGTTATAGGAATAATTATGGGATTTTTAATCGATTTCTTTTTTAGAAAAGGTAAAAAAAATGTAGAAATAAAAGATTTATGTGAACATGATCATTGTCACTGTGATGATGGAATATTATTGCCTTCCATAAAACACACATTAAATATTACTTTATTTATTTTAGTTATAACTTTTATATTAAATTTAGGTTTTAGTTATTTAGGTGAAGATTTAATTTCTAAAATATTTTTAAAAAATAATATATTTAGTTCATTTATTTCAAGCCTAGTTGGGCTTATTCCTAATTGTGGCGCTAGTATTATGATTACTGAACTTTATTTAAATGGTTCAATTACATTTGGATCAGCTATGTCAGGACTTTTAACTGGAAGTGGTATTGGAATTTTAATTTTATTTAAAAATAATAAAAATTTAAAAGAAAATATGTTTATATTATCTCTTATATACTTTATAGGAGTATTTAGTGGCATAATAATAGATTTAATTGGATTGATTGTTTAATGAACTTAGAATTTTTGCTAAAAAATCATAATTTAAAAATAACGAATTCAAGATTGTCAATTTTAAATTTAATTAATGGTTTAGATATAAATGCTACTAAAAAAAATATAATTTTAAAATCTAATATTGATAAATCTACTGTATATAGAATTTTAGAAGTATTATTAAAAGAAAATGTAATAGAAAAAAATCTAAATTATAATAATGAGGTTTATTATTCTATAGTGGAAGAACATGTACATTACATAAAATGTATCAAATGTCATAAAAGAGAAAAAATTGACATATGTCCAATACCTAATTTAGAGAAAACAGGGTTTAAAATAATAAGTCATAAAATAGAAATAGATGGTATTTGTGCCAATTGTTCTAAATAAATTTAAGGAGTGATCTTATGAATAAATACATAATTGTCGAATTAATACCAACAACTAGTAAAAAGGAAACAGGAGATATTATACAATTGTCAGCACTTAAAATTGATAATTTAAGTTTAATTGATAGATTTGATTATAGATTAAATGAAGATAAAATATATTTTAAAAAACTATTAGAACTTATTGATTATGATAAAGAATTATTTGTTTATAAAAATACAACTGATGAAATACTAAGTGATTTTAAAGAATGGTGTGAAAACTATAAAATATTAATTATAGATAATGAATACACAAAAAGTTATTTAAAAGAATTTGAAAATAAAGAATCAATTTTTGATCATTTAAATATGAAATATAATGACAATATTATTGATGAAATAATTGAAAAGTATAATTTAGAAAATAGTAATTATATTGTTGATTTACTTTATGAAGCTCTAATTTATGAAAATAATTTGACAAATAAATAATTTATGTTAGAATACTACAACAGGTGATTAAATGGAGACTATTAATTTATCTTCTATTAATATGAATTTTTTGGAAAGTTTTACGGGTAGTTTTTCTACAATTCAAAAGTGTGAATATGATGGACAAGTTTATGTATATAAGAAATTTGATAATATTAACTTTTTTAAGAAAAACATGAAAAAGTTTCAGAAACTTAATGAAATTGATAATGACTACTTGGTAATGCCAGCGTATTTCGTATTTGATGATTATGAACAAGTTTGTAATGCTTATTTAACTCGATTTATAAAATATAAGACAAGCTCTGTGATAATGACTTTAGATGATAAGGTAGAAAGATTAAATACTATAAAAAATAATATAAAAAAAATGCATGATTTAGGGATTATTCATGGTGATTTGCACTTTGGCAATATCCTACTGGATGAAAATTCTTATCAAAATAAAATTATAGATTTTGATAATTGCTCCTATAAAAACTATAAGATTAATAAAAAATATGTTGCAGATTATACTAATGTATATATAAATAAATATGGTATTAATAAAGGATTAGATATATTTTTGTTTAATTTGATAACATATTCTGTTTTAAACGTTTCACCATATTATCAATCAAGATTAAGAATAAACAATGAAATATATGGAATTTTTGATACTAATGATGGTAGAAAAGTATGTAATGACTTATTACTTCAAAATAAAACTTTTAGTAATGAATATTTGATAGATACGTGCTTACATTTGATAAAAAAATAGTATTTGAGGGATTTTATATGAATATAATGAATATGTCAAAATATGATTTAAGGAAAATGAAGAAATTTTCTTTAGCTAATGGTTTAATAAATACTGAAGCAGATTTGTTTATTTTAAAGGTAAAAAACGGTTGGAATACGGAATATAAAATGCTAAAAATGTTTTATAATAATTCTGGTTTAGGTTTCAGTAATAAGCTATTTACAATAAATGAACTTATTGATAAAAAAGATATTATTGACATGAATGAATTAGTTATGCCAGAAAAAATTCTTGTTGTAAACGATGAGGTTAGAGGATTTGCGATGCCATATATAAAAAGCATTAGTTTTGAAACTGTACTTAATGATAATAAAATAGATAATTTGAAGAAAATAGAATATTTTAAGCAGATATCAAGTATATTAAAAAATATGGATGAAGTAAGAAAAAAAAGTGAACTATCTGATTTTTATTTGAATGATATACATGAGAATAATTTTGTATTAAATAGTGAAACAGATAAAGTTAATGTTGTTGATTTAGATAGTTGTAAAATAGGTGGTAATAAATCATTTGCGGCTAAATATTTAACAATATATGCGCCAATTTCTAATATGAATTCAAAGTATAAAATAAATAATGATATAAATTTTTCTAGTTATATTATTCCGGATAAAAATACTGATTTATATTGTTATACAATAATGATTTTGAATTTTATTTTTAGGGGAAAAGCATATTTGATGAGTAAAGACAAATACTACTTATATTTAGATTATTTGAGAAGTATTGGTTATTCTTATAACTTACTTGATAAATTTTCTAAAATATATGAGTATGTAGATAACGAATTAATTAGTGATGAACTAGATGACTTGAGTAATGAAATGATTTATAAATCACATAATAAAATATTTGAATTTAAAATAAAAAATAAATAAAATTTAAAATAAAAAATAAATAAAAATATTGACAAATAAATTGTTTTGATTTACAATCAAATACGTGTTTAAAAAACGCAAAGGAAGTGTTATAAAATGAACCTAGGTAAAAATTATAATAATATAATTGAAACCTTAGTTAGTATATTTACTGTTTTTGATGGGGAATTAAAGGTACTTTTACTTAAAAAACAAACTGAACCTTATAAAGGATATTGGGTTTTACCAGGAGAGCTTGTTAAATGTGATGAAACATTAGAAGATAGTGTAACAGACGCTATTTTAGAAAAAACTGGATTATCTTCTGTATATTTAGAACAGGCAAATTCGTTTAGTTCTTTAAATAGAAATCCAGAGGGTAGGGTTATTGCTTTTAGTTTTATTGCTTTAACTGATAGTGTAACAGTGAATTTAAAAAGAAATATTAATGAAGATTATGAAACAAGTTGGTTTAGTATTGATTCAATTCCTAAAATGGGGTATGACCATGATATTATTTTAGAAAAAGCAATTAATTTATTAAAAAATAAGTTAAGTGACTATACTTTTTTAAAGTATTTATTTCCTAGTGATTTTACTCTACCAGAATTACAAAGTGTATGTGAACAACTTATGAGAATAAAAATGGATCGTAGAAATTTTAGAAAAAAAATATTAAATTCTGAATTAATTGAATCGACTGGAGATAAGAATGAAGGTCTTATGGGAAGACCTGCAAATTTATATCGTTTCAAAATAGATAATAACAACATAAATACATTTAGTGAAAGTGCATAAAATGTATTGACAAACATACAATATAAGTGATATATTATTGATGCATTCGTTAAAGGTTTACTTAGGTAAATCTTTAATTTAAGGGAAAAATGAAACGCCTGGATGTGTGTAATGAAAGGAGGATAATATGCCTACTATTAATCAAATAATTAGAAAAGGAAGATCTGACAAGAACAGAAAAACTAAAGCACCTGCTTTAAATGTTGGATACGATAGTCGTAAAAAGAAACAAACTGATACAACTGCACCACAAAAACGTGGAGTATGTACTCGTGTTGGAACAATGACACCAAAGAAACCAAACTCAGCACTTCGTAAATATGCTCGTGTTAGATTATCTAATACTATGGAAGTAACTGCTTATATTCCTGGAGAGGGACATAACTTACAAGAGCATAGTGTTGTATTAATTCGTGGTGGACGTGTTAAAGACTTAATCGGTGTTCGTTATCACATTATTCGTGGTACTATGGATACTGCTGGAGTAGATAAAAGACGTCAAGGTCGTTCTAAATACGGAACAAAAAAACCAAAAGATAAAAAATAATAATTAAAAATTAAAATAAAAAATCATAATAATGGAAGGAGGATATTATGCGTAAAAGACGTGCTGTTAAAAGAGATGTTTTGCCAGATCCAATATACAATTCAAAATTAGTTACAAAATTAATTAATACTATCATGAATGATGGTAAAAAAGGTGTAGCTCAAAGAATTTTATATGAAGCATTTGATATTATTAAAGAAAAAACAAATCAAGAACCAAATGAAGTTTTTGAAAAAGCAATGGAAAATATTAAACCTGCTTTAGAAGTTAAATCACGTCGTGTTGGAGGAGCAAACTATCAAGTTCCAGTTGAAGTTCGTCCTGACCGTGCACGTGCACTTGCTTTACGTTGGTTAGTTCAATATGCAAAAACTAGAGGTGGACATTCAATGGCTGAAAATTTAGCAAATGAAATTATCGATGCTTCTAATGGTGTTGGTTCAGCTGTTAAAAAACGTGAAGATACACACAGAATGGCAGAAGCAAATAAAGCTTTCGCACATTATCGTTGGTAATAAAATAAAATTTGAAAGGAAAAAAATATGGCTCGTGAATATAGTTTAGAGAAAACTCGTAACTTTGGAATTATGGCACATATCGATGCAGGTAAAACTACTTGTACTGAACGTGTTTTATTCCACACTGGTAAAATCCATAAAATTGGTGAAACACATGATGGTGCTTCTCAAATGGACTGGATGGCACAAGAACAAGAACGTGGTATAACTATTACATCAGCTGCAACTACTGCTTTTTGGAAAAATCATAGACTTAATATCATTGATACTCCAGGACACGTTGATTTTACAGTTGAAGTATCTCGTTCACTTCGTGTATTAGATGGAGCAGTTGCTTTACTTGATGCACAAGCTGGTGTTGAACCACAAACAGAAACTGTTTGGCGTCAAGCTAGTGAGTTCAAAGTTCCTCGTTTAATATTCTGTAATAAAATGGATAAAATGGGTGCTAGCTTTGAATATAGCTTAGGAACTATTGATAGTCGTTTAGGTGTAAATGCTAAACCTATCGAGTGGCCAATCGGTGCTGAAAATGAATTTAACGGTGTTATTGATTTAGTTACAAGAACTGCTTATCACTATGATGGTAAACCAGAAGAGAATCCAACTATTATTGATATTCCTAGTGATTTAGTTGATATAGTTGAAGAAAAACGTACTGAATTAATTGAAGCTGTTGCAGAATTCGATGATGAATTAATGAATAAATACTTAGAGGGTGAAGAAGTTTCTATTGACTTAATCAAAAAGGCAATTAGAAAAGGTACTTTAGCTGCTGAGTTCTTCCCAGTACTATGCGGTACTGCACTTGGAAATATGGGTGTTAAATTATTGCTTGATGCTGTAATTGATTACTTACCAGCTCCAACTGATATTGCATCTATTAAAGGTGTCGATATGGACGGAAACGAAATAGTAAGACATCCATCTGATTCAGAACCATTTGCTGCTTTAGCATTTAAGGTTATGACTGATCCATTTGTTGGAAGATTAACTTTCTTTAGAGTTTATTCTGGACACTTAAGTAGTGGTTCTTATGTATTAAACTCAACAAAGGGAGAAAAAGAAAGAATTGGTCGTTTACTTCAAATGCATGCAAATCATCGTACAGAAATTTCTGATGCATATGCAGGAGATATTGGTGCTGCAGTAGGACTTAAAAATACTACTACTGGAGATACTTTATGTGATGAGAAAAATGCTTGTATTTTGGAATCTATGGAATTCCCAGAACCAGTTATCCAACTTGCTGTTGAACCGAAATCAAAAGCAGATCAAGATAAAATGGCTACTGCATTACAAAAATTGGCAGAGGAAGATCCAACATTTAGAGCTAGTACAGATCATGAAACAGGTCAAACTATTATAGCTGGTATGGGTGAGTTACACCTTGATATTATTGTTGATCGTATGAAAAGAGAATTTAATGTTGAAGCAAATATTGGTCAACCACAAGTATCATATCGTGAAACTATTACTCAAGCTGCTGAATGTGAAGGAAAATATATTAAACAATCAGGTGGACGTGGACAATATGGTCACGTTTGGATTAAGTTTGAACCAAATCCTGATAAAGGATATGAATTTGTTGACGCAATTGTTGGTGGTGTAGTTCCAAGAGAATATATACCAGTTACTGATAAAGGCTTACAAGATGCCTTAAAAACAGGCGTTTTAGCAGGTTATCCAATGGTTGATGTTAAAGCAACTTTATTTGATGGTTCATATCACGATGTTGACTCATCAGAAATGGCTTTCAAAATTGCTGCATCACTTGCTTTAAAAGAAGCAAAAAATAAATGTAAACCAGTATTACTTGAACCTATTATGAAAGTACAAGTAATTGTACCAGATGAATATTTAGGAAATGTTATGGGAGATATTACATCACGTCGTGGACGTCCACTTGGTCAAGAATCAAGAGGAAATGCATTAGCAATTGATGCAATGGTACCACTTTCTGAAATGTTTGGTTATGCTACAAGCTTGAGAAGTAATACACAAGGTCGTGGAAACTTTACAATGGTATTTGATCATTATGAAGAAGTTCCAAGAAATATCGCTGAAGAAATTATTAAGAAAAATGGCGGTAATTAATAAATAAAAAATGTCAAACTAAGGGAAAATACTTGATATTTTTCTCTTGTTGATATAAAATAATAATTGTAAATAAATAAAGGAGGAAATTTAAAATGGCAAAACAAAAATTTGATCGTTCAAAACCACATGTTAACATTGGTACAATTGGACACGTAGACCATGGTAAAACTACTTTAACAGCAGCTATTACTAATGTTCTATCTAAAAAAGGATTTGCAGATTTCGTTGATTATGCAAATATTGATAAAGCTCCAGAAGAAAGAGAAAGAGGTATTACAATTAATACTTCACACGTTGAGTATCAAACTGAAAAAAGACATTATGCTCACGTTGACTGTCCTGGACATGCTGACTATGTAAAAAACATGATTACTGGTGCAGCTCAAATGGATGGTGCAATCTTAGTTATTGCAGCAACTGATGGACCTATGGCTCAAACTCGTGAACATATCTTACTTTCACGTCAAGTTGGTGTTCCTCGTATGGTTGTATTCATGAACAAATGTGATATGGTTGATGATGAGGAATTATTAGACTTAGTTGAAATGGAAATTCGTGAATTATTAAATGAATACGGATTTGAAGGTGATGAAACTCCTATCATTCGTGGTTCAGCATTAAAAGCTCTTGAAGGAGATCCAAAATATGAACAATCTATTCTTGATTTAATGGATGCTGTTGATAATTGGATTCAAACTCCAGTTCGTGACACTGATAAACCATTCTTAATGCCAGTTGAAGATGTATTCACAATTACTGGTCGTGGTACTGTTGTTACAGGACGTGTTGAAAGAGGTCAATTAAAACTTAATGATGAAGTTGAAATTGTTGGTTTAAAACCTACTAAGAAAACTGTTGTTACAGGAATTGAAATGTTCAGAAAACAATTAGACTATACTGAAGCAGGAGATAATGCTGGTGTATTATTACGTGGTATTGCTCGTGAAGACGTTGAACGTGGTCAAGTTTTAGCTAAACCTGGAACAGTTACTCCACATACTAAATTCAAAGCTCAAGTTTATGTACTTAGCAAAGAAGAAGGTGGAAGACATACTCCATTCTTTAGTAACTATCGTCCACAATTCTATTTCCGTACTACAG
Source organism: uncultured Caryophanales bacterium (assembly GCA_905206805.1). Taxonomy (GTDB): domain Bacteria; phylum Bacillota_I; class Bacilli_A; order RF39; family UBA660; genus CAJLIR01. The sequence goes on along the minus strand of CAJLIR010000015.1, from coordinate 18,253 downwards.
ATGTTACTGGTGTTATTGAATTACCAGAAGGTGTAGAAATGGTTATGCCTGGTGACAACGTTGAAATGACAGTTGAATTAATTGCTCCTATCGCTATCGAAAACGGAACTAAGTTCTCAATTCGTGAAGGTGGTAGAACAGTTGGTGCTGGAAACGTTTCAGAAGTTATTAAATAATTAATTATAAGAAAACAAGGAATAGTTTTTATTGCTTGTTTTTTTGCAATAGCATTTGGAGGTAAAAATGAAATATAAAAGAGTATTATTAAAACTTAGTGGTGAATCACTTGGAAGTGATAAAAATAAAGGAATTGATTTTGATAAGGTACTTGAAATTTGTGCTGAAATTAAAGATGTTGTAGAAAAAACTAATATTGAACTTGGAATTGTTGTAGGTGGTGGAAATTTCTGGCGAGGTAGAAGTAACGGACACATGGACAAATGTACATCTGACTACATTGGTATGCTTGCAACGACAATGAATGCCTTAGCTTTAAATGACGCTTTTAAACAACTTGGACAAGAATCAAGAGTTCAAACTGGTATAGAAATGCGTCAAATTTCAGAATTTTACATCAAAAATAGAGCAGAAAGACATATGCAAAAAGGTAGAATAGTAATTTTCGGTTGTGGTACTGGAAGCCCATTCTTTTCAACTGATACTGCGGCTGCTTTAAGATCCGCAGAAATAAATGCTGATATACTTATTAAGGCTACAAATGTTAATGGAATATATGATTGTGATCCTAAATTAAATGAAAATGCAAAAAAGATTGATGAATTATCTTATATAGATGTATTAAATAAAAATATAAAAGCAATGGATTCAACTGCTATAACATTATGTATGGATCAACATATTCCAATTCTAGTTTATAACTTAAATAGTAAAGGTGATTTATTAAAAATAATTAATGGAGAAAAAATTGGAACAATAGTTAAATAGTGATTATATTTATTAAATAAATGTTCATATTATAAATAAACATAATATGAAAGATGGAATTTTATGATAAAAATATTATTTAATTTGAATACTTTTTCAATATTTAATTTTGATTTTATAAATAAATTTATTAATTCACATTTATTTAAATCAGATTTTAGTTTTTTATTATTAATTACAATTATTGGAATTGCTGGAATAATGATTTTATTTACTAAATATTATTTTGAACAAAAAAAGCAAGTTTAAATTTTAAACTTGTTTTTATTTGTTAAATAGAAATCCAATAGGTCTTGCATTTCTATATAAAAAGTATAAAGTATTATTGGTAATTAACTCTAAGTCACCAATATATTCATTTACGTATGAACCAAAATTCAACTTAAACTGTGTTAAACCTTTTAAATCATCATCTGATAATATATTTGTTAAACCACCTATATTGAATTTTTTATAACCTTCTTTAGAATATTTTTCAATCAATTTCCAAATTAATAAATGTTTAGCGTTAAATTTCTTATATTTAGGATCATATCCATCCATCAACATATAAACTGTATCACCATACTTTATAGTCATAATTGATGCTACAATCACTCCATTAGGATTATTACTCATGATAGCTGATGCATTTATTAAATTTTCATGATAATTATTTACTTGTGTTTCTAACATAATTTTTTTGGTAATATTTCTTTTTGTATTAAAACCTTTAGTCATAATTACATCGCGATTATATTTTTCGCTCTCTTGTAATTTTGACTGATATTTATCTTGTAAATTTTTTAAAAAATGATTTATATCTAATTTTGCATAATAGAAATCAACCAATTTTCTTTTTTCAAAAAAATAATAACAGTCCTCATAATATCTTAAATCACGTGGATATTTTTTTTGTGTTTCTAAATATAGATATTTTAAAGCATCTTGATTACCTTTATAAATAATTATACCGTTATTTGCGGCACTTCTTATTTTAGTACGATATTCTTTTTTTATATTTTTAAATATATCATAATAAGGCTTATTTAAATTTATAATAGCCTCAAATCTTGGTTTTAATGCTTCAAAACCATTATTAAATCCTAAATGATAATAACCTAATTTTTTTAAAGCGTAAAAAATTTTATCAAAATCTTGATTAGAATATATAACTTTTTTATCACTATTATAAATATTTTTTATAATGCTAGGATTTATTTTAACCGCAATTACATTTAATTTTCCTAAAAAGCTTTTAACACCACTAGTAAATTCTTTTAACAATGTTTCGTTATTATAATCAATTAAAAAGCCACGAGGAGCATATGCGTATTTAAAACCTTTTAATTTTTCAATTAAAAACATTGATGCAGCAACAATAACCTCATTATCAACAAGTCCCAAAAAAATACTTTCAAAATTTTGTTTATTCATTATAAATGCATATTCTTCAGTTTGATATATCGATTTAATATTATATTTATTAGCAAACAATGTAAATTCTTCATTTGTTAATTGTTTTATTTTCATTTAATCATCTCCATAACGAATTAGATAATTATAACATATTTTTTACTAAAAAACTATATTTAGATGTCTATTTGCAGTAATTTGCGCATATTTAGAAAGATATAATATTTAACGTTAATAAAAAAATAAAAAGATAAAATTATCTTTTTACTTTTCGCATTTTTTATAACTATTACACATTGTTGCTTCTTTATCTTTATCGCATCCGCAGTTGCATACTTCAATTTTATCTAATGAGCAACAATTTTCATTGCAGTTACAAAATTTACAATCGTGAACACTACAACAAATTTTTTGATCTTTATTTTCCATATTATCACCATTAATATTATGGCATTTAACATTAATTTTTATTCATAAAAATATTTTTAGATAATAATCTTTATTAGGTGATAAAATGGACAAGATAAAAATAGGAATACCAAGAGCATTACATTTTTACTATTTTAACAATTTATGGATTAATTTTTTTGAAAACATTGGCTTAGATGTCGTTATAAGTCCACCCACAAATAGAAAAATTATTGATTTAGGTATTAAATATTCTTGTGATGAAATGTGTCTCGCTTTAAAAGTATATTTAGGACATATTGCTTATTTAAAAGATAAGTGTGATTATATATTAGTTCCAAGAATAGATAAATATGATGTTAATAATCAAACCTGTACAAATTTTTTGGCTATATATGATATTGTTAATAATATTTTTAATGTAAATTTACTTAATTATAATGTAGATGTAAAAAGAAAAGAAAACGATTTTGTAGGTTTGGTTGAAATTGCAAATAATTTAGGTATATCTATAAGTGAAGCAATAAGAGCTTATAATAAGGCACTAAGTGAAGCAAATAATATAAAAGAAAGAGATATTATAATTAATAGAAAAAAATTAGATAATACTAATATAAAAATTTTAATGGTAGGACATCCATATATATTATATGATCAGTATTTTGGTATTCCTATTGTTAAAATGCTAAAAAAACAAAATATTGAAATAATATATAGTGATAAATTTGATAGCAAAAAGTCAAACGAACTCTCTAGTAAAATTTCTAATACCTTATATTGGAAATATAATCGTGAAGAATTAGGCGCGATTGAACTTGCTAAAGACAAAATAGATGGGGTGATTTTTATTTCTTCTTTTCCATGTGGACCAGATTCTCTTGCTAATGAGCTTGCAATGAGAAAAATATCAAAACCATATCTTAATTTAATTATTGATGATATAGATTCTTTAACAGGAATAGAAACTCGTATAGAAAGTTTTGTTGATATATTAGATGCAAAAAGACAAAATAGTTAATAAAGATAAAAAGATATTGTCATTCCCACAAATGGGAAATTACTATGTTCCTGTTAAATATTTATTTAAACATATTTTTAATTGCGAAATTATGTCGCCTCCTAAAATAACCAATAAAACAATTGAACTTGGTAGTAAATATAGTCCTGATTTTGTTTGTACGCCTTTTAAATATACATTAGGTACATTTATTGAATCTTTAGAAAAGGGCGCAAATATTTTAGTACAAGCAGGTGGTGGATGTAGGTATGGATATTATAGTGAATTACAAGAACAAATTTTAAAAGATTTAGGATATGATTTTACATTTGTTAATTTTGTAACAGCAGGAAGCAAAAATGTTAAGCATATTTTAAAAGAAATAAAAAAATTTGAACCTAAATTTAATAAAATAAAAGCTTTATATTATTTATTTATAACGTCTAAAATGGTTAAATATATGGATAAAATTGATGACTATATACGTAGTAATATTGGTTTTGAAAAAGAAAAAGATAGTTTTATTAAATTAAATAATAAAATGTTAAAGGATTTTAGCAAAGTAAAATCGTATATTAAATTAAGGGCATTATATAAAAAATATTTAAAAGAGTTTAAAAAACTTGAGGTTAATAAACCTTCTAATTGTTTAAAAGTTGGTATAATAGGTGAATTATATACTATAATGGAACCATTTTCAAATTATTATTTAGAACAAGAATTAGCAAGCTATAATATTGAAATTAAAAGATATACTAATGCTCATTATTTGGTTTATGAAAAGGCAAGAAAAGTAAAAAAATATTTAAAATATGCTAGTGAATTTGTTAAATATAGAATGGGTGCAGATGCTTGTGATAATGTTGCTAGGTGCAAATATTTATGTACAAATGGGTATGATGGTATTATTCATATAAAATCGGCATTTTGTACTCCAGAAATAGGTGTAATGCCAATTTTGAATAAAATATGTAAGCAATATAATGTTCCTATAATATATTTTAGCTTTGATTCAAACACTTCAGAAGTAGGTATTAAAACTCGTATAGAAGCATTTTACGATATGATAGAAATGAGGAGAAAATAATGGATTGTTATTTGGGTATTGATATAGGCTCAATTTCTACTAAAGGTGTAATAATTGATTCGAATGAAAAAATAATAAAATCTCTTTATATTTGGACTGAGGGAAATCCTGTTAATGCAGTAAAAAGACTTATTAGTGAGTTAAAAAAAGATTTACCTAAAAATATTGTAATAAGAGGAATTGGAACTACTGGAAGTGCTAGAAAACTTATTGGTTTAATGGTAGATGCTAATATTGTAAAAAACGAAATAACAGCTCATGCAGTGGGTACTTTATCTATTATTCCAAATGCTAGAACAATTTTAGAAATAGGCGGTCAAGATTCCAAAATAATTTTACTTGAAAATGGTATTATTACTGATTATTCTATGAATACATTATGTGCTGCTGGAACTGGTTCTTTTTTATCTAGTCAAGCAAAAAGACTTGGAGTAGATGTTTCTGAATTTGGCTCGTTAGCTTTACAAAGTAATAATCCAGTTAAAATTGCGGCACGTTGCACTGTTTTTGCCGAGTCTGATTTAATTCATAAGGCACAAGTAGGATATGATAAAAAAGATATTATTGCAGGATTATGTAGAAGCATTGTAATAAATTATTTGAATAATGTTGGAAAAGGTAAAAAAATTAAAACACCAATAGTTTTTCAAGGTGGTGTAAGTAAAAATAAGGGAGTACTTAAATATTTTAAAGAAATATTAGGTGAAGATGTTATTGTTGATGAAAATAGTCATTTAATGGGGGCTTTGGGAATTGCGATACTATCAAAAAAATATAAAACAGATAAAATTTATGATTTGAATATAGCAGATTTAAAATTTGAAACAATTGGTTCAGAATGTAAGGGATGCGCTAATAACTGTGAGGTTTTAAAAATATATAAAGATAATACTTTAATTGACTCATTTGGTAATAAGTGTCCAAAAGGAGCTGTCAAATCATAAAAATATGTTGACTTTAATAAAAGTTTAGTGTATAAATTATAATTGATAAAAAAGGAAGTGGACTATGAGTCAAAATCTTGTAATTGTCGAATCACCAAGTAAATCAAAAACTATTGAAAAATACTTAGGAAGTGACTATAAAGTTGTTTCAAGTAAAGGCCATATAAGAGATCTTTCTACTAAAGGAAAATATGGACTTGGTATTGATGTTGAAAATGATTTTAAACCTGATTATGTAACTATAAAGGGTAAAAAAAGTGTAATTACAGAATTAAAAAAAGACGTAAAAGAATCTAAATTTGTATATCTTGCAACCGATCCAGACCGTGAAGGAGAAGCTATTAGTTGGCATTTATACGACTGTTTAGGTTTAAACGACAATAATTATAAACGTGTTGTGTTTAATGAAATTACAAAAAACGCTATCATAGAAGCATTTAAACATTCTAGAAAAATTGACCAAAACTTAGTTAATTCTCAAGAAACTAGAAGAATGCTTGATAGAATTATTGGATTTAGATTAAGTAAATTAATGCAGGCAAAAACAAGTGGATCTAGTGCTGGTAGGGTACAAAGCGTTGCTTTAAAATTGATTGTCGATCGTGAACGTGAAATATTAGCATTTAAACCTGAAGAATATTATAAGATAAGTGCCGATTTTGAAGATTTTAAGGCAGAATTATTTAAATATAAAAATAAAGATATAGAATTAAAAAATGAAACTGAAGCTAATAAAGTATTAAATGAATTGGATTCTTTATTTTTAGTTAGTTCTGTAGATAGAAAAACAAAAAATAAAAAATCACCTTTACCTTTTATTACTAGTACATTGCAACAAGTTGCATCTAATAAATTAAATATGGGTGCTAAAAAAACAATGTCAGTTGCACAAAAATTATATGAAGGAATTGAACTTGAAAATGAAACTGTCGGTTTAATTACTTATATGCGTACCGATTCTGTAAGATTATCTAATGAGTTTGTTAGTGCAACAAATGAGTTTGTAAAAAGAGAATATGGCAAGGAATATGTTGGAAGCGTAAAAGTTGTTAAACAAAAAGAAAATGTTCAGGACGCCCACGAAGCAATTAGACCATCAAGTATTGAAAGAACGCCACTATCAGTAAAACCATATTTAACTAGTGATGAATATAAATTATATAGACTTATTTATTACCGTGCACTTGCTTCTTTAATGAAGGATGCTAAAACAGATAATACGACAATAATTTTGGATAACAATGATTATAAATTTAAAGCAACTGGTCAAATTTTATCATTTGATGGTTATTTAAAAGTATATGGTGATTATGAAGATGTTTCAAATGAAAAATTACCTGAATTAAATGAAGAAGATAAATTAACATCAGAAAAAATTGAAAGTGAACAACACTTTACAAAAGCACCAGCAAGATATACTGAGGCAAAATTAATTAAAGAATTGGAAGAATTGGGTATTGGAAGACCTAGTACTTACGCAACGATTATGGATACTATAAAAACAAGAGGATATGTAAAAGTTGAAGAGAAAAAATTTGTTCCAACTGAAATTGGTATTGAAATAACAGATAAATTACAAGAATGTTTTAGTCATATAATAAATGTTAAATATACCGCAAATATGGAAAGTGATTTAGATAAAATTGCTGAAGGAAACGAAAATCCAGTAAAAGTTTTAAGAGAATTTTATGATGATTTTGAACCATCAGTTAAAGAAGCATTTACTAAAATGGAGAAAAAACCACCAGAAGAAACTGGTGAGATGTGTCCAAATTGTGGTAGTCCATTAGTAATAAGAAAAGGAAGATATGGTTCGTTTACGGCATGTAGCAATTATCCAGAATGTAAATATATAAAAACTGAACCAAAAGAAATAGTAGAAGTTTGTGCTTGTCCTAATTGTGATGGAAAAATTATTGAAAAAAAGAGTAAACGTGGTAAAGTTTTTTACGGATGTAATAATTATCCTACCTGTAAAACCGCCTACTGGGATAAACCAACTGGTGAATTATGTCCAAATTGTAATAGTATGCTTACTATAAAGAAAGATAAAATAAACTGTAGTAATTGTGATTTTACTAAATAAGACTTTTATCTTTCTTTTTTTTGTGATACAATTTTTTTAGAGGTGTAAATATGAATTATAGTGATAGTTCTTATGTAATAGATAAAAATAAGACAAAAAAGTTACATACTAAGAAAAAAATAATTTTTAATAATAAAAAAATTGTCGCTTTTGGATTAGGAAGCATTATGATTTTTTCTGGTGCGTCATGTTTAAAAAATGAAAAAAAATCTAATGAAAATTTATCTAGTACTTCTATAACAATTGATAATGAGGACATAAATAAAAAAATAATTAGTGCTGATAAAATTAATGATGATTTAATGTATGAACCAGAATATTATAGAACTGAAAATACAAGTTCGTATAAAAAAGCAAATTTTAATGTCGGAAATCATTCTGATATAAGATATATTGAAAGTTTTAAAACAACAGAAAGATATGCAGTTATAGAAAAATATTCATATCAATATGGTATTGATCCAGAAATAATGTTGGCTATTGCTTGTAAAGAAAGTAGTCTTGATCATGAGGGATGTTTACCAGAGGGTCCTAGGTATAATAATAATGCAATTGGAATGATGCAATTAGAAGAAATTCATGATGGTGAGAAATTTACAGCATATAACTATGAAACCGAACAATATGATACAGAAACATATACTATAGATAATGTAAAAGATTATGATACTAATGTTAAAATTGCCTGTATGATGTTTCAAAATGCAATAGAAAAATATAAGGGAAATATTTATATGGCTATTCAATCTCATAATTATGGTGAAATGGTTGACGTTATGGTATCAATGACTGCAAATGACAGAAATATTACTCCTGAAATTTTAATGGAAAATCCATTTGATATAGATTGGACAAAATATTTGGAAGAAATATACAAAAACCCAAAAAAATATGATAGTACATGGAAATATGACACTTATGGTGATCCAAATTATCTTAACACGATTATTAGCCTTTGTACTGATAATAATGTTTATTATAAGTGTGATGGAGAAAGTTACTGTTTTGATTTAAATGATGGTTTTAAAAGTAAAAAAGAAAATATTAAAAATAGATAATTATTGATGTATGTTGTAGGTGAAAGATGAAAAGATATTTAAGTATTGTTTTAGATAAAAATTGTAATATTAGCAAAACTCTTATCGAAGATGAAAATTATTATTTGGATAGATATATATCTTGCAATTTTAATGATTCAACAGATGTCAGGAAAAAATTCGATTTAATCATTAGCAATTTCTTGAAAAATAATTCTAGTTTTATAGAACAAATTGAAAAAAAGAATAATAAAAAATATAATGGTCAAATTGTTATTTTAGGCGTATTAGATGATGGAACCTTAAAGAGAATAAAAGTTATTTATAAAAAAGATTTGTTTGTTATTAAAAATGAGTTTTTAAAAGATCAAGAATTTATGAGAAGTTTTATAAATGATTATAAAAAATATTTTTCAGGTTATATAATCAATAAATCAAAGCGATATTTAAGTAAAACGGATTATCAATATATGATAGGTGAATGGTATCGTAATATAAAAGAAAACAAAAACTACTTTGAAATATGTAGAGATTTATTAAAATATAGAGAAATTTACCTTAGTAATAAAAAAATCGTTCAAAACGTTTCGAACAAAAATGATAATATTAGCGATTTTGTGAATACAAATATTCTAGGTAACGATCAAGATGATAAATATGATCCTGATATTGAATATTACCCAGATTTAGATGAATTAGAAAAGAAAAAATATAGTAGTGTAGAAGATTATCGTTATGAAGAAGAAAATGAATATATTGATGTATGTGAAAAAGTAAAAACTAAAATTAAACAAATACCTGGACAGATTTCATTTTTTGACTAGTATATGTAAAATCATATACTTTTTTAATATATAACAAAAAAAATATGATATACTAAATATGGTGATGATATGAATATAATAGATATAATTAACAAAAAAAGATTAAATGGTGAATTAGAAAAATCAGAACTGCAATTTGTAGTTGATGGATTTTTAGATGGCACAATTTTAGATTGTCAAATGAGTTCACTTTTAATGTCTATTGTTATAAATGGAATGACTGATAGAGAAACTTTTGACTTGACTGATATAATGTTAAAAAGCGGTAAAACAATTGATTTGAGTCAAATAAATGGTATTAAGGTTGATAAACATTCAACTGGTGGTGTTGGTGATAAAACCTCACTTATTTTAGTTCCGCTTGTGGCATCATGTGGTGTTAAAGTTGCAAAAATGAGTGGTAGAAGTCTAGGACATACCGGTGGAACAATCGATAAATTAGAGTCAATTGACGGTTTTAATGTAAATTTAACTAAAGAAGAATTTATTAAGCAAGTAAATAATATAGGTTGTGCATTAGTTAGTCAAACAAAAGAATTAGTTCCTGCTGATAAAAAGATATATGCATTAAGAGATTTAACAGCAACAGTTGAATCAATTCCCTTAATTGCGTCTAGTATTATGAGTAAAAAGTTAGCAAGTGGTGTTGATAAAATAGTAATTGATGTAAAAGTTGGAGAGGCTGCTTTTATGAAAAATCTAAAAACAGCTAGAGATCTTGCTAATTTAATGGTTAAAATTGGAAAAAATAACGGAAAAGAAACAATTTGTGTTTTGACTAATATGGATGAACCTTTAGGAAACAATATTGGTAATGCTTTAGAAGTTCATGAAAGTATAGATGTTTTAAAAGGAAATGGTCCAAAAGATTTAATAGAGGTTGCAACTACACTTGCAAGCCTTATGGTAAGTCTTGGAAAAAATATTAGTTATGATGAAGCTTTAAAAGAAGTAAACGAAAACTTAAAAAATGGTAAAGCCTATGAAAAGTTTAAAGAAATGGTAAATTCTCAAAATGGTAATATCGAAAATATTCCAGTATCTAAGCATATTTTTTCTATAAAAAGTAAAAAAACGGGATTTGTTACTAAAATAGATGCATATCGACTTGGAATGTTAGAAAGAACAATGGGAGATAGCCGATTTAAACAGCATGATTTAATTGATTATACAGTTGGTTTCGTTTTAAATAAAAAAGTAGGAGATTATGTTTTAGAAAATGAAGAAATTGTTAAAGTATATTTGAATACTAATGATATTAATGTAAATGAAATTTTAGATTGTTTTTCTATTTCAAATGAAAGAGCAGAAGAAGAAAAATTAATTTATGAAATAATAAAATAAAAATTAAGTTTTAGCTTAATTTTTATGTGTCAATATTTGTAAAAAAATAAGAAATTACTTGAATGATTAATGAATATATTATATTATAAAAATACGAGGAGTGTGATAAAATGATATATCCTTCAATAGACAAATTGCTTAATAAAGTTGGTTCAAAATATTTATTAGTAAATATTGTATCAAAAAGAGTTAAACAAATGGAAGCAACAGGTCATTATCAATTAAAAGATAAAGAATATGTTTCTAAAAAAAATATTGGTAGAGCTCTAGAAGAAATTTCTAAAGATTTAATTCACTTAAATTAATCGTAATTTTACGATTTTTTTATTATTTCACCAATTTTAAGGTCAACTTGATTAACACCGAATTCATAAGTATAATAAACGTTTTTTTGAGGAAGAATTATTTTAAATGGTTTTAAATTTTTTTTCACATAAATAATTTTGTTATTTTTATCAGCCATAAAAACATCTATATTTTGCTTCATGAAAAACGTATGAATACCATTACATTTTGGAAAACATAGTCCGTAATTTATTTTTTTCTTAAACATTAATCCTAATAATCGATCTTTAAATCTATTACAAATTTTTATTTCAATATCTTTGTTTTTATAAATAATTTTCATAATCCCACCAAATAAACTATAACATAAAAAAATATGTTTGACAAACTAATAAAAAAAGTATAAACTTAATTTAGATACAAATGATGGAGGTAACATATGAAGATGAATAATAAAGGCCAAGCATTAGTCGAATATATTTTAATTATAGCAGTAATTAGTGTTGTGGTTGTTAGTATTGTAAAATTATTAGGTGGATATTTACAAGATTCAATGACAAAATCTTCTTGTGCACTAGTTGATAAAGTATATGTTGAGGGCAGTAAACCTGGTGAAGGAAAATGCGAATAAATTTTTAAAGTGAATTTTACTAACTAAAATTCACTTTTTTGTAAAAAATGATAGGGAGTTTAATATGAATGAAGTAAAAATTTTTAGTAAAAAAGATTTAATACCACCAGTATTAGCAAAGGAAGAACTTAATAATTTATTTATTCTTTCTAGGAATGGCTCAAAGTATGCAAGGGATAAAATAGTAATTCATAATATTAGTTTAGTTTTTTTCGAAATTAGAAACAAATTTAGAAACTCAAAGTACGACGAAAATGATTTAATTTCTGTTGGAATTATTGGCCTTTTAAAATCAGTGAATACTTTTGATTTGGATAAGAATTTTTCTTTTACTACGTATGCTATAAAATGCATAGATAGTGAAATAATTAAATTTTTAAATAAATCATTAAAAGAAGATAAGGTTGCTAGCATTGATGAAAAAATTTATGACGATAATGATTCTCTTAAATTTGTTGATATTATTGCCGATGAGTATGATATTTTTGAAGTTATTGAAACTAAGGAAACGAATAAAATTATTAAAGATATATTAAATACTCTTCCTGAATTAGATAGAAAAGTATTATTGATGAATTTTGGATTTATAGATAATAGAGTATATACTAAAGCTGAAATTGCTGAAAAATTAGGTATTAATTATTCATATGTATTGATTCTGATAAAAAAGAATTTAAGAAAAATGAGAATATTACTTAGATTAAATAGTATAAATTCAATAAATGACGATGTAAAAATTAAAAAATTATAAATTATTTAAAAATTAAAGTTACATGCTTTAATTTTTTTATCAATATATTTTACTTGTTTAAATATTTATATTTTGATATAATTATATATGATATTAGGGGTAGATGTTATGAGGAATAATAAAGGTCAAGCATTAGTTGAGTTTATAATAGTGACGCCAATACTTATATTGATTATAATGGCAATTGTAGATATTAGTAATATAGCGTCAAAAAAAATGAAATTAGAAAATAATTTAGATACAGTAGTATCTTTATATCAAGACAAGAATTTTAACTCAATTGAATCGCTATCAAACACAGAACATTTTATTTTTAATTATGAAAAAAATAACGATACAACAACTATATCATTAAAACAAAATATTAAAGTTTTTACCCCATTTTTAAATAAAATAATTGGTAATAATTACTCTATTGAAACTAAAAGGATTATTTATGAACAATAAAGGTCAAACATTAGTAATGTTTATAATTTTTTTACCAGTTATTTTAATTCTTGTAGCATTACTTATTAATTATAGTTTTATTAGTAATCTAAAGTTAAAATTAGAAAATAATATAAAATCAGCTATAAGTTATGGCTTGAATTTGAAGATAGAAAATGCGAATATAACAAATGATGAAGTTAAAGATAAAATTAAGTTTTTAATTGATGAAAATCTAAGTTATGAATCATTAAATATAAAAGTTAACGATAATAGTATTGAGGTAAGTATTATATCAAAAACTAACGGATTTATAAACAATATTACAAACTTTAATAACACTATTAAATTAAATTATTATGGAAATATAGAAAACCAAAGAATAAAGATTGAGAGGCGTTAATATGGCAGTTAAACAGGGTGATACAATTACAATAACATCTGTAAAAGGAGGAGTTGGAAAAACAGTTAATACTTTAAATATTGCTGGTATTTTAAGTAGTATTGGTAAAAAAGTTTTAATAATTGACTTAGATTTATATACAGGTGGAGTAGCATGTTCATTAAATATAGAAAATGATAAAGATTTGTTTTTACTTGTGAATGATATGAGCAACAATAAGTTTGATTATTTAGAAAATTATATTATAAAATACAACGAAAATATAGACATAATTCCTGCTCCAAAAGATCCTAGGGATGCTTCTAAAATAAGTCCGAAATATTTAAATGTAGTAATTTCAAAAGCAAAAATGAAATATGATGTTGTATTAATTGATACAAATCATTTATTAACGGATACTAATTTGGTTATTTTGGATAATAGCGATGTAATTTTATATTTTATTAGTAATGATTTAATTGATTTAAAAAATATGAAGTCTATGACTTCAATATTTAGAGATATGGAAATGGATAATTATAAAGTAATTTTAAATAATTCATTACCACAAAATAAAAAAACATTTAATAATTATGATATTAAAACTGTTATAAAAAGCAAAATAGATTTTACATTATCTAATAAGTTGTATGAAAAAAATATTGATAAGTATATTATAGATGGTAAAATTTTAACGTTAGATAAAAATTTTGTTAAAAATCATAAAAAAGAAATTAAAGATTATCAAACATTTTTAGAAAGTCTTTTAAAAAAGAAGGTGAAAAATAATGGCTAAAAAGAAATTTGTTGAAGAATTCGATATAGAAATTGAGCAACCAGATTTAAAATATGTTAGTGATTATGATACATTTACAAATAAAGCCTTATTGGATGAACTTAGAAATAAAATAATTCAAAACCTAATTGATGATAATTTTAAAAATAATGGTACAATGGATGAATATGTAAAAAAGGAAATAGATAAAACTATTGCCGGATATGATTTATCTAATGTAGAAAGAAGTTATATTTATAATCTAATTGATAATGAAATAAATGGATATGGTCCAATTTCTGAGTTACTTGAAGATAAAAGTATAACAGAAATTATGGTTAATGGTATTAATGAAATTTATATTGAAATAGATGGTAAAGTAATGCGTGATGAAAGTGTATCATTTATTAACGAAGAACATATTATTAGAACTATCCAAAGAATGATTCAACCACTTGGTAGAACTATTGATACATCAAATCCTATGGTTGATGCAAGATTAAAAGATGGCTCTAGACTTAATGCGGTAATACCACCTTTATCATTAAATGGACCAATATTAACAATTAGAAAATTTAAGGATGAACTTGCCAATATTGATGATTTTTTAAGAAGTGGCGCACTTACTCCTTATATGGCAAGATTTTTAGAGGCATGTGTACAAGCAAAATTAAATATTATCATTAGTGGTGGTACAGGTAGTGGTAAAACAACTTTATTAAATGTTTTATCTTCATTCATCAATCACGATGAGAGAATTATTACAATAGAAGATGCAGCAGAATTAAAATTAAAACAACGTCACGTTATTTCACTTGAAACAAGATTAGTAAATTATGAGGGACAAGGTGAAGTAACTATTCGTGATTTAGTAATTAATTCACTTCGTATGCGACCTGATAGAATTATTGTTGGTGAGGTACGTGGTAAAGAAGCTTTCGATATGCTTCAGGCTATGAATACAGGCCATAGTGGAAGTTTAACTACAATGCACGCTAACAGTCCAGTTGATGCTTTAAATCGTTTGGAAACAATGATTTTGATGGCTGGAATGGAGATACCAATTAAGGCACTTAGAGAATATATTGAAAACGCAATTGATATTGTTGTTCATATTGAAAGATTGAATGACGGTAGAAGAAAAATAACAAGTATTTGTGAAATTGTTGGTTTTGATGATGATACAATAAAATTAAAAGAAATATTTGAGTTTAAGAAGACAGGCATTTTAAATAATCAAAATGTTGATGGTGAATTTATCCGTCATAATTATGTACCAAAAGTATATAAAGAAATTAAGGCTAAAGGTATTGATACATTAAAAGATATTTTTGAAGGTAATGATTAGTATGAATAATTCAGTAAATAGTGGTTTAAGCTTAGATTACTCACTTGCACCTACAAATCAGGACCTTGATATAATATTTACACCTGACTCCAATATTGTAAGTTTTAAGTATCGTATCTTTAAGAATTCATCTGATAATTTAATCATTGATGGTGAACTTGACAATCCAAATATAATTTATAATGATTATATCCTAGTTAATTCTAATAAACCGGTTAATATTATTTTAAGTGAAACAGGAAATTATAAGTTAGAAATTATTACAACAGATTCACTTGGTAATAATAGAGTTATTAATAGTGGAATTTATGTTATTGATAAGGAAGCACCAAAAATTACTATAAGTGACTATAATAATCAAACAATTGAATATAGAAAAGGTGAAGACACTATTAACCCTTTAGATGGGGTTACAGTGTATGATAATTATGATGGTGACTTATTAGAGTCACTCGTAACAAACTACGATGAACTTGATTTTAATAAAACAGGCATCAAAGAATTAAAATATACTGTTTCTGATACGTCAGGTAATGTTGCTACTAAAATTATTAATATTAATGTTACTGATAGCAATATAGGAATAATAAGAATATGGCAAATTTTAATTGTTTTGTGTCTTTTACCATTTTTAATTTATCTTACGATTTATAATAGAGCAGTTAAATTAGAAAAAAGAATTACTAAATATAGTGTTGAACCTTTAAAAAAATATACATATTCAATGTTTGATAAATTTTTATCAATTTACCTTAAAATGATTGAATATATAAAGCCGATTGTGTCAAAATCAGTATTTATAACAAAACATAGTAAAAAATTTGATAAATATGTTGGAATAGTTGATAACATACATAAAGATAGTATGGAACTTATTTGTAGTAAGATTATAGTTTCTGTTGTTGTATTAATTTTGGCTATATTTGCTAAAACAATACAGTTTAAAACATTAGCTTTAGAAGAGGTTTTTATTCCAATTATTTTAGGATATTTACTTTTAGATATATATTATATTTTAAAATATAAACAATATAGAAGAAGATTAGAAAATGATTTATTACAGGCAATTATTGTTATGAATAATTCCTTTAAATCAGGAAGAAGTATTACTCAAGCTATTGAAATTGTTACACGTGAATTAGATGGGCCAATTGCTGATGAGTTTAAATTAATGCATTTACAACTTCAATTTGGACTTTCACTTGATGTTGCTTTTGCTAAATTTGCAAGTCGAATTAATATAGAGGAAGTAAATTATTTAACAGCGTCACTTACTATTCTAAATAGAACAGGTGGTAATATAATTAAAGTATTTTCTTCGATAGAAAGAACGCTTTTTAATAAGAAGAAATTAAAGTTAGAATTACGTTCATTAACTGGAAGTTCAAGAATTATAATGTATTTGCTTACATTCTTACCAGTATTCTTGGTACTTATTATATCACTTGTAAATCCAGATTATTTTATAAGTTTATATACAACCCCAATTGGTATGATTATTTTAGGTTTTGCTTTAATTATTTATATTTCTTATATTATTGTAGTAAGACGTGTTATGAAAATAAGGATGTGATTAAATGAAAAAAAATAATAGTTCACTATCAAGCAGATTATATAGAGAGAAAACACTTGAAAGTATTCAAACAAAAATAACAATGCTTGGAAATAACGCTAAATTTGACGCAATTACTTTTATGAATTTGCGTGTTATCACATCTTTAATTATTTTTATAATTGTAATTTATAGTGGAGATTTAAGTTATATATATGCTCCTTTTATAGTTGTTGCATATTATGTTTTATTTGAAATATTTTTACTTGAAAGGCCACTTAAACAACGTGAAAGAAAATTAGATCATGAAGCGTTATCATTTTTTGAAATTTTAACACTTACACTAGAATCAGGCAGAGATTTAGAAAGTGCTATAGAAATAACTTGTTTTAATACAAAATCAGAATTAAGTGATGAGTTTAAAAAGACATTATTTGAAATGAAATTTGGTAAATCATTAATGGAAGCGTTAGAGAGTATGAAAAATAGAATTCCATCAGAAACTGTTAATAATATTATATTAAATATTGTCCAAACAAATTTATTTGGAAATAGCATTTTGGATACAATGTATAATCAAATTGAGTTTTTAAGAGATAAACAAATATTGGAAATTAAAGAGAAGATTAATAAAATACCTAATAAAGTTAGTATAATCTCAGTTTTATTTATTGTACCTTTAATTTTGTTATTACTTTTAGGTCCTTTTATTATTGAATTTATGGGATAAAAGTTCATTAAATTGAACTTTTTTTTGTAAAAAAGCAGGAAAATGGAATAGTTTTTTCGAAAAATATATATAGGAGGTGATAAAAATTAAAATCATAGAAAAAACTCTAGGTAATGGAGAGATAATACCATTAACATTTGATCCTATATTTACTAATATTTTTAATAATGAAGAAAATATATGTATATTAGAAGATTTTATATCAATATATTTTGATATTCCAATTAATGAAGTAATTGGAAACTTAAAATTATTAAGTAGAAAATTAAATAAAAATAATAAATTAGAAGCAAGTAAAGAAGTTGA
>CAJLIR010000014.1 GCA_905206805.1 uncultured Caryophanales bacterium | reverse complement strand
TAATTACTTGTGGGATAGCAATTAAAGCAATTACTGCTAGTATTACTATTACTGCAATAACTCTATTAACGTAAAGCCTCCTTTTGAGGGCTTATTTCTTAAATTGTCCCTTCTATTTTTACATGTTATTAACATATTTATTACCACCTTTTCTATTATTTATTAATTTTAACATTTATAATTATAGTTTTCAAGTTTTTTTCAAAAAAAATAAGAATAGTTATTCTTATTTATTACATGTCAATCCCATGTCTTTAAATTCTTCAATATAAGCTTTAGATGATACTTCAAGACTACCATTACCAACATCTAATCTTTTATAAGTTTCCTCATCTACATTTTCTAAATCAACTTCCATAACAACTTTTATAGTATTTTCACCTTGACTAACAGTAGAAGTAATTCCCTCATAATCATTAAAAGTTTCATATTGTTCTTTAAAAGCATTATAATATGTATGAATATCGGCAAATTGTAAAAAATCAGTCATATCAAATATCATTTCTATGTTTTGACTTTTTAACTTATCATTTTCAAAATTTCCAGTAACTTTAACAGCCGATGTAATATTGCCTTCTGTTATATCTCCCTCACAAGTTATTGTTTTTTTACCACAACCCGTAAGTGTAATTGCAACTACAAATATAAAAACAAAAGATAAAAATTTTTTCATTTTAAAATCCTCCTAAAATAATTTTAACATATAAAATTCATAAGTCAATATTATATCCAAACTCCAAATGCTATACCAAGCATACTTAAAATAAATCCAAATACCCAAAAAACTTTTACAATATCATTTTCTCTCCAACCTAATTTTTCAAAATGATGATGAAGAGGTGCCATCAAAAACACTCTTCTATGAAAATATTTTATAGATATTTTTTGAATAATTGTACTTAAAGTTTCCACAACAAACACACCAGCAACAATAATTAGGGTAATCTCATGACTTGTTATTATTGCAACGGTAGCTAATGTTGCACCAAGTGATAATGATCCGGTATCTCCCATAAAAACTCTTGCTGGATGAGTATTATAAAATAGAAATCCGAGCAAAGAACCCACCAATATAAAACAAAATACAGCAATATCCTCACTTCCAGATATCCAAGTAGAATTCCAACTAATTAAACCAAATGCTAAAAAAGCAATTAATGATAATCCACCAGCTAAACCATCTAATCCATCAGTTATATTAACTGAATTAGAACCTGCCAATAATACAAATAATAAAAATATTCCATGAAACCATCCCATATTAATTTTTATTCCCAATGTATGTATATCTAATACTGGTTCATGTCCATTATGGATGAAAATGTAGAAAAATATAACAGCAATAAATAATTGACCAAATAATTTTTGCAAAACCGATAATCCAGAATTATTGCCCCTTTTAATAATTAAAAAATCATCTAAAAAGCCTAAAACAGCATAAGCAACAAATACAAATAAAACAATAAATAAGTTTTCAGTAAATTCAATTTTTTTTAATATTAATAAAATTAATACTGTCAATATTGTTGGGATTATAAAAATTAATCCACCCATCGTAGGGGTACCATCTTTCTTTTTATGCTGAATTAAATAAGTACTGACCTTTTGCTTAATATTCATTTTCTTTAAAATTGGTATAAAGAAAAATCCAAATATAACTGACAAAATAAATCCTAACATCATAGCTAATATCGCTTTTGCCAAAATTAACATAACATCACCTTCTAAATAATTAACAATAACAGTATATCATTTTTATATAATATTTGTATAGTTTTTTAGAAAAAAATAAAGCATTTTTATTGCTTTATTTTGTAAGATGTTCCATCTCTTCCGTCAATTAATATAATACCATCTTTAGCAAGTTGATCTCTTATAAAATCTGATACCTCAAAATTAGATTGTTTTTTAAATTCATTTCTTAAATTAATTAAAATTTTTATTACTTCATCTTCTTTATTTTCTTTTTCTTCTTTTAATAATTTTAATCCAAATATGTTTTGTAATAAATCAATTATTACATTTTTTACATATATTTTTTTATCTAAATCAGGCGATGAATTACCTAATTTTAACATTTGTAATATGTAAGATAACGCCAAAGCCGTATTTAAATCATCATCCATAGCATTTAAAAATTCATTCTTATAATTATCTACATCATCATAAGATTTTAATGATTTTTCATTTTCAGAATTAACCTCACTAAGATAATTTAAAATTTTATTATAAATTTTTTCTGTCTCAATAATTCCTTGTTCAGTAAAATCTAATACACTTCTATAATGGTTTTGTAGTAAATATAATCTTATAACGTCTGGATTATAATCATTTAATAGTTTTTGTAAATCAATTGAATTACCCAATGACTTACCCATCTTTTGACCATTTATAGTTACTAAATTATTATGAATAAAAAACTTTGCAAAATCCTTGCCATTGGCAGATGTAGATTGAGCAATTTCACATTCATGGTGAGGAAACATATTATCCATTCCACCACCATGAATATCAAAAGTATCTCCCAAATATTTTTTTGACATAACTGAACACTCTATATGCCAACCAGGATATCCAACACCAAACGGAGAATTCCAACGCATTATATGTCCATTATCAGCACTTTTCCATAGTGCAAAATCTTCATTACATTTTTTGTCATCTGCAATATTTATTCTTTGACCAGATAATGTTTCGTCTAATTTACGTTTTGACATAATTCCATAATCTTTAAATTTATGAATATCAAAATATACATTTCCTTTATCAGTTTTGTAGGCATAACCTTTATCCAAAAGAATTTGAATCATTTCAATAATTTCAATAATATGACCAGTAGCTCTACAACTTATCGTTGGTCTTAAAACATTCAATTTATCCATGGTATTAAAATAAATAGTTTCATATTTATAAGCAATTGCAACAGGATCCGTTTGTTCAATTTTTGCCTGTTTTTGAATTTTGTCTTCACCGTCATCGACGTCTCCAACCAAATGCCCCACATCAGTTATATTTTGAACATACTTTACTTTAAAACCATTATACTCAAAATATCGTCTTAAACAATCAAAAGTAACATAGCTTCTTGCATGACCGATATGTGGCATTCCATATACAGTTGGACCACATACATACATTCCTACATGATTTGGTACTAAAGGAACAAACTTTTCTTTTTTTCTAGTTAATGAATTATACAATTCCAAAGACATACATTCACCCTCTCACTTAAATTATATCATATAAAATCATAAATTTAGAACTTTTATTCAAAGAAAAAAAGCAAAATGCTTTTATTCATGAACATTAATATTAACATTATATTCAATTGATGTTGCATTAATCAAATTGAGAGTATATTTATTATTATATGTAACCTCACTATTTGCAGCTAAATTTTCTTCAACAGTTTGATTTAGAGTAGTAAGAATATTTCCATTTTTATCTTTAATAATCATTTGAAAATTTTCCAAGTAAAAATCAGTTTCATTATTATTTTTTACTTTTGTAGAAATTTCTACATTTTCTAAATCAACTTTAAACAAAATATTTTCAAACAAAATACCTTCAATATTTTGTTTTCCATTAATGTTTTTATCTAAATTATAATCGTTGTCATTATTGTCTTTTTTAGAACAAGCACAAAAAGAAACTAAGGATATATAAACCATTAATAACAATATAAATTTCTTCAAATTACATCCTCCAATACAAATATGATTTTATATAATTAAAATTTCTTTACCTCAACAATTTCATAGGCTTCAATAATATCTCCTTCTTTTAAATCACTATAATTTTCAATAGTAATACCACATTCAAGACCTTTTTTAACTTCTTTTACGGCGTCTTTTTCTCTTTGTAAAGAGTTAATACTACCATCATATATAACAATACTATCTCTTATAATACGAGCTTTAGCATTGTTTTTTATAACACCATCCACAACATAACTTCCGGCAATTGATCCAACACGTGAAAACTTAAATATTTTTCTAATTTCTGCATTACCTAGAATTTTTTCTTCAAAAACAGGATCTAATAAACCTTTCATTGCTGCTTCCATTTCTTCAACAACTTTATAAATTATATTATATAATCTAATTTCTACATTATTTTCTTTTGCATAATCTTTTAATTTATTATTTGGTCTTACATTAAATCCAATTATAATTGCATCACTTGCACGTGCTAATACTATATCACTTTCTGTAATAGCCCCAACACTACTACGAATTACATTAACACGAACTCCTTCAACATCTAATTTTTCCAAAGCATTTTTTACAGCTTCACTGCTTCCATTAACATCAGCTTTAATAATAACGTTAATTTCTTTTGCACCATCTTTAATTTTTGAAAATAAATCTTCCAAAGTAACTGCTGTTGATTTTTGATTTTGAGATAATTTTAAATTATTTTTCCTTGTTTCACCAACACTTCTCGCTTGCTTTTCAGTTTCAAATGACATAAATTTATCACCAGCACTAGGTGTTTCATTTAAACCAGTAATTTCAACGGGAGTTGATGGAAGTGCCTCTATTATTTCTTCATTTTTATCATTTTTTAAAGTTCTTACTTTACCAAAAGCACATCCGACAACGATAGGATCACCTAATCTTAAAGTTCCATTTTGAACTAATAAAGTTACGACTGGTCCTACTTGTTTATCAAGTCTTGACTCAATAACAGTTCCAAGTGCATATCTTTTAGGATTTGCCTTATATCCCTGCATATCAGCAATTAAAAGTATATTTTCTAATAAAGAATCAATTCCTACATTATTTTTTGCAGAAATTTGATTATATAATGTATCTCCACCCCATGAATCAGGAACAAGTCCATAATCAGATAATTCTGTCATTACTCTTTCTACATTTGCACCAGGTTTATCAATTTTGTTAATTGCAACGATAATAGGTACATTTGCAGCTTTAGCATGATCTATAGCTTCCTTAGTTTGAGGCATTACACCATCATCTGCAGCAACTATAATGATAACTATATCAGTAATTCCTGCACCTCTTGCACGCATTTCTGTAAATGCAGCATGTCCCGGAGTATCAATAAATGTTATTTTTTCATTATTATATAAAACTTGATAAGCACTAATTGCTTGGGTAATTCCACCAGCTTCTCCTAAAGCTACATTAGTTTTTCTTATTGTATCTAGTAAAGTAGTCTTTCCGTGATCAACATGTCCCATAATCGTTACTACTGGTGCTCTTTTTACTAAATCGCACTCATTATCTATTACTTCATATTCTTCAAAATTTGCAACATCAGTAGTTTCTTCACGTTTTAATTCTTTATTATAATCACTTACTATAATTTCAGCAGTTTCAAAGTTGATATTATTATTTACATTAGCCATTATACCTAACATAAATAATTTTTTTACTAATTCACTTGCAGGTACACCAAGTAAATTTGCCAATTTTGAAACAGTCATTGAATCATTATATAAAATAACATTTTCACTAGTAGTAGGATTATTAGTCATTAATTTTTCTTTATTCTTATACATTTCTTTTTTCTTAATAGCTAAATCTTTACCCATTTTCTTATTGTTATTATTTTTTTTCTTTACTTTATGAGTCTTTTCTTCAGGATCTATATCAAATTTTTCTTCAATTTTTTCTTCTATATCATTTACTATAGTATTTTCTTTTTCTTCTTGATTATCATTTGCAAAAGCACCATCTAACATAACTATAGCATCTTCATCTAAAAGATCACTTTCTCCATTTACCAAAATATCTAATGAATCACACATTTTTAAAACTTCATCAACTGACTTTTTAATATCTTCAGCATATTCAAATACAGACATCATAGGTATCACCTCTTTCTTATTTTATTAAATTATTTAATTCACTATAAACGCTATCAGGAACATTAACCTCCAAAATTTTATCTAAAACTTTAGTTTTTTTTGCTTTTTCAAAAACAGTTAAATCCTTTTTTAAGTAAGCTCCTCTTCCATTTATTTTACCGGATTCATCCACTACCACATCACCACTAGGAGTCCTTACAACTCTAATAAGATCTTGTTTAGCACATTTTTCTCGTGTTACAACACAACTTCGCATTGGAATTTTTTTTTGTTTCATAAAATCACCTTAAATAACAATATTTATTCCTTCTTGTTTAGCTTGTTCGTATGTTTTAACATCTAATTTGTAATGTGTTAAACGAGCAGCAAGACGAATATTTAAACCTTTTTTACCAATTACTAGAGATAAATTATCTTGATCTACAATAACCATTGCTTCACGTTTTTTCTCATCTGTAACAAAAATACTTAAATTTTTAGCAGGACTTAAGGCATTTTCAATAAATGTTTTTGGATCATTACTATATTCTACTATATCAATTTTTTCACCATTTAATTCTTCAATTATTTTATTTATACGTGAACCTTTTTCACCAATACAAGAACCAACCGCATCAACATTTGCGTTTTCTGAATAAACAGCTACCTTTGTTCTAACACCTGCTTCACGGGCAACACTATAAACTAAAATAATACCTTCATTAATTTCTGGAATTTCAAGTTCAAATAATCTCTTTACAAATCCATAATGATTTCTTGATAAAAGAATTAAAGGACCTTTCCCACTTGTTTCAACTTTTGTAATATATACTTTTAGGCTTGATCCCATTTTGATAACCTCACCTGGAATAACCTCTGTTTTAGGTAAAATTCCCTGAGTTCTTCCTAAATTGATGTAATAATTACGAGCATCTTCCATCTCTACTATTCCAACTGCTAACTCATCTTGTTTATCACTAAATTCATTAATAATTGTATTTCTTTCTGCTTCACGAATTTTTTGAATAACAACTTGTTTTGCAGTTGCAGCAGCTACACGACCAAAATCTTTTGGAGTAACCTCTTGTTCAATTGTTTCACCGACTTTAATACCTGGAACCATTTTCTCTGCTTCTTCTGGTTTCAAATGAATTCTATCATCAAAATAAATAATTTCTTTTTCATCTTCATCATCTTCAGATTCTTCAGTTTCTACTTTGTCAACGCTTTCAGATTTTTCCTCTTTTTCTTCTGTAGGTAAACTAATTACTTCATCATCATCATTAACTAAAACTACAGTTTTATAAGAATATACATGTATTTCACCTGTTGTTCTATCAATATCAACACGAACGTTTGATAGTGAATGATAATTCTTTTTATAAGCTGATGTAAGCGCTAATTCCATCGCATCATAAATAACGTCTTCTGAAATTCCTTTTTCTTTTGATAACAAATCTACTGCTTTTTTAAATTCTTTTGTATCCATTTTATTCACAACCTTTCTCTTTTGAACAAACATCCAAAATATATTTATCATCAATTGGATCAACACTATCCAAAATTGGATTAACTAAATTACTAACAATTACACAATCATCTACTGTAATTATATCTTTTTTATCAATTATTAGTCTTAAAAAATTATTTCCATCTTCTTTTTCATAAACTACATCAGATAAAATATAACCATTATCAGTTATTACTTTTTCTAATATTTCACGTATTTTTTCTTCTATTTTCATATATCCTCCAATATCAAATGAAAGAGTGGGCATTCCCACTCTTCCTTTCTACTAGAAAAATTATAGCATATTAATATATATTTAATCAATACTTTTTTATGTTTTATTAAATTTTACATGTTTTTTTATAAATATTCTTTTAATGTTTCAACACATTTTTCCTGCATATTAACATATTCATCAATTATGTTACTAACCTCTTCATTTAATTTTTTATTATTTAAAATTTTTCTTCCTTCTATTATTCCCATATTAGTTCCTTGTAATAACAATTCGGCAATTTTAGAATTACTATGATCTGTTAAAGTTTTCATATTAACCCCAGACCAAGTCATTACTTTATTAATAACGTTTGTTTCATGAGGTTCTCCCTCATTATAATTATTATAAATTTTTTCTATTTTATTAGAAATTTTTTTATAATCATCAGATTGTTTTTGTAAGAAATTACTAAATTTATCATCTTCTACTTTATCTAAAATATAATTAATTGCGTCTATTCCCATTGAACATCCTTTATTTATTTCATCTAATGCATTAATATCTTCATTCATATTAAATCTCCTCTCAAATATATTATTAACAATTATTTTGTTATTATAATTTTTTATAAATGCTTTTATATTTTTTTCTTTTCGTTTATAATATGTATGGAGATGATTATATGAAAAAAAATAACAATGAGTATAAATTGTATATATTAATATTTTGTTCTATAGTGTTATACGCTATTTTAGTATCATTACAAAATATTCCACTTTTAATTTTTAATATTAGTGAAAATACAAAAAACATAGAAATATATTATATTATATATCAAATTTTTGCGGTATCTTCATCTATTTTATATTTTCTTATTTGGAAAAAAGAAGATTACGAAAAAATAGTTAAGCAAATTAAAAATTATCTTATTGGAATTAGCGCAATTGTAACTTATTTTTTATTATCACAACTTCAATTATTACCATTTCAACTTCTAAATATAGACTATAATAAAATACCATTATTTGGGAAAGTCATATATTTATTATGTTATGAAGCAATTTTAATTGGAATCATTATTTTAATTCATTTTAAAAAGTTAAAAAATGACGCTAAAGATTTAAAGAAAAATCATAAAAATTACTATAAAAATTGTTTAAAATACTGGTTTATTGCTTTATTTATTATGTATGTTAGTAATTTTATTATTTCTCTTTTAAAAGATGGACTACCAAATAATGAGGCATTAATTAGAGAACAATTCCAAATAAGTCCCATCTATATTTTTGTAAGCGCAGTTATTTTTGCTCCTGTTTTAGAAGAACTAATTTTTAGACAGAGTTTTAGAAATCTTATTAATAATAAATGGCTCTTTATCATTATATCTGGTCTTGTTTTTGGAGGAATGCATGTTTTTAACGGTAGTAATATTACACTAATTGATATGCTTTATATAATTCCTTATTCAATACCAGGTATGGCATTTGCATACATGCTTTATAAAACTGATAATATTTTTGTTCCAATGGGATTCCACATGTTACATAATGGTATTATGGTAGCTTTACAATTTCTAGTTGTTTATTTTGTATAATCTGTAATTTTTATTACAGATTTTTTTAATTATTAATTTATTAATTTACTAATTTATACTTAACGTGTTACAATATTCATGGTGAGTATATGAACGAGTCAAAAAAAGAAATAAAGATTAATGAACAATTAAAGGAAAATAAAAAAACTAAATCAAAAAAAATTATTAAGATATTATTTTTTATAATTTTTATCCTAATAATTATCTTATTATATAGTAGATTTATTGGTACTAAAGGATTAAAAGTTAAAGAATATAAAATTGTAAATGAAAATTTTACTGACAATTTTTATGGTTTAAAAATAGTACACATAACAGACCTACATTATGGTAATACCACAAATAATTCTGACTTAAAAAAAATAGTTGATAAAGTTAATTTAATTAAACCAGATATTATAGTTTTTACCGGTGATTTATTAGATAAGAAATTAAATAATGAAGAGTTAGGGGAATTCAAAAGTACTTTAAATAATATGAAAAGTAATATAAAAAAATATGCAGTAAATGGTAATCACGATGAAAATTTTAGCGAAATCTTAAAAGAAACAGGTTTCACCGACTTAAATAATAATTATGATTCTTTATATAATAGTAATAATTCAGTAATTTTATTTTCAGGAATTAATACAAATGACGATATTAATGACGCAATAAAAAATATAAATAATTTTCTTAGTGATGAACAAAATACTAATAACATTATTTACAAAATAATGTTAATGCATGAACCAGATAAAATTTTAGATTTTGATTACAATAACTACGATTTAATTTTGGCTGGTCATTCACATAATGGACAAATTACTATACCATTTATTGGATCATTATATAAACCTAACGGTTCAAAAAAATATTATAAGGATTATTATGAATTAGAAGGCACAAAATTATATATATCGGGTGGAATTGGAACATCTACATTAAAACTTAGATTATTTAATAAGCCATCTATAAATTTATATAGATTAACTAGTAAGTGAGGCATTTAAAATGAAAAAGAGGAAAAAGAAAATTGTTATTTTAATTTTATTAATCATAATTTTAATTATATTAACTATTTTACTGATACAACATTTATTATTAAAAAATAATAAAAATATTTTTAGTTCACTAAATAATTATAAAGAAGAAAATTATAATTTATATGTAAGTTATTATGATAAAAATAATGATTTAGATAAAGAAGAAATTGTAAATTTTATAAATTATTGTAGTCAATCTAATATTGATTGCGTAAATTCTTATGATAAATTAATTGAATATTATACTTTAGATGATTTTAAACTTGAAAACCTAGATAAGTACGTAAATTTTAAAAATAAATATTCAACCATAGAAAATAGTAATATTATTAAACTTATTAATAATGAGTTAGAAGAATATATCGAAAATAGTAATACAGATCAATCTTTAAAAGATGAAAATAATAAAGATTATATAGTAAATTTTTTATTAAATTTAATCAATGAAAAATATTACAAAAAAGATAATTTAGAAAGATATGTTAATTATTATTCAAAAAATAACAATCTTACTAGTAAAGAAATCGTTACAAATGTTAATTCTAATTTAGATACAACATTTTATGAAAATTATGAATCAACTGATACAAGTAAAGATACATTAATGATTGTAAATAAACATTATAAAATTGAAAACAATTATAAACCAGGCAATCTTGTTACGGTTCTTTCAGAACACGGATACCCTAATAAAATTAGAGCAGACGTTTATGAGGAATTTAAAAAAATGTATAATGCAGCAAAAAATGATAATGTTTCAATTTTTATAGCTTCTCCTTATAGAAGTTATTCTGATCAAAATGCCCTATACACATATTATGTTAATACTGATGGTAAAAAAAATGCTGATACATATTCAGCAAGACCAGGATTTTCAGAACATCATACAGGCTTAGCTATGGATTTAATTCCAGAATATGGTTTAGATTTAGATACATTCGAAAATTCTGATGGATTTAAGTGGATGCAAGAAAATGCCTATAAATATGGATTTATTTTAAGATATCCTAAAGATAAAGAATATATTACTGGTTATATTTATGAACCATGGCATTATAGATATGTAGGAATTAGTGCTGCAACAACAATAAAAAATGAAGGATTAACTTTCGAAGAATATTATGAATATTATGTAAAATAAAAATATTGCGCAATAAAGCAATATTTTTTTATTTGTATTTTTTTACATACGTTTTCGCTTCAGATAAGTATTCTTCTATTTGATTACTATCTAAAATATCATTTTTAAGTAATTCTACCTGATAAGCCCAATCATTTTCGCCCTCACAATAAATTGTCTGCATACTATATTCAATATCATCATAACCATTTTTCTCTATAGCTTGCTTTCTTATTTTTAAAGTATTTCTTACGAAACTTTCAGCACCAATTTCAAATGTTTTGAAATTTAAAAATTCACCATTTTCTCTTAATCCACCAGGATTATTATCATATACACATTTATCTGAAGTTCCATAATAAGTTTCAAGTCTATGAATTGCTAACAATAAAGCATAAGTTTCATCATCATCAACTTTATATATATTTTTAGCAATTTCAATAATACATTTTTCTTTTTCAAAAGATGACATACTAGATACAATTGACTCTTTAGAAATAGAATCATCTCTATAAAATTCATCTTTAACTTTTAATAAATATGTAAGTTCAAAATTGCTTGATGAATCAATTTCATCTTTATTATCTAAATATATTTTATTAACCTTATCATAATCCATAAAATACATAGAGGATAATTTAACACAAAATTTATCTAAAACATTATTTTCTTCAAGATTATTATTACTTGTCTCTTCTAATTTTGGTATCTCTATAAAAATATCAGTATTTAATTTATGATCTGAAATAGCTTTGTTTTTTAAAGCATTAATAGTATTTATTCTCATAATATTAGAATATTCATTAAATCTATTTGAATCATCAGTTTCATAGTTATTTGAAACAAAATCATAAGAATTATTTGCTGTAAAAGAAGATATATTTTTTAAATCATTATCCACTTGTTTTTTTTGATTATTAATATTAATATAACTTGATATAGCAACACAACCTAAAGAAATAGAAGATAAAATGGCCAACTTAAATACACCACTATTTGAAACATTTTTGTGTACTTTTTTTACCAAAACAGTTTTATCAGAAATTTTTTGACAAATTAAATTTTTTATTATTAATTTATTTAAATCCTTCAATTCAGAATAATTCTTCAGTATAGAATACTCATTTATATACACATAAATATTATTAGTTATTTTAAATTTTAATAAATCATTTCTATCATTTTTACGAACATCTTCAATGTTATACTTTAATATTTCTTTAATTTTCTTTCCAACTAAATAATTTCCGCAATATTTGTTACTAGGATAATGTTGCCACTTATTATTTATATATTGTTGTACTACCAAATATATTTCACCTAGTTCTTGACCTATCAAAATTCTTATATTAATATTTTTGTTGTTCATATTATCACCTTCCTAACATATAAAAAGATATCATCACGTATTTTCCATAATAATATCTTTTTTTAATCATGTCAACATAATTTGTTTCTAATTTCTATTTTTCTACATGAAACTTCTATTTTTTTATAAAAATCGGATATTTTCTTCTGACTCTTACTAACATTATACCTGTCAAATAAGTAATTATTAATAAGGTATATTCTAATATTTTATTATTCGTTAATAGCGAGATACTTGAAGCAAATATACCTAATCCAATTGCAATCGAATATAATATTATTAATATAACCTTTCCTATATTAATTTTCATATGTATTCCCCCTTTTTCAATGAAAATTACACTATAATACTATATCTTATTTAGTTTGTCAAGAAAAATTTACATTTTTTGTGTATTTTACAACACAAAAAGACTATATCAATAGTCTTATATAAGTTCAAATCTTTTCTTAATTGTGTCACTACCTAATATTTTCATAATTTGATATAAATCAGGAGTCATTGATTTTGTAGTTAAAGCAACCCTTAGAACATTACTAATATCAGCTATATTACCTTTATAATTATCTGGATTTTGCTTATATTCTTTCATATTAGATGCATATCCTAATTTTTCTGCCATTTCTTTCATCTTATTAAACCAAGCATCAGAATCACTATCCACATAATATTCATTAATATAAGTAGTAAGTATTTTTTTAATTTCTTCCTTATCAGTTATTTTTTGAAATTCATAATTTTTTTCATTTTTATCAAATAATTCATCATACATATACCAAATTTGATTTTTTATATCAGAATAACAAGAATAATCTTTTCTAGGTTTTGCCTGTTCTCTTTCAATATTAAAAATTGAAATTGATTTTTCTTTATATTTTTCTAATAATTCCTTAAATTCTAAGTCAAATTCACATGACCAATTATATACTCTATCATATATTTCTTTTGCACTTAATTTAGATAAATAGTTTTTAGATATATTAAGTAATTTTTCTAAGTCAAATAAAGCTCCACTACTAGAACTCATTTTTTTGAATTCCATTTTAAATTCACTTAAATCTTTATCTTTATTATGTTCCATCCATTCTTCAAAATTTGAGTTTGCAATCGTAGCTAAATAAAGAATAACTGCTTCTTTTGGAATTCCTCTTTCATGATAATATGATACTGCTGCTTCTGGATCTTTTCTTTTTGATAATTTTCTTTTATTTCCATTTTCTTCTTTAGTTAAAGGAGCTAAATGAGCATATTTAGGAACTTTAAAATTAAACATTCTAAATAATTGTGTATGAATAGGAATACTTGATAACCATTCATCTCCTCTAATAACATGAGTAGTACGCATTAAGTGGTCATCAACTAAATGGGCAAAATGATAAGTTGGAAGTCCATCTCCTTTAATAATAACAATATCTAAATCGTTTTCAGGTAATTCCATACTACCTTTAATACAATCTGTAAACTTAAATTTATTATCAAAATGTCCTGGTGATTTAAGACGAATTACATATTTTTCACCATTTTTTATTTTTTCTAAAGCTTCATCAATACTTAAATTTCTACATCTTGTATATCTTCCATAATATCCAATACGACTTTTATATTTTTCTTGTTTTTGTCTTATTTCATTTAAATCATCCTCTGTACAAAAACAAGGATAAGCCATATCATTTTCAATTAAATATTTAGCAAATGCCCAATATATTTCTCTTCTTTCTGATTGAATATATGGCCCATATTCACCATTCCACTCAGTTTCTGATATCATTCCTTCATCAAATTTAATATTAAAATCTTTCAAATCTTTTATTATTAAATTAACACCATTGTCAATGCTTCTTTTTTGGTCAGTATCTTCTATTCTTAAATAAAATACTCCATTTGTTTGACTAGCCATTTTACTTGCGATAAAGGATGCATATAATGCTCCCATATGTACAAAACCTGTTGGACTTGGTGCATATCTAGTTACTATTGCTCCGTCGCTTAAATTTCTTTCAGGATACATTTTTTCATAATCTTCTATTGTTTTTGTAACTCCTGGTAGTAGGAGATTTGCAAATTCTTTTCTATCCATAAAAACACCTCTTTTAATATTATACACTATAATTTTATTTTTTTATAATAAAAACAACAAATTAATGTTGTTTTGTAGAACAAATAAATTATTGTACTGTTGCAAATTTATTTAATTCATTTTGAATTAAACATTCACTTACAATAGCTAATCCAAAAATACTAAGGATTAAATATAAAGTTGAGTTATCTGAACAGTTTTGCATTCCTTTATTAACCTCAGCTTGATATATTGTTTTACCCATTTTGTAATTCCAATAAATCATATAAAGACCACAAGTTAACAAAGAAAATAAAATTGCTTTACCACCAGAAATACTATTGTCGCCACTAACTGTTCTAGCGTCACTATTCATATTGAAAAACCAAACTAGTCCATAAATTCCAAATGTAACGATAGATAAAATTACACACATAGCAATATTTCTCTCTTTAATCATAAACTACACTCCTCTCTAATATAATAATAACATAGTAATATATTTTATACAATATAATATATGCATACGTTAAATAAATTTAATAATAATTATTTTAAATTGAATATAAAATGTTAATGTGTTATAATTTTTCTAGGAAGTGATAGTATGTATTGTCCAAATTGTAATGCCTTAATAACACACGATAGTAAATTTTGTTGTTATTGTGGTAAAAAAATAAATGATAACGATGTTAATAACATTAATATTAATAACAATCCAACTTATTCTAATAATAGTATAATTAATAATGACTCACAAAAATATTTAATTATTGGTATTTTACTTGCTTTTTTCGGATCAATTCCCTTTGGTATTGGTGTAATCATTTTAAATGAAATGACATATAAAAAACAATTGGCTAATAATTTGTTAGAAGAAGCAAAGAAAACAAAAAAATTAATGAATACTCTTATAATTATAGGAATTGTTTTACTTGTAATTTCAATTATACTTAGAATTCTTTTTGTTTATTTAAATGCAACTAGATAAATTTTTAAACAATAGAAAAAAGAGAATTGTTTTTGTTATATTTACAATTATAGCAATATATATTTTACTATTTATATATTACAAAATATATTCTATATATCATATAGGTATTAGGTGTATATTTTATACTTTAACAAAAAAGTATTGTCCTGGTTGTGGTATAACTAGAGCAATTTTTTCACTAATAAGATTTAAATTTAAAGAGGCGTTACATTATAATTTGTTAGTTACATTGTTTTTACCATTTATATTAATTTATCTTTTACTTAGAATTATAAATTGGATAAATTTTAACAATAAAGAAATAAAATTTTTTAATTATAAATTTTGGAATTTTTTATTAATAATTACCATTATTTTTGGAATATTAAGAAATATTAAACTATTTGATTTTTTAGCCCCAATATAAAATATACACTTTATAAAGTGTATATTTTATATTTTTTCAATGTTATTTATATTTATCGCACATGTAACTACATTATCAATACCAATAACTACTCTATCACCATTTACCTCAATTACATCATATAAATCATAATAAGTATAAAATGGTTCACCATTATATTGGACAGCACTTTTTACTCTAACTTTATCACCAACATTGATACTTTGTTTTTCATACTTTTTTATGATGCAATCATCATTTACCCAACCTATATTACCGTCGTTAATTAAATATGGATTTCTTACACCATCTAAAATTTTAGTAATTTGACCCTTAGTTATTAAAGGAGTAAGCATATTGTCATCAGTTGAAGAAATATAAACACCATTTATCTCTACATAATCACCAATGTTATAGGTTATATCTTTTTTTACACCAAAATATTCATAAAAACTATTTATTCCTGTTTTTCCATTTGTTTCATCAAAATATGATTTTGTACTTCTAGTATCAATATGATTATAATTATTTCCATATCCAATACCTAAAATATTTAAATCTTCTCCTGCAATACATACTAATTTTGGATCAATCAAGTTATTATTTTTGTCATAACACATTATATCAGCGGCCATACCTTTTGAATGATATCCCAAAAATCCACCTATTTGTCTGTCAAAATCATCACTTCTATAACCAGATGTTACTTTAATAATACTACATTCTAATTTATTGTAAATTTTTTCTAATATATTAGGTAAATTTTCATCGATCAATATTGTATCTGTTGTAAGTCTATTTTCACTATCGGAATAACTTCTAAATTCCCATACTTGAAAATGTGGTGTTAAAAATGTATCCTTATCATTTTGATATGAATAATTTTTTATCATAAAAAAACCTCCATTACCATACCCACTATATTATATTTAGTAAGTATAATAATGAAAGTGCTTTAAACTAATATTTTTTCAAATTAAAGTTTTATTTATTTTCGGTTAAGGAAATTAAATCTATTTCACTTGGTGGTTTACTCATATCTAGTAATTCTTTTGGTATTTCATTACTAAATAATGGTTCATTATTTTTTTAAATATTTTATCTAATTTTATTTTTATTTGTTCTCTATTAAATGGTTTTGCTATATAATCTACAAATCCTTCACTTATATATTTTTCTTTTGCGCCTGTTACTGCATCAGCTGTTAAAGCTATTACTGGAGTTTTGAAATTACTATTTTCTTTTAATTTTAATAACGCTGTTTCTCCACTCATATTTGGCATCATTATATCCATTAATATTAAATCATATTCTTTTGTTTTATTTTTTTCTAAGCATTCTATTCCATCTAATGCTTCATCTATTTCAAAATCAAAATCTTGTAATGCTCTTTTTGCTACTTTTATATTTAATTTATTGTCATCTACTATTAATATTTTTTTATGTCCATAATTTTGTTCTTGTTTTTCTAACTTAATATTATCTATTTTATTCTGATATAAAGAAGAAGCTGTATTCATTAATTCCTCTTCACTAATTTGTAAATAATTTACTTATATTTTCTGATTAAGCAACATAAAAATTACATTTCCTTCTTATCTTCATCTATTTTGTTATATAAAACTTGTAAATTTTCCACCTTGTAATTTCCTTTTATAATTATTTCTTCCCAATTATATTTAGGTAAATTTAGTATTTCTTTTATTTTTAATGATGCATTAGGTAATATCGGAGCTATCAAGTTAGATATATTAGCAATTATGTATGTGCATGTATATGTGGTATCATTAAATGCATCAATATCATTTTTTACTTGAATCCATGGTTGTTTACTATCATAGTATTTATTAGCTAATGCTATATATTCAAATATTTGGGTTACACCACTTCTTATTTCACCTTTTTCAAAATATTCACCTATTATATTATAATAGTTTTGAGTTGCACTTCTAATTGATTCATCAATATTTGCTTCTCTTATTTCACCATCAAATTTTTTAGTAATAAAAGATAGATTTCTATTAACAAAATTACCTAACATTCCAACCAAAAATTTATTATGAGTTTGAACAATGTCATCTAATGAGCAATTAGAATCATTTGTTTCAGGTCCTTTAAATGAAAAGTAAAATCTTAAAGTATCACTTTCAAACATTTCTAATAATTCATTTACTGTAATTAAATTTCCTTTTGATTTACTCATTTTTTCATTATTCAAATTAACATAGGCAGACGAAACTATATAATCTGGCAATCTATAATTATTTTTTATAGCTAAGAGTAATGCAGGGTAAATTGTTGTATGAAAAGGTATATTATCTTTTCCATGAACGTAATATGTTATTAAATTAATATTTTCTTTTGACATAAATTTATCAAAATCTATTCCTCTATTTTCAGCAACTTCTCTACCTACTGACAAATATCCAAGTACAGCCTCAATCCAAACATATATTCTTTTATTTTCATAGCCTTGAATAGGAACAGGAACACCCCATTCTAATTGACGAGTTGCAGCTCTATCTATTAATCCCATATCAATGTATTTTTGTGCCTCGCCTAAAGCATTTTTTCTCCATCTCATTTTATTATCATTTATTAATTTTTGCAAATCTTGTTCAAAAGCTGATAATTTAAAATATAAATGCTTATTTAATTTTGTAATTGTTTGTGCTCCACATTTTTTGCAGTGTTTATCTAAGACCTCACTACTATCTAATGAATCACCACATACTTCACATTGATCACCTGTGCTCTTTCCATGGCAATGGGGACATTCCCCAATAATCTCTCTATCAGATAAAAAAGCATTACATTGCACACAAAAATCTTGAAATTCATCTTTTTCATATATAAATCCATTGTCAAACATTCTTTTAAATTGTTCTTCAACAAATTTGATATGATATTCTGACATTGTACTTGAATATTTATCATACTCAAAGCCAAGATTACTGAAAGTTTTTAAAAATTCATTATGATAATGTGTAGCTATTTCTTTTGGGGAAACATTTTCCTTTTTTGCTCTTTCAGTAATAGGCGTACCATGACAATCTGAACCAGACACGTATATAACATTGTCACCTTTTCCTCTAAAATACTTTGCTAGTATATCACCTGGTAATAATGCTGCCAAATGACCAACATGCAAGTAATAATTTGCATATGGCCATGCACCGCCTATAAAAATATCTCTTTTTTCCATATTATAATGTTCCTTTCTTATAAAGAATAATATATCATATATATATTTAGCAAATTTTTAAAAATAATTTTAGTTATTTACAATATGCCTATTTTGATTATAATATTTTTTCAATTATATTTCAAGAATAGACCCATTCAATCTAAAAAATTTCTCATACTCATATATAATCTATTAATTTATAATTGATTTCATATTTTTATATCACTTATTACTTCATGAATCTTTTTTTGTAAATATATTTCTTTTTGTCTAAAATTTTTTTTGTAACCTAAGTACATTTCACCAGAAGCACCAGTATATTTGTTTGTATACATACATTTTAAAATATCTTTTTCTGATTTATTGTCAATATTAAAATATTTAATAATAATATTAACAATTATTTTAAATACCTCCTCTTCATATTTTATAGTACTTTTTCCTACTGTTAAATGATCAGTGGTAAGAATATTAAGTAGCAATCTTTGCCTCATCTCTTTCCATGATAAAAATTTCATATTTTGATTCTTTTAATTTTATAATTTTTTCATTAATCAACTTTGTTTCTATTTATAGCCTGCTTTAATTCCCTATATACTATATCTACTTCATCTTTTAATCCCTCTATAGCTACAACATTC
Source organism: uncultured Caryophanales bacterium (assembly GCA_905206805.1). Taxonomy (GTDB): domain Bacteria; phylum Bacillota_I; class Bacilli_A; order RF39; family UBA660; genus CAJLIR01. The sequence goes on along the minus strand of CAJLIR010000014.1, from coordinate 10,158 downwards.
ATTATTGGTTCTATATATTCATCAATTTCAAATTTAACATTATTTTTTTCAAAAACAAATCTTTTTCTTTTTAACACTTTTTTATTTGTTAAATCCAATATTTCTATTAACGAATCAACAAATTCTTGATTGTCAGTATTAACAACTAAATCTTTTGATTCTCTTGAAATTTTCAAAGTACTATCATTCAAATTATCATCTTTAAAATTTAATATTTTCTTGCTTCTATCATTATAAATATTTTCTGTAATTCTAGCCATTATAGGACCACCATTTTTATACAATATTCTATTTTGTAAATATTCTTCTTTCTTTTCATATTGATTATCTATACAATATTGTATAAATTCCTTTATATCTTTTACTTTAAAACTATATTCGTATTCCTTATTCATTATTTTTTTTCCTTTCTTAATCTTGGATTTGGATAATTATATCTGGTAAATGACTGATATTCTGGATATCCTGCTAAAAAATGTATGCTTGTTTCAACTGCATCATCTGTAGAATGGACCAAATTTGTATTTAAATTTGTATCCCATAAAACCTTGCTACCATCAAACCAGTTAACGTATTTTCCATTAATTTTTTGAGCAAAATTTTCCCTAATAAAATGTTTCCTAGCGTTTAATATTTTAGCATCATCTTTTACTAAAATATTTTACATGGTCCTTCTATTTGCTTTTGGTATTTCATTACTAAATAATGTTCATTATTTTTTTAATATTTTATCTAATTTTATTTTTATTTGTTCTCTATTAAATGGTTTTGCTATATAATCTACAAATCCTTCACTTATATATTTTTCTTTTGCGCCTGTTACTGCATCAGCTGTTAAAGCTATTACTGGAGTTTTGAAATTACTATTTTCTTTTAATTTTAATAACGCTGTTTCTCCACTCATATTTGGCATCATTATATCCATTAATATTAAATCATACTCTTTTGTTTTATTTTTTTCTAAACATTCTATTCCATCTAATGCTTCATCTATCTCAAAATCAAAATCTTGTAATGCCCTTTTTGCTACTTTTATATTTAATTTATTATCATCTACTATTAATATTTTTTTATGTCCATAATTTTGTTTTTGTGTTTCTAAATTAATATTATCTGTTTTATTTTGATATAAAGAAGAAGCTGTATTCATTAATTCCTCTTCGCTAAGTGGAGAAGATATTTTACTTATTTTTTGTGGTAGGTTAATTACAAACATTGATCCTGTTCCAAATTGACTTTGAACATTAATTGTTCCACCCATCATATCTACTAATGATTTTGTTATAGCTAATCCTAAGCCTGTTCCTTCTGTTGTTGTATTTTTTTCTATATCTAATCTTTCAAATTTTGTAAATAATTTACTTATATTTTCTGCTTTTATTCCACGTCCAGTATCTTTACAACTTATTATTAAATTTGTTTTATTTTTTTCTAAATTATTTACACATTTTACCGTTAAAGTTATTTCTCCTTTTTCAGTATATTTTATCGCATTCGTTAAAATATTATTTATTATTTCTTTTACGTGTACTTTATCTCCTATAAGTTCATATGGTATATCTTCCGCAATATTTAATTTAAAATCTATTGGTTTTTCTCCTATACGTGTTGTTGTTACTCTACACATATTTACTAATGTCTCTTTAAAATTATATGGACTTTCTACTATTTCCATTTTATCTGATTCTATCTTATTTATATCTAGAATATTACCTACTATTTCTAGTAATGTATGTGATGCATTTAATATATCTTCTGAATCTTCTACTACTTCTTTTGGTACTTTGTCTTTATATGTTACAATATCTTCTGATAATCCTACTATAGCATTAAGTGGTGTTCTTATTTCGTGACTCATACTACTTAAAAAGTCACTTTTTGCTCTATTTGCTTTTTCCGCTTGATTACGAGCTAATGTCATTTCATTTAACATTTTCATATCTGGATTTTCTATTGTGTGATACATTAAAAACACAATAAATGATTCCATAGAAGTCATCAACAATAACTCTGGATGTAATTTTTGAATAAACATAACTATAGTTCCAATTATTAGAAACATAAAAAGTGGCAAATATTTTTTCTGTTTTAACGTTTTAAAATTTTTTAATAATACAACATACCATATAACAATATATACAGTTATTAAAATATATGAGGCATTTACAGCTAAACCATTAGCATAAATAGTTCCATTTTTATTAACTAAATTAATTGGCAAAAATATTAATAATAAAACACTAAAAACATAGTAGATAATATTTAAAATTTTTTGACCGTTCTTTATATTTTTTGTTTTTGAAGAAATATAAAGTAAATATACCGTAAATATCATTACAAAAGATACAAGATAAATTAGGTATAACTTAACCATAGTTTGGCATAATATAATATTGAAAATATTATAATAACCTAATAAAAAACATGTAATTTCAACAACCAATCCTAGAATATTAGCAACTATTATTATTTTAAATAATTTGTTTTCAATTGAATCTATTTTCTTTTTAGAAATAAATAAAATAAATATTGAAATCATATATACCAAACTTATTAATTGACAAAAAAAACTTCCATTCATATCTATCTTACCTTTCTATTATTTTTAACATAGATAATTTCCTCTATTAAATTAGTATAATTATCTGGTATCATTTTTATAATTGCTTTATAATCTACTTTTCCTCCTGCTGTTTTATTTAATTCATTTAAAAAAATAAAATTGTAAGGTCTAGAATATACATTCAACTCTAAACATTTTTCTTTTATCATTTCTAAAGATTCTTCCCTAGAATATCCACTCTTTAAAACTATAAAAGCGAATGGAACATTTACTCTTTCCTTATTTGGCTTACAATCTATTGCACATTCCTTAACACATTCACATGTTTTAATGACATTTTCAATATTATCCGGAAAAATTTTGGCAACATTTCCATTTGTTATATCCATTGTTGGATAAATTCTTTTTAATCTTCCAACTATATCTATAGATCTATCATCATTCATTCGTGCTAAATCCCCAGAGTGTAACCAAATTTTACCATCACTATGTACTTTTAAAACATTTTTAGTTTCAACTTCATTGTTCAAATATCCTTTAAAAATTACAGGTCCTTCTGCGCATAATTCACCAACTTCACCTGTTTTAACTTCAATTTTAGTTTCAGGATTAACTATTTTTATATTACTATATGGTAATTCAAACAATTTATAATCGTCAGAATTAGTGGCCTTTTGTTCATATGCAATACTTGATGTACTTTCAGTCATACCATATCCATTTAAAATTTTAACACCACTTGCGCCATGACTATCCAAAAAATCATCAAACATTTTTTTTGATTTTGGACTCAAAGGTGCCCCACCATAAGTAATAGTTTTAACAAATGATAAATCCATTCCATTGAATCTTTCATCATTCATCATATATTCAAAATAATGAGCAACACACATAAAATGATTTGGTTTATATTTAAAAAACAAATCAAATGCTTCCTTCGGATCAAAAGTTGGAACAATAATCGTTTCAATTCCAAAACTTAATGGCATATGAATATTATTACATAATCCATAATTTATAAACATTGGAAGCACCGTTAAAATCTTATCTCCTCTTTCAAACAGATTTGTTAGTGTACGATATTGTTCGACCATAGCATTAAAATTTTCATTTGTAAATTCTGCTGATTTTGGAACACCGGTTGTTCCACCTGTATGAGATAATAACGCGGTATCATTAAAATTAAAACTTTCTGTTGGAATATACATCTCGCTATTTGATAATTTCATAAATTTATCCCAAGACATTAATTTATTTCTAAAAGAAAATTTTGTTTGAGCATCAAAATAACAAGAACTAGCTATAGCTTTCATACTAGCCATTTGTTTTATAGCTTCAGTTGGAATATATGTTGTTGGAGAAGCAATAATAGTTCTTTGAATTGATGTTTTAGGAATAACATCCTTAACTTTAGAATAAAAATCTCTAAACATTATAAAATTTTTTGCAGGAACTTCTGATAGATAATGTTTAAATTCCTCTTCACTTGCAAGTACAGGTATCATATTTGGTATTGCGCCTATTTTATTTAATGCATAAAAAGAAATTACACCTTGTGGAATATTTGGTAAACATATAGGTACATAATCACCCTTTTCAACACCAAGCATTTTAAATGAAACTGCTACTTTTTCAATGGCATCCAAAAATTCATTATAAACTATTTGCCTCCCATAGTAAGTAAGTGCCTTACCATTTTTAAACAATTCATTATCTTTTTTCATATAATCATAAATTTTTAAATTTGTATTTTCATATTCTCTCATACCACATATCTCCTATCTATTACTAATATTTTTTCTGTTTATTAAAATAACTATTAAGCAAATAAAACTATATAAAACAAGTATTAAAAAATTAAAAAATATACATAACAAGTACCCATAATCATCAATATTAAAATTAAAATATGGATAATTTAATCCATCGATAAAAAATCCTCCACAATGCTGATATATAATAACTATCACTCCATATATTATAATTGCTATTAACCAATCTAGAATATAAGTGTACTCTAACATTTTATTTTTACCATTTATAATACAATCTAATACTACCAATATTGGTGTAAAAATATGTACAAAACAGGATACAATAAAATGTCCATCATATGCAGATACCTGTCCTGTTGGTACCATAAAAAAATTATAAATTAAAAAAGTACATATTAATGAAACTAAAACTAGCCCCTTCATTTTAATAAAAAGTCTATTTGTTTTAAAAATTCCAGTTATTTTTAATACTAAAACAGTAAAATAGAATATAAAGCATAACATATTACTAAATATTGTATAATATAAAATTCCAACAGGACTTTTAAACAAATTAAAATTTAAAATTAATCCAACTAATGAAACAATTGAAATAATTAAATCCATCATATAGTTATACCTTTTTGTCATAATAAAACCACCACTTCAAATAACTAATCAAATATTAACTCTATAGTAATTATATCAAAAAATAAACATTTCGTCCCTATTTTCTGACAATAAATGCAATTTATTCGACATATTTTTTACATCATATAAAGAAAAAAGGCAGCAAAAAAATTTTGTACTGCCTTTTAATTATAAATTTATATTACTAACATAAGTAACTACCTACAAATTACATCTTTTTTATATATTTGTCAATATTTTCTAATTAAATTTAAAAAAAAAAGACCAAAATGGTCTAATACTGAATACCCCAAACAACTAATTCTTTAGCTTCTTTTCCACATACTACACATTTTTCATCAATTGGTTCAGCATTTTCTAATATGCATCTTGACTTAGTTCCTTTAATTTCTTTCATTTTTAATTCACATTCTTCACAACCACACCACATAGCTTTAATAAAACCTGGTTGTGTATTCATAATTTTTTCAACTTCTTCTAAATTATGAGCCTCAAAAATTTGTGAATTTCTTCTTTCTAATGCTCTATTATACATATCATTTTGAATTGTATCATTAAGTTTTTTTACATAATCTACTATATCAATATCTTTTGATACTTGATATTTTTCTTTAGTATCACGACGAGTAATTGTAATTAAACCTTTTTCTAAGTCCCTTTTACCTATTTCAATTCTAATAGGAATTCCGTTAACCTCAGCTTCAGCAAATTTAAATCCAGCAGATTTATCTGTATTATCAATATAAGCAGATATATCATTTTCTATTAATTTATTATATATGTCATTTGTTAAGGAATCCATTTCTTCACTTTCACCAATTTTTATTATGGCAACATTAATAGGCGCAATACGAGGTGGTATTACAAGTCCGTCATCATCACTATGAACCATAATAAGTCCACCTATCATACGAGTAGTAGATCCCCAAGAGGTTTGGTATGCATATTCTAATTCATTATTTTTATTTAAAAATTTAATATCATAAGCCTTAGAAAATTTTTGACCAAAATAATGACTCGTTGCTGATTGAAGCGATACACCATTATACATAAGAGCTTCTATAGTAAGAGTATATTCTGCACCAGCAAATTGTTCTCTTTTAGTTTTTCTTCCTGAAATAACAGGAATAGCTAAATATTCTTCAAAGAATTTTTTATAAATATTTAACATATCTCTTGTTTCTTTTTCAGCTTCCTCACTTGATGCATGAACAGTATGTCCTTCTTGCCATAAAAATTCACGACTTCTTAAAAATGGTCTTGTTTCTTTTTCCCATCTCATAACACTACACCATTGATTATATTTCATTGGTAGGTCTCTATATGATTTTACTTTAGATGAATAGTAATCACTAAACAAAGTTTCAGATGTAGGTCTTATACATAATTTTTCTTCTAACTCTTTTTGTCCACCAATTGTTACCCAAGCAACTTCTGGGGCAAATCCATCTATTAATTCGCCCTCTTTTTTCAATAAATTTTCAGGTATTAATAAAGGCATGTAAACATTTTTATGTCCAGTACGTTTAAACATTTTGTCAAGTTCCTGTTGCATTTTCTCCCATAACGCATAACCATTTGGTTCAAATACAGTACATCCCTTTACATTTGAATAATCTGCTAAGTGGGCAGCTGTTACTACATCTGTATACCATTTTGCAAAATCAACATCCCTACTTGTAATTGCTTTATTAGCCATAATATCAACTCCTCACATAATTATAGCATGTAAATAACTAAAAATATATACTTTTATTTTACTTTTAGAACATCACTACCATTTATTAAGCTTGTAGAATATAAAAATAAAATATCTGTATCATCATTTTTAATATTAACTTTATCTAATAAGTTAGTTAAACTGGTATATCTTAAATCAAGCAAAATTATTTTTTTATAGCCCTCTAACATTAAAGGCGCAAATGAACTTGTATATGAATCTCTAAAAATAATTAATTCCTTACTAGAATTAGTATTATTATTAACTAATTCAATATATGGTGTAGCACCACTTAAAAATACATCATATCCATCAACACCATTTAATTTTTCATAATTATAAACTTTATTATAATCATCTTCTAAATTATAAACAGTAGCAGAATCTATTGTATCATTATGTAAAAGATATAATTTTTCACCATTATTTTTTATTAACAATTGTCCAAAATAAGTTCCATAAAAAGGTTCATATTCTTCAACCTCAAAATTATTTTTAAATTCAAAATTCATATTTATAGACAATGTTTTTACTGCATCAAAAATTTTATCTTGTCTTAAATGATGATCTGTATAATAATAATCTTCTAATTTTATATCATTTGTAATATCAATATACTTTATATTATTATTTATATTTTTTAATTCATTAAATAATCCATCATAATCAAACTTTTTATATTTATTTGTATTTATATAATAATTCTTTTCAGGTATAACACTATAATAAACTTTAAAACCATTAAAATAATTTTCATATATATAGTTTATTTTTTGAACAAATTTATTAATTTGTTTTTCATCATAATTATTTTCATATTTAAAATAATGATTTTTGTAATAAAACAAATCATTAACATCTGTTTTATTTAGTAAAAACTCTGTTTTAATTTTTAAAGTTCTAAAGGAATCTCTAATTATAAAATTATCAGTAATATATTTATCAATATCACTAGTGACACTTTTATTAAGTAATCCATTAATTGTAATATTAGGAAATTTAGCTAATTTTCTTCTTTCATATTTTGAAATTGTTTCTTTTTTTGAAAATATATTTAAAAACATAAAAGAATAAATTATTATAAAAAATAATATAACAAAAATTTTCTTTCTCATAAATCACCTAAAATCTAAAATATAAAAATGGATTAAATGTTGAATCAACTAAATAAGCTGTTGATATAAATAACAAACTAAAGTATATTACTGGTTCTATAAAGTTAATAATTTTATTTGACTTAAATTTTAATATTTTAACAATTGGTAATGAAGCTACAAAACAAATAATAATTAAATATAAATAACTTTTTAAATAATAAATAGTGTTAAAATTTACAAATGGTAAATTATTTAAACCAAACATTGATTTAATAAATACTACTAAACCATTTATATCAGAAATACTAAAAATTATGAAACTTATTATTACTAATATAAATGTATAAATATATGCGAAAATTTTATGTTTATCTAAAAAATTAGTTAAAAAGTATTTTTCTATAATTAATAAAATACCAAAATATAATCCCCAAAAAATAAAATTAAAACTTGCTCCATGCCAAAATCCAGTTAAAAACCAAACAATTAATATATTTCTAATGTGCTTCATTTTAGATACTCTATTACCACCTAAAGGAATATAGACATAATCTTTAAAAAATCTAGATAAAGATATATGCCATTTTCTCCAAAAATCAGTAATACTGCTAGCCGATAATGGATAATTAAAGTTTTCTAAGAACTTAAAATTAAACATACGACCTAATCCTATTGCCATATCAGAATATCCTGAAAAATCAAAATAAATCTGAAATGTATAAGAAAGCGCTAACAACCAATAAAGTAAAATCGAACCATTCAAATTATTTAAATAATTTATTAATATTCCAATATTATTAGCTAAAATTACCTTTTTAGCTAAACCGATAATAAATCTTTTTATTCCAAAGTATAAATTATCTATATTTAATTTTCTATTATTTATATCACTTTTTATCTCACTAAATCTAACAATTGGTCCTGCAACTAACTGCGCAAAAAAAGTTATATAAAGAATATATTCTAATAAATTTTTAGCAACTTCACTTGAATCTTTATATGAGTCAACTAAATAACTAATATTTTGGAATGTAAAAAAACTTATACCTATAGGTAATACAATATTTTGAATAAATAAATTTGCATTAAAAATATCATTAACAATATCAATAAAAAACATAGTATATTTAAAATATAATAAAGGTATTAAATTTAATATTATGCTAATAACTAATAACTTTTTATTATTTGTTATTTTTTTAGATAAATAATAATTAATAATAGAACTTAACAATAAAACTAAAATATATTTTCCTTCACCATAAAAATAAAATACCAAACTAAATAAAACTAAAACAATACTTTTAAATTTATTAGGAATAATAAAATAGACAAATAATAGTATAGGCAAAAAAAAGTAAATAAATGTTAAACTTGAAAAAACCATAAATTAAAAAATCCTAAATAAGGATTATTTTAAATTTTGGAATGATTCATCTATTTTTTTAGCGTCATCATTTACCATTATCAAAATTATTAAATTGCCTTTACTATCTACAATAACATCATCTTCATTAACCTCAACACAAATCCATTTTCTAGGATTTACTGAATTTTTTATTTTTGTTTTAGTAGCTTCAATATCAGCACCATCATTCATACGAATTAAAACAACGGAATGCGCAATTGCATTAATAAACGGTTCACTAGCTAAACCTTCTTTATAATCAATATCACTTGTACCTAAAAAATACTCAATATTGTCATCATTTAATTTAGTGTTTTCTAACTCAGGCATATCATCTTTTACTGACTCATAAACTTTGTCCATAATATCTGTCAATGAACCTTCAATATTTTTAGTTTTACCACATCCTGTTAAGAAAACACATAAAATTAATGCAACACTACCTAAAAGTTTAAATTTTTTCATAAAATTCCTCACATTCTACGAATTATTAATTGTGTAGTAGTATTTATATTATATACAAAATAATAGTTATTATACTAATACTCAAGTACACAATCATATTCTATTAATATTTTAACATATAAAAAAATTTTTTTAAAGAATATTTTCATAATAAATTCAACGAAAAAAAAAAACATTTAATTTACTTTAAATATTCCACTGATTATTAAATATTTATTAATAATCTAATTAACATTTAATTTTGATAGTTCTTTTATACTTAAACCTGTTATTTCTGATATTGAATCTAAATTGAATTTCTTTTGTATCATTGTTTTTGCAATATTTATCTTTTCGCTGGCAATTCCAAGTTTTTTACCTTGAACTTCTCCAATTTTTTTGCCCCTTTTTTCTCCATCCATAACTCCACATTCATACGCTGCTCCATAATCTTCTTTCTCATTTCTCATTAATTCTACGATATCTTCCATATTCTTTCTATCCTCCTTATTTAAATTGAA
>CAJLIR010000013.1 GCA_905206805.1 uncultured Caryophanales bacterium | reverse complement strand
TAAATATTGCAAAAACAATGATACAAAAGAAATTCAATTTAGATTCAATATCAGAGATAACTGGATTAAGCATAAAAGAATTGTCAAAATTAAGTATAACTTAGTATTTATATAAATACTGTTAAATAATAAGGAATGTTTAATATAAATTAAATCATTCTTTTTATTATGATTGAAGTGATTGGATAACGTTGGACTTTTAGAGATAAAGTTCTCGTAATAAAAAGTGTTATCCAACCTTCACATAATATATTCGATTAAGCAAGTTGAGGATGAAATAATACTCGTGTAAAGAGCCAAAATGAGGATATGTAGAAGAGTTGGAACCAGTCATAATAGTAAAGAATGGAAAGGATAATTAATATGAAATATGGAGTTGGAATTGATATTTCAAAAGGAAAAAGTACAATTGCTATTTTAACTATGGCAGGTGAAGCTATTGAGGAACCTTTTGAATTCTCACATGATGACAAATATGGAATGGGGAGCAACTGCATATTTAACGTATTCAGTATATGGAAAATGTAATAGTACATCATGTGAAGAAGTATATATAAATAATGTTAATACAGGTTACTTGAATGACACTCAGAAATTTACTGGTCAATGGTCATACGGAGCAACTATAACAGGCTGTAGTGGAGAAACAGTGAGTGCAGCTGTCATGAGTAACATGAATTCATGTGAAAGTGGAAATACGTATATAGAGGCAAAAGCAAGTACAACAGGAAATATAACAGGAATCTATGATATGAGTGGAGGAAACTGGGAATATGTTATGGGAGTTATAACTATAAATAACAAATTAGTAAGTGGAAGTCATAATAAATGGAATAGTGGCTTTAATGGAATATATAGCGCACCTGGAAATAATGATAGTGATGCAACACTATTAGAAAAAACAGATGGAATAGATTATCCAGATTCACGATATTATAATTTATATCCATATAAATATGAATTAAATACAGATAATTGGTATGATTATACAAGTGGACTGATAGGAGATGCTACAAAAGAAATAGCTAACACTAAAACAAATTCATCAGGTGGAAATAGAGGTTTATGGTTTAGTGATTATGCTACTTTTCCTGCGACTGCTTACCCTTGGTTCCGCCGTGGTGGTAGCTTTGGTAGTGGCTCTCTTGCAGGCGTGTTTGGTTTCAATCATGGTGTAGGTATTGCGTTTAGTTATGAATCTTCACGTTTAGTTCTAGCCTATTAACACTTAATTAAAATAAAAATTTACATGTTAATTTTACTAAAATGTATGTAAAATTATGTATAGTAAAAAGGAAATCATTATAGGTTTCCTTTTAAAATCCTTAAATTTTGTTATAATAATAATAGAATAAGGTGATAATATGGACTATAATAATTTAGAACAAAAATTAATAAAAGATGGTAATATGTCATTTATTAAAATGTTAATTGAAAAAGATATAAAAAGCTATAAATATGAAATATTAAATGAAGATATAGTTGATTATGTGCATAAAAGTCAGAACATTCATCTTTATAATACAATTAAAAATTGTAATATTACAGATGATGATTTAAAGGATATTCAACTATCAATTATAAGAAACTGCAAATATAATTTAGATATTGAATATTTACCTACAGAAGATTGGGAATTTAATAGTTTTTTTGGCGGAAGAGAGTTAGTTATTGATATACCTAGTTATGAAATGATTTCAAATGGATTGGCCCTTTTTATATTAATATTTCCTTTTGCTGCATTATTTTTATCGTATTTTTTAATTATGATTTTTAGATAGGATTGATTATATGAAACAAAATGGTTTTACATTAATAGAATTGATAGGTGTAGTTGCCGTATTAGCACTTATTATGGTAATAACTATTCCACAGATAATGTCAACAATAACTAATAGTAATATTAAAGAAACTGAATCTTTTGCTCGTGATTTAGAGATGTCAGCGATGACTTATGTGGAAAATGAATGGAATCAATTTAAAATAGAATATCAAAATAATAATAAATCTGACAATTATTGTATGTCAGTATCAAGTTTAATAGAAAAAAACTATATAAAAAAAACTGAAATTGATCCATCTACTAATGATGTGATAAATGCAGATGGTAAATATATTTTATTAACTAATATTAGTGATAATTCTGGATCTTATCGCTTTTCATATAAATATGTAGATACAAATTTGGATAATACCACAATTTGTTCTAGTTGGAATGAATAGGAGAGAAATTATGAAAAAAACAATAAAAGATTATAATTTGTATAATAAAAGAGTTATTATTAGGGTTGATTTTAATGTCCCAATTAAAGATGGTGTTATTTTAGATGATAATCGTATTATAGCAAGTCTAGATACTATCAAATATGCGATGAATAATGGAGCAAAGGTTATTTTATTATCACATTTAGGTAGAGTAAAAACAGAAGCTGATTTAGCGATAAATAATCTAGAGGTAGTAGCTAAAAGATTAGAAGAGGTTCTTAATCATAAAGTTATTTTTATTCCTGAGACACGTGGAAAAAATTTAGAAAAAGCAGTGAAAAAATTGAAAGTTGGAGATGTATTACTTGTTCAAAATACAAGATATGAGGATTTAGGTAATAAATTAGAGAGTAGTAATGATTTCTCTCTTGCTTCTTATTGGGCAAGCCTAGGAGATATTTATATAAATGATGCATTTGGAACAAGTCATAGAGCTCATGCTTCAAATGTTGGAATCGCATCCATTTTACCTAATGGTATAGGATTTTTAATTGAAAAAGAATTAACAATTTTATATAAAGCTATAAAAAAACCAAATAGGCCTTTTACAGTTATTTTAGGTGGAGCTAAAGTAAATGATAAAATCGGTGTTATAGAAAATTTAGCAAAAATTGCTGATTATATTTTAATTGGTGGAGGAATGGCTTATACTTTTCTAGTCGCAAAGGGGTATAATGTAGGAAAATCACTTGTAGATAAAGAAAATATTGATTTTTGTAAGAAAATATTAGATAATTATTCTAACAAGATAATTTTACCTGTAGATAATGTTGTTGCAAAAGAAATAAGTAGTCTAGCTCACACAAATATAGTTGCATCTAATTCTATTGGTTCAGATGATATTTGTTTAGATATTGGTCCTGAAACAGTAAAACTTTTTGAAAAATATTTAAATCAAAGTAAAACTGTTATATGGAATGGACCAGTTGGTTATTCTGAAATAAAAAAATTTGAGAATGGTACTAAATCACTATGCAATATATTATCTAAAATAAATGGTACAACTATAATTGGTGGTGGTGATACTGCTTCTAGTGTTATAAATTTAGGGTATAAAGATAAATTTAGTCATATTTCAACAGGCGGAGGAGCAACATTAGAATTACTTGAAGGAAAAGATTTACCAGGTATTAGCGTTATAACTGATATTTAGAAAGAGTGATACTTAAATGAAAAAGCATCAAAATATAAAAAATATAATGAGTGTTTGTGCACTTTTCTTACTTACAATACTTGTATTATATTTTTCACTTAAAAATGATTTTTCAAATATAATTTCAGAAATATTATCAGCAAATTTATTTTTAATTTTGATAGCTTTTTTATTTTTTATGTTATATTGGTTATTTAAAACTATTGTTATATATAATTTTGCTAAAAAATTTAATAGTAAATATAAATTAAGGTCTGCTTTTAGAAATCAAGCTATTACTCAATTTTTTAATGCAGTAACCCCTTTTTCTACAGGTGGACAACCATTTCAGATATATTCTCTTACTAAAAACAAGTTGACTATTAGTAATGCTACAAATGTCGTAATTGAAGATTTTGTTGTTTATCAAATTTCTTTGGTCTTACTAGGTATACTTGCAATCATATTAAATCATATTTTAAATATATTTCCATATGATGGATTACTTAGTAAATTAGTTTTATTAGGTTTTACTATTAATACAATTGTTATTATAGTTTTATTTATAGTTGCTTTTTTTAAAAAACCTAATAAATTTTTAGTTACAAAAGGAATTAATATTTTATCTTTTTTTAAAATTGTAAAAGATAAGGAAAAAACTTTAGAAAAATGGAATATTTATATTAATAATTTTCATGAAGGTGCTAAAATATTAGTAGCTAATAAGAAACAATTTATGCTTAATATTTTATTTAGTTTTTTAGGGTTAGTATGTTTATATATGGTGCCTGTATGGATTTTATATAGTATGGGTGATTTTACAAGTTTTAATGCTTTAGAATCAGTTATAGCTTCTGCTTATGTAATGCTCATTGGTTCATTTGTTCCACTACCAGGAGGAACTGGTGGAATAGAATATGGTTTCTTAAAATTTTTTGGAGTTTTTATTGTAAATGACGCTAAATTAAGAGCATTAATGTTATTATGGAGATTTATAACATTTTATATGGGTATTGTAATTGGAGGAATCGCTTTAAATATAAAGGAAAGAAAGTGATAGTATGAGAATAGGAATTTTTACGGATAGTTATCCACCATATATTAATGGTGTTTCTACCAGTATTGTTATGTTACAGAATGCTTTAGAAAAAAAAGGTCACGAAGTATTTATTGTAACTGTTAATGCTGAAAAATTGTCCTATAAATATGAAAACGAAAATAAAATAATTAGAATTCCTGGAATTCCTACTGGAATATATGATTATAGATTAACGGGAATATATCCTCTTCGCGCAATAGACAAAATTAAAAAGTGGAATTTGGATATAATTCATTCCCAAACTGAGTTCGGTGTTGGAACATTTGCTAGAATTATTGCCAAACAATTTGATATTCCATTAGTTCATACTTATCACACTATGTATGAAGATTATGTTCACTATATAACTAAAGGATATTTTAATGGTACAAGTAAAAAAATAGTTGAATATTTGACTAAGTTTTATTGTGATAAAACTGCAACAGAATTGATTGTACCAACAGAAAAGACATATAAACTTTTTAAGGAAAAATATAAGTTTGATCGTAATGTTCATATTATTCCAACAGGAATAGAAGTTGAAAGGTTTGATAGATTAAAATATGCTGAGAAACAATTAGATGAAGTTAGAAAAAAATATAATATTAAAAAAGATGATTTTGTAATCTTGTTTGTTGGTAGAATGGGTGAAGAAAAATCTGTTGATTTATTAATTGAGTCACAAGCTGATTTTGTAAAATCTAACAAAAATGCTAAATTATTACTTGTTGGTGATGGTCCAGATATTGATTCATATAAAAAATTGGCAGCAAAATTAAAAATAAAAGATTCAGTTATTTTTGCTGGAAAAGTTGCTTGGGTTGACGTGCCTCTTTATTATCAAATATCTACAATTTTTGCAACAGCTTCAAGAACTGAAACACAAGGTTTAACTGTAATTGAAGCTCACGCATCATCATTACCAGTAATTGCTGCAAATGATCCAAGTTTTGCGTCTATTGTTGTAGATGATTTGAACGGTTATTTATTTAAAAATAGGCGTCAATATAAAAAAATAGTGGAAAACCTTATGAAGGATCCAGATAAAGTTAAGCAACTTAGTAAGCAGGCTAAAGTAAGTTCTGAAAGGTACTCATCAAAATATTTTGCTGAAAGGGTTTTAGATGTTTACAAATTAGCTCTTAGTGGTAGAGATAATAATAAAGGATTTTTTAATAGAATAAAAAATGTAATTAAAAGAGGTTTGCATGATAAGTAAGTATGTAATCGCAAATTTAAAGATGAATATGACTGCTAGTGAAACTAGTGAATACTTAAATGTTTTAAATAATTCTTTATTTTTATCGAATGTAATTATTTGTCCAACTAGTATATTTATTCCATACTTTTTAAATCATAATTATGATGTTGGAATTCAAAATGTTTATATAGAAAATAGTGGACCATATACGGGTGAGGTATCACCTAAACAGGCTAGAAGTATTGGAGTAAAGTATGCGATTATAGGTCATAGTGACCGAAGACAAATGGGCGAAGATGATGAATTAATTAATAAAAAAATTAAAAAATGTCTTGAAAATAAGATAAAAGTTGTTTTTTGCATTGGTGAAACCTTAGAACAACGAGAAATGTTAAAAACAGATAAAGTTCTAAAGCAACAAATCGTAAGAGGACTAAGGGGAATTAATAGTAGGCAACTAAAAAATATTTTGATTGCTTATGAACCTGTATGGGCAGTTGGAACTAATGCTATGCCAAGTAATAAAGATATATCTGATTGTGCAGAATTTATTAAAAATATCTGTAAAACAACTTTAGACGGTATTCCATTTATTTTATATGGTGGTAGCATTAATGAAAAAAATATAAATTCTTTAAAGACATTAAAAAATGTTGATGGATTTTTAATAGGTGCATCATCGTGTGATGCTTATAAATTGACAAAAATTATTGATATTATTGATCATCAATAGTTTTTTTCTTAATATTCTAATTCAAAGATATTTCAATATTAAATAATTTGATGTATAATTTAGATAGTTATATTTGTGTACATTCAAATAAAATTAAATATCTTAATTATAATTAGATAAGGAAGTGTTTTAGATGGATGAAGATAAGAAAATGTATAAAGAAACCTATTTTGATAATTTTGGTTCTTTAATAAAAAAATTGAAACAAAAAGAATTAGTTGATTTAGATAATATTGATTCATATTTTGTTGATATTGATATATTTGAAGATTTAAGTAATCAAGATATTATTACTTATATGTTATATTGTTTTGAGGTTATTGAATTAACGCAAAAATGGAAATTGAAACATAGTATTAATTATAAATATTTTTTAGAAAATATGGAGAACATTTATGATGAAATATTTTGTTTATCGAACCCAAACATTAACAACAAAATAATCGCATCTACAAGTTTTGGTAATATTATAGAAAAGACTATTAATTATGGAATTGATAATAAAATTTCAGATATTTTAAATATATATTTAAAGTGTATTGGTAAAAAAAGAAATTATCAACAAGATAATGATTTAGTATTATTAAGAGGTAATTTATATTGTCAAATATATAAAACATTATTTGAAAATTCAACTATAAATGAAATTTGTAATGGGTATTTAGAAAATGTTACTAAGGTATTTGATTATCAAAAATATTTTGATGGTGCAACTAAATTTTTTATAAATACTTTAGATAAAAATAATTTATCATATTTTGAATTAAATAATTTTTTATCTTTTAAAACATATAATAATTGTGACATTGATTTAATAGAAATTAAAAAAATATTTAATATTTTATCTAGTAAATATCCTAGTGATTATTTTGATAAAAAGATATTTATTTATCTAATTAATTCATTTTTTAAAAATATAGTTAGTGAAAAAAAGTTAAATTTAGAACTTGAAATTGTTTTTGAAACTAAGCCTAGTTGTGACAACATATTATTTTTAAATTATAATGAAATAGATTATAACTTCAATAATAATATTGATTTAATAAAAAATTTATATTGTGAAATTAACAATACAAAAAATACTTTAGTAGAATTTGATGAGTATTTATCTCTATTAAAATTAAAAAATGATTTGATTTTAGAAAGAAATACTACAAATAATACAGTTTTAAATTATAAAAGTATGATAGATTTTATTTCTTTACTAGAATTTACTAAATTTTTTAATGATGATAAATACATTATTATCGATAATTATTTTTTAAATATATTTGATAAAGAAAAAGATAATAAAGAATATTTTACAGATAATGAACTATTTAGAAATATATATTCTAAAGAAGAAATAAAGCAATTTATAGAAAAATATCCTATATTATTGTTAGAATATGATAGTGACGGTAATTATAAAAATATAGCATCCTTACTTTTAGAAAAAGTAGATATTAGTTCTAAATTAAAGGAAAATAAGCAAGATAAAACTTTAGAGGAAAAATATAAAACTTATGAGATGCTGATTAAATATCGTGACTTAAATTTATATAGTATTTTAAGTGATTACTATTCACTATTATTAATTGATAGTGTTGATAGTAATGTTATTAAAGAAAAAGAAATAATACTAAAAGAAATACTTCCAAATTTGCTTAAACAAAATATTTCTTTTAGTGGAAATATTGAAACAGAAAAAATAGATGAAATATATAATGATTATATTAACCCTTGCATAAAGAAAATTTCTCAAAATAGAGTTAATAATAAAAGTTTTGAGTGTACTAAAGATTTTTTGAATTACGAAAAAAGTAATTCTGATAATTACTTTGGTATTTGCAAATTACAGGAAATTTTGGATAGTGAAAGAAAATAAATTGACATATTTACTAAGTTAAATGTATAATAAATTTTGAAAGGATGGACTTATGGAAAATATACTAACAGATGTTGAAATTAAAATGACTTCATCAATTGAAAATATGGAAAAAAGATTAACAAATATTAGAGCAGGAAGAGCAAATCCAGCAATTTTAGATGGTATTTGTGTATCATATTATGGGGTAGATACACCACTTAAACAATTAGCAAATATATCTATACCAGAAGCACGTCAACTTATGATTAAACCATTTGATAAATCTTGTTTAGGTTCAATTGAAAAATCTATTTTTGAAGCGAACATTGGACTTACACCAAATAATAATGGAGAAGTTATAATTTTAAATATTCCAGCATTAACAGAAGATACAAGAAAGGAATATGTAAAACAAGCTAAAAATGTTGCAGAAGAAGCAAGAATCGCACTTCGTAATATTAGACAAGACGCTAACAACGAAATTAAAAAACTTGAGTTAACAGAAGATGATAAAAAAAGTGGTATGGATGAAGTTCAAGAGTTAATTAATAAATATAATAAAATAGTTGATGAAAAATTAAAAGTAAAAGAAAATGAATTAATGAGCATATAAAAAAGTTTGTCATAATTAGACATACTTTTTTTCTAATTTATATTTATTTTACTCAAAAATAAACAACATAATAGTAAAAATATGATACAATGATAGGGGTGTTTATATGTTTAACAAAAAAAATAATGAAAAAGAAGTAGATATAAAAAAATTAAATGATGTTATAAGTATGACTAAGAAAATTTTAAGCATTGCTTATACATTTATAATTATTGCAGGGATTTATGCAGCTACCTTAATTTTTAAGGAGTGGAAGGTAGGAACTTTTTTTCTTAACTTATTAAAAATAGTATCACCACTTTTTATAGGAATAGTTGTCGCGTGGCTTTTAGAACCACTTGTTAAATTTTTAAAAAATCATAAAGTTAATAGAACACTTGCAACGTCTTTAGTTTATATTGCGTTAATTTTGTTAATTGTTTTAATAATTAGTTCACTTATACCTTTATTATCAGAACAGATAAATGAAATAGTAAAAAGTATTCCTTCTATTTCCAGTCAAATTCAAAATTGGATTAATGATGTGTTTAGTAAGATTGGTAATATTGATGGTATTGATATTAGTTCATTAAAATCAGAATTATTTGTTAAATTAGAAGAAATTGGTAGTAATTTAACAAGTTCATTACCACATATCACAGTTACATTTGTTTCTTCAGTTTTTTCAGGATTAGGATCACTTGTAATTGGCTTCATAATAGGTTTTTACTTACTTATGAGTTTTGATAATATTAATGATGCGATTAGTAGTTTAATTCCAGAAAAAAATCGTGATGATTTTAGAGGACTTGCTAATGAGGTTAATACATCTTTAAGAAAATATGTACAAGGAACATTAATATGTGCTTCTTTTGTATTTTTACTATCAACAATTGGTTTTGCAATTGCTGGGTTAAAAGCGCCAGTATTATTCGGTTTATTCTGTGGTGTAACTAATATTATACCTTATATTGGTCCATATTTAGGTGGTGCGCCAGCTGTTTTAGTTGGATTTTCACAAGGACCTATAGTTGGAATTATTTCTTTAATTTCAATTGTAATCGCGCAATTTTTAGAAAGTAATATTTTAAATCCAATTGTAATGAGTAAAACTATGAAATTACATCCAGTAACAATTATAATTGGACTATTAGTGTTCGGACATTTCTGGGGTATGATTGGAATGTTGCTTGCAACACCAACAATCGCAGTATTAAAATCGATAATTCTATTTTTAGATGACAAATACGATATTTTATCGTTTAATTAGAGGTGAAGTTATGGAATTTATAAATAAAAATCCTAAAATTTATATATTTGCAGGTAAAGCTAGATCTGGTAAAGATACAAGTGCTGATTTTATAAAAAAATATTATGAAAATAATGGTAAAAGTGTAGCAATATTGCAGTATTCTACTTATTTAAAAGAATATGCTAAAAAAATAACAAATTGGTCTGGTAATGATCAAGATAAACCTAGACAATTATTAATAGAATTAGGTACTGATCTAATAAGAGGAAAAATTGATAAGTATTTATTTGTAAATCGTATGATAGAAGATATTATAGTAATGTCCTATTTCTTTGACGTAATTGTAATAAGTGATGCAAGACTTATAGAAGAATTGGAAATTCCAAGAGAAAAACTTGAAAATGTAAAAATAATTAATATAAAAAGGCCAAATTTTGATAATGGATTAACAAAAGAACAACAAAAATCATTAACAGAAAGTGCTTTAGATAATTATACTAATTACGATTATTCTATTATTAATGATGGTACTTTAGAAAATTTGAATGAAAAAATAATTAAGATGTTAAAGGAGATGAATTAATGAAAAAGTTAACAGGAAATGAAATTAGAAAAATGTGGTGTGAATTTTGGAAATCAAAAGGACACACAATTATTGAAAGTGCTTCATTAATTCCAAATGATGATCCAACAGTTTTATGGATTAATGCAGGTGTTACACCTTTAAAAAAATATTTTGATGGTTCAGTCGTACCAGAAAACAAACGTTTAGCAAGTATTCAAAAATGTATTAGAACAAATGATATTGAAAATGTAGGTCTTACTGCGCGTCATCAAACTTTTTTTGAAATGTTAGGAAACTTTTCAATTGGTGATTATTTTAAAAAAGAGGCTATTACTTGGGCATTTGAATTTTTAACAAGTGATAAATGGCTTGATATTTCACTTGATAAATTATATATGACAATATATTCTGAAGATAGAACTGCCTATAATACTTGGAGAGGCCTAGGAGTAGAAAAAGAACATATTATTTTACTTGAAAGTAATTTCTGGGAAATCGGTCCTGGACCAAGTGGACCTGATAGTGAAATATTTTTTGATAGAGGAGAAGAATATGATCCAAACCATATTGGATTAGATTTACTAAGAAAAGAAATCGAAAATGATAGATATGTTGAAATTTGGAATAATGTATTTAGTCAATTTAATGCAACACCTGGTTTAGATCGTAGAAATTATCCTGAATTACCTCATAAAAATATTGATACTGGTATGGGATTAGAGAGAATGGCATCAATATTGCAAGAAGTTCCAAGTAATTTTGATACAGATCTTTTTATGCCAATTATAGATAAAGTATCTTCAATATGTGGTAAAAAATATGAAGGACAAGCAGAATTTAAAATAATAGCTGACCATATTAGAACAATTACATTTGCTTTATCAGATGGTGCAAACTTCGGTAATACTGGAAGAGACTATATTTTAAGAAGATTACTTCGTAGAGCTATTAGATATGGAAAAAAACTTGGAATTGAAAGAATGTTTGCGAGTGACTTAGTTCCAGTAATCGCAGAAGTTATGCAGGAAGCATATCCATATATTAATGAGAATGTAAATATGGTAATTCAAAAAATTAATACTGAAGAAGAATTATTTAATCGTACACTTGTTAATGGTGAAAAGAGATTACAAGAATTATTTTTAAGTGATACAAAAAAAATTAGTGGTGAGGATGCATTCAAATTATATGATACATTTGGTTTTCCATTTGAATTAACAGAGGAATATGCTCATGAAAAAGGTTTCACAGTTTCTAAGGAAGAATTTGATGCATATATGCAAGAACAAAAAGAATTAGCTCGTAATTCAAGAGAAAATTATAGTAGTATGAATGTTCAAAATGAAGAATTATTAAATTTTTCAAATGAAAATGTATTTGTTGGTTATGATAAATTAGAAGTTGAAACAACAATTTTAAGTTTATATGATGGAGAAAAATTTGTTGATAGTATAACTGATACAGGTTTTGTTGTATTAAAAGAAACACCACTTTATGTTGAATCAGGTGGACAAGTTTCGGATAAAGGAATAATAATTGATAATGATTTACATTTAGAAGTTATAGGTGGTTTTAAAGGCCCTAATAAACAATTATTCCATCAGGTAAAATTTTCAGGAACAATTAATGTAGGCGATAAAGTTTTAGCTAGTGTTGATAAAACATTTAGACAAAATGTATCAAAAAAT
Source organism: uncultured Caryophanales bacterium (assembly GCA_905206805.1). Classification (GTDB taxonomy): domain Bacteria; phylum Bacillota_I; class Bacilli_A; order RF39; family UBA660; genus CAJLIR01. The sequence goes on along the minus strand of CAJLIR010000013.1, from coordinate 19,776 downwards.
CACTCTGCAACTCACTTATTACAAAAAGCATTACAAGAAGTATTAAGTAATAATGTTCATCAAGCAGGTTCAAAAGTCGATGATAAAAGACTTAGATTTGATTTTAAATATGATGGTACAATAAATGATGATCAAATTATTGAAGTTGAAAATTTAGTCAATGAAAAAATTAAAACAGATGTTTTAACTGTTATAAAAGATATGGATATAGAAGAAGCTAAAAAAATGGGCGCAATGGCTCTATTTAGTGAAAAATATGGAAAAATTGTAAGAGTTGTTAACATTGTAGATTCAGTTGAATTATGTGGTGGAACTCATGTAGTAAAAAGTAGCGATATAGGTTCTTTTGCGATTATATCGGTAGAATCAAAAGGACAAAATGTTTATAGAATTGAGGCTACTACAGATAGTAACATAATACCAGAGTTATTTGAGCAAATTAAACCATATAATGAAGATATGATGAAATTATTAAATAAGGCAGCAAATATCGTTGAAAATGCTTCTTTAGAAGATATTGTACTTGATTTTAATGTCCAAATTAATAATGATAAACCTAAAAATTATAAAGACATTTTATTTAACTTAAATGAATTAAATACTGTAAAAAAAGCTGTATCTGAACTTGAAAAGGAATATAAAAATCAAAAGGCTAAAAAAATGTTAGAACATTTAGATGATTTCTTAAAATATCAAAAAACAATTAATAATATAAATACAATAATTATTAAAACTGAAAATTGTGATGTTCCTACACTAAAAAATATGCTTGATGCACTAGAAAATAAAATTAATGGCTTTGTATTTGTCGCAAATATTAATGATTCAAGTGTTAATTATTTAGCAAAATCATCAAAAGAACTTTCTTCTAAAATTGATTGTGGAAAGATAATAAAAGAAGTATCAATTGAATCAAATGGTAATGGTGGAGGAAGCAAAACTTTCGCAACTGGTGGAGGTAGTAAACTAGATATTGTTGATGAAATTTTAATTAAAGTAGAAAATAACATTAGTAATTTATAATGAATGAAAAAATAAAAAATAATATGTTAAAGGCTGAGCAACATTTACAGGCCTTTGCATATAAAAGTGAATGTGCTACCCGTTTAAAAGATGAGGTTGATGATATTAGACCCTCTTTTTTTAGAGATACAGATCGTATATTACATACTGATTCATATACAAGATACGCTAACAAAACTCAAGTGTTTAGTAATATAGAAAATGATAATATTAGTAGAAGATTTATTCATGTTCAACTTGTAAGTAAAATTGCTAGAACTATAGGAAGAGCCTTAAACTTAAATGAAGATTTAATTGAAGCTATTTCTTTGAGTCACGATTTAGGGCATGTTCCTTTTGGCCATACTGGAGAGAAAATTTTAAATCAATTAAGTAAAAGGTATGGTGAGGGATGTTTTAAGCATAATATTCAAAGTGCAAGAATTTTAATGAATTTAGAAAATCATGGTGAAGGATTAAATATTTCAGTAGAAGTTTTAGATGGTGTAATTTGTCATAATGGCGAATTTGTTGAAAATAAGTATTGTCCTAAACATAAAACAACAGAGGATTTTTTAGAAGACTACAAAAATAGTTATATATATGATGATTACGATAAAAAATTAGTACCAATGACACTAGAAGGCTGTGTAGTTAGAATTTCAGATGTAATCGCATATATTGGAAGAGATATAGAAGATGCTTGTAAATTAGGAATTATAAAAAAAGAGGATGTGCCTAAATCTATAACTGATGTTCTTGGTGATACTAATAAAAAAATTGTTAATACAATTGTAATGGATATAATAAATAATAGTATTGATAAAAATTATATTAAAATGACACCAATTATATATGAGGCTTTAAATAAATTAAAGGATTTTAATTATAAAAATATTTATAATAAGGCAAATACTTTGGAAAAAGTGAAAGAATATGAGCTAATGTTTAAAACGATTTTTGAATATTGTTTAAAACAATTAAGAGAAAATAATAAAGAATCAAGAATATATAAAATATTTTTGAATGATATGTCTAGTGAATATAAGGAAAATAATTCAAATGAAAGAATTGTAATTGATTATATTGCAGGAATGACTGACGATTACTTTTTAAAAGAATATAATTTAATAATAAAAGATAATAATTAAAATCATTAATAGTTTTAAATTAAAAATAAAAAGGAATTTAATTAACCATTTAGGTAATTAAATTCTTTTATTTAAAAAAAATTATTAAATATAAAAAAAATAGTATCCTTTATTTTAATTATATGCTATAATTACTGCTAGTTAAGTTGGTGGTTTATTTATGTCTAAAATTAAAATAAAAACAACAATTAATGATGAGTATTTTTATTGTGAGGGAATTAAAAATAAAAACAATATTATATATAAAGATAATAATGTTTCAGTTAAAATAATTTTTTCAGATATTATAAAAATAATTAGAGAAAATAGTGAATATAAGATAGAATTAAATTTTAATAAAAATGAAAAAACTAAAGTTAATTATTTACTAAAAGAATATAATAAATCTTTAGAATTAAATTTAATAACAAAAAATATAAATATAAATAATAATTATATTGAAATATTATATGAGGTTATTGATAACAATGAAGGAAATATTAATTTTAAATTAGAATTTGAGGAGATATTATAATGAATATAAAAAATATAATAAAAAATGATATATATAATGTTTTAAAGGATTATATAGAAATTGATAATGTTATTATTGAACAACCTAAAATTAAATCAATGGGTGATTTTTCTATACCTTGTTTTGGATACAGTAAAATAATGCATAAATCACCAATTGAAATTGCAAATTTTATTAAAGAAAATATAAATTCAATAAATTATAAGAAAATAGAAGTTTTGAATGGTTATTTGAATTTAACTATTAGTGATGAATTATTAAATTCTAAATTAAGAGAAATGTTTAATAATGAAAAATTTGGTATAGAACTACCTTCAAAAAAAGAATTATATTTTTTAGATTATGGTGGACCAAATGTTGCTAAACCATTACATGTAGGACATATGCGTACTGCTATTGTAGGTGAAAGCATAAAAAGAATAATTAAATATATGGGACACAATGTAATGAGTGATGTTCATCTAGGTGATTATGGATTACAAATAGGTGAAGTTATTTATGGTATGATGCGTGATAATATAAGTATTGACTCATTAGATATTCATTATTTAGATAAAATTTATCCAGAAATGAATAAATTGTGTAAAGAAGATGAAAATTTAAAATCAGAATGTGCAGAAATTACTAAAAAACTACAAGATAATGATCCTATTTATCAAAAATATTTTGAAAAAATTAAAGAAGTATCTGTTGAAGATATAAAGAAAAATTATGACTATTTATCAGTTAGTTTTGATCTTTGGCAAGGTGAAAGTGATGCATATAATTATATAAATGATGTTGAAAATATTTTAATATCTAAAAATTTAATAAAAAATAGTGAAGGTGCTTTAATAGTAGATGTTTTAGAAGAAAATGATAAAAAACCAATACCACCTTTATTATTTAAAAAAAGTAATGGTGCATACTTATATGCCTCAACTGATTTAGCAACTATTTATGAACGTGTAACAAAATATAATCCTAATCATATTTTATATGTAGTTGATAATAGACAGGAATTACATTTTGAACAAGTATTTAGAACTTGTGAGAAAGCTGGTATATGTAATAGAGATTCATTAGAATTTCTGGGATATGGAACTGTTAATGGTACTGATAATAAACCATATAAAACAAGAAGTGGTGATACTCCGAAATTAGAAAATTTATTTGAATCAGCTAAAGAAATATTCATATCTAAAAAAGAATCAAATAAAGATATGAGTACACAAGATATTGATAAAATTGTAAATGCTATTTTAAAGTTTGCTGATTTAGAAAATTCCAGAGAAAGAGATTATATATTTGATTTATCAAAATTTTCAGATGTAGTAGGAAAAACAGGACCATATATTTTATATACTTATTTAAGAATTAATAAAATGATAAAAAATAGTAATATTAAAGAATTATCGGACATTATATATAATGACGTTGATAGAGATCTAAGATTTAAAATTATTAATTTATCAAATGCTTTAAATAATGCATTTAGGGAAAGAAAACCAAACTATATTGCTGATTATTTATATGATTTATGCGTCCTTACAAATGTATTTTATCAAAATAATCATTTGAGTAATTTAGAAGATGAAAAGAAAAAGAATGATTGGATTTATGTTTTAAAATTAACCAATATGATAATAGAACAATTATTAAATTTATTAGTAATTGACATTCCATCAATAATGTAATAATATAATATCGGTAATGTTAAAAAGCTAAAAATGTGGAGGGAAAATAATGAGTTTAAAAGATATGACAAAAGAAGAATTAGAGGTTCTTTCTTATACTGATTTAACTTATATGTTACTAAAAGAAAATAAAAAAACAATGAATACACCAACATTATTTAAATTAATATGCGATTTATTAGGGTATTCTGATGAAGAATATGCTGCAAAAATTGGAGACTATTATACTTCATTAACAATAGATAAAAGATTTGTACTGTTAGATAATGCTGAATGGGATATTAGAGATAATCATAAAATAGAACTTGTCGTAGATGATGATGAAGAGGAAATGGATGAAACTGAAGAATCTGAAGAAGAAAACGAAGAAGAAATGGATGAAACTGAGGAGGAAGAAGATATTGACTCAATGGATGACGATTTAGATGACGTTGAGGATGATTTAGAGGATTTAGCAATTATTGATGATGAAGAAAACGAAGAAGAATAAAAATTATTAAATATATAAATAACTTAAATAGCAAGGAATTCTTTGCTTTTTTTGTTTTGTTATAGTATAATTTTTATAGTTAATTTAGTAGGTGATTGTATGTATTTAAAAGAAATTAAAGCACAGGGATTTAAATCGTTTGCGGATAAAGTAGATTTTGAATTAACCAGCGGAATAACTGGTATAGTTGGTCCAAATGGTAGTGGAAAAAGTAATGTTGTTGACGCAATTAAATGGGTATTAGGTGAACAATCTGTAAAATCATTACGAGGAGAAGGAAATATGACTGATGTTATATTTTCTGGTAGTAAATCAAGAAAACCTTTAAATGTTGCCAGTGTTACTTTAATATTCGATAATACTGATCATTATTTATCGCTTAATTTTGATGAAGTGGCAGTAAAAAGACGTGTTTATAAGGATGGAACTAATGAATATTTTATAAATGGTGAACAGTGTCGTTTAAAAGATATTTCTGACTTATTTTTAGATAGTGGAATAGGTAGAGAAAGTTTTAATATCATTTCACAGGGAAAAATTGATGAGATTATTTCAACCAAACCAAGTGATAGAAGAGTTATTTTTGAAGAAGCTGCGGGTGTTTTAAAATATAAAAAACGTAAAGAAGAGGCCCTAAGGAAACTAGAAAGAACTCACGATAATATGAACCGAGTTGATGATATTATTAGTGAATTAGAGCGTCAAGTAGAACCTTTAAAAGAACAAAGAGATAAAGCTATTTTATATAATGAAACAAATGAAGAATTAGAAAAAACCGAAATTGCTTTAATTAGTAATGATATAAAGAATATTAATTATAAATATCAAGATAGTAAAGCCAAAATAGAAGCAATTAATAATGAAATAATTAACTTATCTTCAAATAATTCTTCCAATGAAGCTAAAATAGAAATATACAAAAATAAATTAAATGAAAAGAATGAAAAAATAAAAAAATATCAAGCTGAATTATTAAATTTAACTGCGCTTGTTGAGAAAATAAATGGTGAAAAATCTATTATACTTGAAAGAAAAAAATATGAAGTTGATGATTCTAAGTTGCATAATAACATTCTTAATTTAAAAGAGGAAAGTTTAAAATTAGAAAACGAAATTAATAATTTAGAAAATGAACTTAAATTTTTAAATAAAGAAGTTGATGATACAAATGATCATATAAAGGAATATGATAAAAAAATAAGTGAAGTAAAGAATAAAAAAGACTCTTTAAATAAAAATTTAACAGATAAAATTAGATTTAAAAATACTCTAGAAAATAAAATATTTTCTTTAAAAGAAAGTATTGAAAATAATTCCTTGTTACCACAATCTGTTAAAAGTATTTTAAATAATCCAAAGTTAAATGGAATTCATAATGTTGTTGGTAATTTATTTGAAGTAGAAGAAGCATATAGTACTTGTATATCTACTAGTTTAGGTTCTAGCATTAGTAATATTGTAGTTGAAAATGAATTATGCGCTAAAGAAGCAATAAATTATTTAAAAAGTAATAATTTAGGTAGAGCCACTTTTTTTCCACTTAATATAATTAAACCTAGATATGTTGATTTAGATGTTTTAAATTTAATTTCTAAATCTGATGATTTTATTGATGTTGCTTCTAACTTAGTTAAATATGATAAAAAGTATAATAACATAATTCAAAATCAATTAGGTAATGTTATTGTTGCTAAAGACATTGATGCTGCAAATAGAATAAGTAAAAAAATTAATTATACTTATAGAATTGTTACTTTAGCTGGAGAATTATTTCACGTAGGTGGTTCATTAACTGGTGGAAATAATAATAAAAGTAGAAATATAATTAGTGATAAATATGAATTAGAAAATAGTATTAATGAGTTAAATAATCTAAATAATGAAATTAAATTAAAAGAAGAAGCAATTAATGAGGCTGATTATGATTTGAAATCATTAGAAGATAAAAGATATTTATTATTAAAAGAAAAAATAGAGAATGATGAAATAATAAATAACAAAAATAAATTGCTTCAAGAAAAGTCAGAATTATTAAATAAAAATAAACTTGAAATAAATGGAACAAATAATATAATTAATAATTCTTTATCAAAAGAAGAAGATGAGATTTTAGCTAAGTACTATGAAGCTATAAAAAACAAAGATAATGTTGCTAGTGAATTAGAAATTTGTATTAAAGAAAAAAATGATTTAAATGAAGAATTAATTGATTATGAAGATTTATTAAAACGCGAAAATTCTAATTTGTCTAGTAAAAATAAAGAGTTAAAAGATTTAGAAATATTTGTTAATAGAATGGATGTAAAATTAGATAATTTACTTAATATTCTAAATGAAACTTATAATATGACTTATGAAAAAGCAATAAGTTTATATAAACTTGAAATGGAAGAAGAACAAGCTAGAATAAAAGTATCTAATTTAAAAAATACTATAAAAAATTTAGGCGTTGTAAATTTTTCTGCTCCAGAAGAATATTTGAAAGTAAGTGAAAGATATGAATTTTTAATTAATCAAAGAAATGATTTGGTTAATGCAGAAAATATTTTAATTGATATTATTAAAGAAATGGATGAAGTAATGGAAAGTGAATTTTCTAAGACTTTTGAAATAATAAAAGCTAATTTTAAACAAACTTTTAATGAATTATTTAAAGGTGGTACTGCTGAGTTAAAATTAACAGAACCGGATAATTTACTAGAAACTGGTGTTGAAATTGTTGCTTCTCCTCCTGGTAAAACATTAAAAAGTATTTCCTTATTATCTGGTGGTGAAAAAACATTTACAGCAATTAGTTTATTGTTTGCAATATTAAAATCTAGACCAGTTCCATTTTGTATTTTAGATGAGGTAGAGGCTGCTTTAGATGAGGTAAATGTTGATAGTTTTGGTAAATATTTAGTTGGTTTAAAAAATAAAACCCAATTTATATTAATTACTCACAAAAAGAAAACTATGGAATATGCCGATGTCTTATATGGAATTACTATGCAGGAATCTGGTGTTAGTAAATTAGTAAGTGTTAAATTGGAAGAAATAGATAAATAAAAAGAAACCAGTTGGTTTCTTTTATTATTTTCTTAAGATATCTAATGTATGATAAGCTGCACCAATTAAATCTAATCTTTCACATGTTTTAAAGTGATAATCAAGGAAAATTTTAAATGTCTCATCATCCATTTTATTTAAAGTACTTCTCATATAGTTAGCAGGACCATCTGGTGAAATAATTTTAATTCGCTTTAATGATGTAAGATTATTTAGTTCATTAATATCTTCTAATCTAATCATACTATATAAATCAAAATTTTTAGGTGTACAATGAAAATTTTCATCTAACTCACCATTTTTAATACAAGATATTATATTATTATCTTTAAATCCGTGAGTTATAATAGCGTAGTCATTCATACAATAGGCAACCATAATAATACCGCCTTTTTTTGTTATTCTTTTTGCTTCGTTTAATGCGGATATTTTTTCTTCTTTTGTGATTAAATGATACATTGGACCAAAAAGTAGGGTTATATCATAAGATTCATCTTTTATCTTTTTTAAATCTATAGCGTTAGCTTGAATAACTTTAATGTTTAAATTTAGTGCTTCAATTTTTCTTACATTATGTTTAATTAGTTCAACTGCTGTTACATCATATCCTTTATTTGCTAAATATTCAGAATATTTTCCTGCTCCTGCACCAATATCTATAATGTTCGGATTTTTAAATTCTTTTAAATAATGATTTATATATTTAATTGATGTTAAAAATTCTACTTGTCCATGTCTAGTATTAAGTCTTTTTTCTTCATTAAATTTATTATAATATTTAATTAGTTCTTGTTCATTCATAAGTTCTCCTTTAAGTAAAAAAGTACCTATTAAGTACTTTTATTTAAATGTTACGGCTTTATTCATTTTATAGATTTTTCCATTTATTTTTAAATAAATTTCATATCTATCATGTAGTCCTAAATCATTAATGTATTTTGTAACTGTTATGCTATCGGAATTGCTATCTTCATTAAATAAGTCAACACACATTGCCGCATAAGGTTTTTTAGATATTATTACATTATAATTTTTTTGGCTACTCATTCTATTTAATATAATAGATACTTTATCTTCTTTAGTAAATGTTCCTGTAAATACTAATCTATCAGATTCTTTAGTAAATGATATATTATATTTTTCTAAAATGTTATCACCATTTTTTGAGAAAAGAATTAGTTTTCTTTTTCCGTCAGTTTTAGTTATGCCCATATTTCCGATTGATTTACCCATTCCAGTAGAATATATATCTTTAGAATATAAATTCATTTTTTCTACACGATAATTATTTGTAGGAAGTTCTATTTCAAATATAATTTCATCATTTAATAATTCTGTTGTAATACTATTTAAAGAATCAGTATTGCCAAATCCTGCTGGAGAGTTAGAAACTTTACCATCTACAACACTATGTCCCCCAGAATGTACTATATAATGGTTATATTCCAAATAATCAACATCTGATATATAAGGAGAGTAGTAGTCACTTCCTCTTTCTTTACCATATTCCCAAACTGTTTCTATTGTCATATCTTTAGTATCAATTTTATACATTACACCACGACTATAATTGTCATTAGCATCTATATATTCATCCTTATTTTTTGAACGGTTATTTCCGTTATCAAATATAAATACATATCCTTCTGGAGTTATCATTGCGGCATGTTGACTCCATTGCCATTCAAAATTTTCATCCTTTGGTGTAAAGAAATATTTTTGATATTCACTTGGCCAATTAGTAGAATCACCAATTATCCAATTTAATGTTCCAGATTTATAATCTATATTGATAACCGCATCCATGTGTCTTCCTGATAGGGTAATTGAATTTGTTTTTTCATCATACCAAACAGAATTATTATGGAACCAGTCATAACTTGCCCAATTTTCACTTTGTGCAGCATCAGTAGGTAAAATATCGTTTAAGTCAAAAGTTTTAACTATTTCACCAGTTGTTCTATCGATTTCTACAACGTAATCCTCAACAGTTCCAGAATCAAAATTATCACTAGCTACTAATAAGTTATTATTAGGCATTTCAAATACATCGTGATGGTATCCGCCAGGTAGACTATATTCAGTATAAATTTTACCAAGTAGATCCATTTCTACTAAACCAGTCATATAATATGGATTATTTATTAATCTATTGCTACTTAAAAGTAGGTGACCATTATTTAACCTGTTTATATCCCAAATAAAATAATCATTTAAATACCATCTTACATCGCCATTAACATCGTATGCGGCTGTATAACCACTACTTGATGGTGTAAAAAAGTATAAGTCATCATTTAATTTATCTTTATTAGCTGTTACTTTTGTAGGAAGAATAAAGTTTTCTGGTAATGGATCGGTTTTAATTGTTAATTTTTTTTCTTTTCCATTTATAGAAATAGTTACTTCATTTTCAGTATCTGCATATAAACCATATATAGGTAACATATGAACATTGTCTTGTGTGAATGTATGCTCATAAGTTGAAAGGTCATCCTTACCTTTAATTGTAATTGTAGGTGTAGTTAAATCATTTGTTTTAAAAATAACTAGTGCAGATAATGGTGATATTTCGTAAGGGTTTAGAATAACTTTAGGATTATCGAACGAATAATCATCAATCTCACTTAAAAATGATTGTTCTAATTCATATTGATGTTCTATCAAACTAGGAACTTCTTCTACATCTTTTATTTTTTGTTCTCCATAATAAATTAAAATTGGACAAGCAAACGCCAAAAAAATAAATATTGCAAACTTAAAAATTTTTTTCATTTTGTTCTCCTTATATTAATCTTAGTTCAGTTTCTGAGTAGAACTTTTTGTTTTTGTCAATTCTATCATAAAATAAAATACCATTTAAATGATCAATTTCGTGTTGAAAAGCGATTGATAAATCTTCTCTAGCTCTAACTTTAATTTTATTACCATCTTCATCAAATCCTTCAACTGTAACTCTTGCGTATCTTTTAACGTGACCTTCCACTTCACGATTAACGCTTAGGCATCCTTCTCCTGCTTCTGCCGCTATCATTTCTACAGAATTACTAACAATTTTTGGATTTATTACAACATAGTTGTCAAATACACCATCGTCAACTTCTTCAACAATAACAATTATTCTTTTGTTTATTCCAAGCTGAGGAAATGCTAATCCCATACCAGGACGTAAGTTATATTTTTTTGAATATTCTTCAATTTGACTATAAGTTAAATGGTCAATTATTTGTTGAATTGTTTTTTTATATTCATTACTTAATGGAAATGTGACTTCATCACTTACTAAACGAAGTCTTTTATCTTTTTCATCAAGTATATTTAATTTTTTAAACATGTACATCAACTCCCCTTAATAATTTTACCATTTTTCTTTAAATTTATAAAGTATTTTAAGAAAATTATATATAAAAAAGGAAGAAAAAATCTTCCTTAGTTATTTCCGCAACCACTACCAAATGATCTTGCACCGATAATGATTACTAATAAAATAAATAATACTAATATAATTGCTGCGCCATAACCAGCACCGTAGCCATATCCGCCTTGACCATATCCGCAGCAACCACTACCGTATCCTTGATAGCCACCATAATAATACATATTATACCTCCCATCTAGTATTCAATATATTTTATTAAATTTTTACAAATTTGCTAATACAAATGTACAGTTTTTGTAAAAAAATATATAAATTGTTGCAAATCTATACTTTTTTTGTTATCTTATAATTAGTAATAGTATAGAAAGAAGGTTTTTTTATGAATGATATGCAAAGAATTACAGAATTAGAGTCAAAAGTTTCAAAATTGTCGGAGGAAAATAAAATGTTATTAGAATACGTTAAATCTCTTTCAACTAAAATGGCTTCTATGGAACAAGAATTGTCAAAAGTTTATTCAGTATTGTATCCAACTCAAAATCAAAATAATTCTGATTTAACTAATGATACTATATTTAAAAATAGATAAAACACTGTTTGGTGTTTTTTTCTTTTATTTATATATTTTTTAATTATTTTATGATATTATTAATAGTAGGTGATGGTATGCATAAAGTATTTATTAGTTTAAAAAAAATATTTAATAAAATGGATAAACCATTATTGTTTGTAACTATATTTTTATTTTTATTTGGTCTTTTTAATATAGTTACAGCCTCAAGTAGGGAAGCTATAAATAATGATGTTGATCTTTATTATTACTTTTATAGACATATCATAATGTTGGGAATAGGATTGCTTTTTTCTATATTTTTAATAATTATAGATACAAACAAATATAAAAAATGGATACCATTATTCTTTTTAGTTATTGCAGGAATTTTACTTTATTTACTTTTTTATGGTGCATATCATAGAGGAGCACAAAATTGGATTAGTATATTTGGAATAAAATTTCAACCGAGTGAGTTTGCTAAACCAATAACGATTGTATTTTTAGCCGTTCTATTTGAATTCTTTTATAAAAAATTAAGAAATAAGAATATAACTCACTATAATATAATAGCGATTATATTGTTTGTAGGTGTTTCTATTCCTGTTATTATTTTTGCGCAAAAGGATTTTGGAACAATGATGATTCTTTTAACAATATTTGGTGTAATGTTTTTAGCAAGTCCAATTTTAAAAATAGAAAAATTAAAAACAGTTGGAATTTTATCTGTTGCTTGTATTGTTTTTGTTGTGATGATTGTAGCTAGAACAGGAAGCTTTTTTACGGAAGCACAGAAATCTCGTTTTGATTTTTTTAATCCTTGTACTAATTATGAAAATGGTGGATATCAAGTTTGTAATGCTTTTATCGCAATTAATAATGGTGGTTTAAAAGGACTTGGAATTGGAAAAAGTAAACAAAAATATTCTTATCTAAATGATCCACATACCGATTCTATCTTTGCTATATTTGTAGAAGAATGGGGACTTATTATGGCACTTGTCATTTTCATTTGTTATGCATTAGTCTTAGGTCGTGTTTTAACAATATCAAGTAAAGCAAATACTATAAGAGGAAGATATATATGTTTAGGAGTAGCAGTTTATATTTTTATGCATATTTTATTTAATTTAGGTGGTTTATTTGGTCTTATCCCATTAACAGGAGTACCACTTCCTTTCTTAAGTTATGGTGGATCATTTACAATATGTTTAATGTGTTCTCTTGCGATTGTACAAAGAGTTAGTATTGAAAGTAAAAGTATAAATGATGATGAAATTAATATATAATTTTAATTATCTTATTAAAATATGTTAAAATGTTATTAGAAAAGAGTGATTTTATGTATGAAAAATTATTAGAATTGTTAAATAATTCTCATAGTCCATATTCCAAATTTAGAGTTGCTGCAATTGTTACTTTAAAAGATGGAAATTCGTTTGGTGGAGTAAACGTAGAAAACGCTTCTTACGGGGCAACTATTTGTGCTGAAAGAAGCGCTATTGTAAGTGCTGTAAGTCATGGATACAAAAAAGGCGATTTTGATAAACTATACATTTTATGTGGAGATAGTAATAAGATAAGTACATGTTGTTTTTTGTGTAGGCAAGTAATTATGGAATTTTTTGATAAAAATTCAGAAATTATTTGTTATGATAAACTTGGTAATAGTAAATCTTTTTCTATCGATGAATTGTGTCCATACTCATTTGATTCGGGTGATTTAATATGAAATCAGGTTTTGTAGGATTAATAGGAAGACCTAATGTTGGTAAATCTACTTTAATGAATCATATTATTGGTAAAAAAATTGCGATTACATCATCAAAACCACAAACAACTAGAAATATTATTCAAGGAATATATAATGATTCCGACACTCAAATAGTGTTTGTTGATACACCAGGTATTCATAAACCTAATCATAAGTTAGGAAATTACTTAAATAAACAAGCTTATTATAGTATTGATGATGTTGATGTTATTTTGTTTTTAGTAGATGCAAGTAGTAATCTTGGTACTGGTGATAAATATATAATTGAACGTTTTTCAGAAATTAATAAACCAGTTATTTTGATTTTGAATAAAATTGATAAAATGAAAAAAGAAGAAATTTTACTTAAAATTACAGAGTATAAAGATTTATATGATTTTAGTGAAATTGTACCAATATCAGCTTTAAAAGATAAAAATACAGATACATTAATAAATGTTATTAGATCTTATTTACCAGATAACATAAAATATTTTTCAGAAGATCAAGTTACAAACAAGTCAGAACAATTTATAATATCTGAATTAATTAGAGAAAAAATCTTTAATTTAACAGAAGAAGAGGTTCCACATTCAATAACTTGTTATGTAGAAAAAATAGAATATAAAAAAGAAAGTGTAGTAATAAATGCTTGTGTGGTTGTAGATAGAGATTCATTAAAGAAAATAATAATTGGACATAATGGTAGTAAAATAAAAGAAATCGGAATAAAAGCAAGACAGGATATAGAAAAATTTACATCAAAAAAAGTATTTTTGGATATATATGTTAAGACAATAAAAAAATGGCGTGATAGAGAAAAATATTTAAAAGAATTTGGTTATGATGATTTTGAATTATAATTGAATAAAAAATTTAACTTTTAATCATTATAAAAATAGGTGATTAAAATGAAAAAAGATTTATTATGGGAATTATTTAAACATACAGGAAAAATTGAATATTATATTAAATATAAACAAGTTGGAAAGTAGTGATTTTTTTGGAAGTAATGGTAGGACAAGTTTATAGACATTTTAAGGGTAATTTATACCGTGTTATTGCTATAGCGTATGATAGTGAAACAAATAAAAAAGTGGTTGTATATGAAGCATTATATGGTGATAATAAAATCTGGGTTAGAGATTACTTAATGTTTACATCTTTAGTTGATAAGAAAAAATATCCGCTTTCTGATCAAAAATATCGTTTTGAGTTAGTTAAGTAAAATGTTAGTAAATGTTGAAGGTATTGTATTAAGTGAAACATCATATAGTGAATCAAGTAAAATTTTAAATGTTATTACTAAAGAGTATGGTGTTATAGGGGTTTTATCAAAAGGGTGTAAATCACTAAAAAGTCCATTACGTAGTGTTAGTTCAAAATTAACTTATGGATATTTTAATATTCAATATAAAAAAGATAAATTATCTACATTAATAAGTGTTGATGTAATAGATAATTTTAAAAACATAAAAAAAGATTTATCATTAAAATCAATTAGTTATTCTTGTTTTATTTTAGAACTTACAGATCAAGTTATGAAACATAATTATAATGATGATATATTTGATATTATGATTTCTGCTATTATAAAAATTAATGAAGGATTTGATCCATTAGTAATTACAAATATATTAGAATTAAAATATCTACATTATTTAGGTGTAATGCCAATTTTAGACCAATGTGCGGTGTGTGGAAGTAAAACATCAATCGCAACATTATCAAGTTCAAAAGGTGGACTTGTTTGTAATAAGTGCAGAAATAATGAAAGAATGGTTGACGTAAAAACAATAAAGTTAATTAGAATGTTTTATTATGTAGATATTAAAAAAATAACTAATTTAGATATTTCAATAAAAGTAAAAATGGAAATTAATAGTTTCTTAGATGAATATTATGATTTATATACTGGATTATATTTAAAATCAAAAAAATTTATTGAAGAGTTAAATAAAATATAAATAATTTATCTAATCTATATATTTATACTAGATAAGTTATTTTTTTTAGATTATAATAAAATAAAGTAGGTGACATTATGAAAGATTATGTTTATTTAATTATTCCGTTTTTTTCGGCATTATCAGCTCAAATTATAAAGTTTATAGGTGAATCTATAAAATATAAAAAATTAAATTGGGAGAGACTTTTTAACGGTAATGGTGGTATGCCTAGTACTCATACTTCATTTACATTTTCCCTAACATTTACAGTAGGATTTTTACAAGGGTTTACAAGTCCATTGTTTGCAATTTCACTTGTATTTGCTTGTGTAGTTGGTTATGACGCAATGGGACTTAGAATGGAAAGTGGAAAACAAGCTATAGCAATTAATAAAATTGTAGATGAAATATTTTTTAGAAATACTAAGATAGGTATAAAACATCTAAAAGAACAACTTGGACATAAGCCTTTAGAAGTTGTTATGGGAATTCTTTGGTCATTAATTTGTTCTATATTATTAATTAATATTATTATAAAATAATCTTTAGATATTAACATTTTATTTTAATTTATATTGATAAAAACAGTAAAAAATGATATTCTAATTATAGAATAGAGGTTATGAAGATGAAGATAATAAGGGATTTACACTAATAGAACTACTTGCAGTAATAGTAATACTAGCAATAATTGCTTTAATTGCTGTTCCACAAGTAATAAAAATATTAAATAAGTCAAGATTATCAGCAGCAGAAGATTCAACTTATGGAATAATAAAATCAGTTGATACATATGTAGCTAACTTTATGTTAAAAAATGATGGAAGTTTTCCAACTGGACAAATGAAATTTAATTGTAATAGTGGTGGATGTAAATTAGATACAAATTTAACAGGTTATAATCTAAACGGTTTAGAAGAATTAAATTTTAAAGGAAGTAAGCCAAGTGATGGAGAAGTTGTTGTAAGTAATAATGGTCAAACTATTAAAGTAAATAATTTGAAAATAAATGGTTTTATTTGTAATTATCCAAATAATGATGGAAAAGTAAGTTGTGAAAATTCAAATCAATCATTAGAAATAAGTATAGGATTAACTCAAACTATAGATAGTATAAAAGTAGTAGTAAGTACAAATGTAAACGTAAAAGAATATGAATATAGTATAGATGGTGAAAATTATTATAAGAGTACAGATAATACATATATATTTACTGGTTTAAAACAAAATACAGAATATACAATATATGTAAGAGTATCAAATGGCAAAGAAACAAAAGAAGAAAAGTCAAAAATAAATACATTATCTTTGAATATACCAGAAATAACAGTAGATAAGAAAGATATCTGGACACAAAGTAAAACGGTAACAATAAAATATCCAAGTGGAGAAAATTTAATATATAGTTATAAAATAAAATCGCCAGATGGAAATACTATATTAGTTGATGATACACTAGTAACAGAATAAACAACAAATATAGAGGTAACAGAAAACTCTATTGTGATAGCAACAGTAACGTTAGGAAGCAATTTTCAATCAATAACAGAAGAGGTAACTAATATAGATAGAACAGCACCAACAGATGTAAATATTAGTTATGAGATTAAAGATAATTCAATAAAATTAGTATCAAGTGGAAAAGATTTAGAATCAGGTATATATGGATATCAATTTAGTATAGATGGTGGTACAACTTGGTTACCAAGTAAACCACAAAAGACGGATACATATACATTTAATAATTTAAATTATGGTGATACATATAATCTTAAGATAAGGGTTATAAATAATACATATTTAGATTTTGAAATAAATGAATTTAATACAAAAGAAAGTGATTTATTGAGTATTGAAGTACCAATACCAGAGTTAACATTAGAGTATGTTAGTGGAAGTTTTGGTTATACAAGTACTAATCTTAATAATATATCAATAGGTAAGTATGCAGCATACAAATTGTCGCTACCGATTTCTGGTTATACATTTAGTTGGTATCAAAATGATCCAATGGCCTCTATTTCATTCTGTGATTCATCGGATAATTGTGAAAGTATTGTCACTGATATTTGTGATAAATATGCTGATCCAAATAATACTGTTTGTATTAATGGTGGAGGTATATATACTAATGTGAAATCTGGATATATTAAAATTTCTTCAGGAGGATCTAAATTTGATTTAACAAATATAATTTATAAAGATAAAATTGTTAAGATTAATGATGTTTCAGTTTATCCTGTTCCGACACTTACATTTTATTCAGGTGAAAATTGTACCCATTATCAAGGTGATTTAAAAGATTGTAGTCAGGTTGATTTAGAAAGCGGTGCTGTTGTTTCTAATAATGTATATGTTGTAGGTGGCTCAACTCAGTTTACTCGTCAAATTAAAATAAATGATGGTGAGTGGAAAAGTATGATTGGATCTAACTCTGGATATTTCTATGGTTTTACAGAAAATGGAACATATAAATTTAATTTACGAACGATTTCAAATGGGGTTTATTCAGAAGAAACTGATGATTTCTACTTAACAATAAAAAAATAGAATATTAGAAAAGTTCATTAATTTGAACTTTTTGGTACTATAAAAGTGTAATAATTAAATACAGAAATGTGATTGATTATTACACTTCTTTTTATTATGATTGAAGTGATTGGATAACGTTGGACTTTTAGAGATAAAGTTCTCGTAATAAAAAGTGTTATCCAACCTTCACATAATATATTCGATTAAGCAAGTTGAGGATGAAATAATACTCGTGTAAAGAGCCAAAATGAGGATATGTAGAAGAGTTGGAACCAGTCATAATAGTAAAGTATAGAAAGGATAATTAATATGAAATATGGAGTTGGAATTGATATTTCAAAAGAAAAAAGTACAATTGCTATTTTAACTATGGCAGGTGAAGCTATAGAGGAACCTTTTGAGATCTCACATGATGTAAATGGATTAAAATTATTGGAAGAAAAAATAAAAGATATTCCTAAAGATGATTTAAAAATTATAATGGAAGAAACTGGAACATATCATTTGCCAGTCTATTGTTATTTACTTGATAAAGGTTACTTTGTTGTAGCGGAAAATGCTTTAAAAATAAAAAAATATCTTGATCGTGGATTAAGAAAAGCAAAGACAGACAAAAATGATTCATACAAATTGGCAGAATATTGTTGTGAAAATTGGTATAAGTTAAATAAACAATACAAAAACTCTGAAACATATGATAATTTAAGATTTTTGTCTAGACAATATATAACAAGTATAGAAATTCAAATACAAGAAAAAGTGAATTTTTCTAATTTATGTGATTTACTATTTCCTGGATTTAATAAATTATTAGATGAAAAAACATTTATATTAGGATTAGAAATTTTTAAGAAATATTATCATCCTGAAATTGTCAAAAATAAAAAACAATCTCAATTTGTTAATGAGATTGATAAACTTTCAAAAAAATTAGGACATAAAGGAGCTGGAATCACTTTAGCTAACAAGATTTTTAATCTAGCTCAAAACACAATAAGTGTACGTCCTAATAATAAATATGCACAACTTTCATCAACAAGCTGCGCTGATGCTTTAATTTTACAAATAAAAACATCTAAAGAAATTATATCAAATATGAATGAACTTTCAAAGGAATTATCTTAATATGAAGTAATTAGTGAAATACCAGGATGTGGAAATAAATTAACATCAAGAATTATTGCTGAAATTGGTGATATAAGAAGGTTTAAAAATGCAGGAAGTTTAATAGCTTATGCAGGACTTGATGCGCCACCATATCAATCAGGACAATTTGAAGCAACTAATCGCCACATATCTAAACGAGGTAATAAATATTTACGAAAAACAGGTTATGAAATAATGAAATCAATAAAAACAAGTTGTAATGAAAATAGTGAAATTAAAGTATATATTTTAAAAAAAGAAAGTGAAGGTAAAGCTAAGAAAGTTGCAAAAATTGCAGGATTAAACAAATTTTTAAGAATGTATTATGGAATAGTAAAAAAGAAATATAAACAACTGGAAATATGTTAAATTTCGATTTCTTAATATATCAAAAAAAGACCTAGCAATAGGTCTGCGTTAGCATACTTAAATATTTAAAAATAAAAATTTAAAAATATTGAGGAGAAAGTTAAATAAAAATAATAAATTAGAAGCAAGTAAAGAAGTTGATTTATTATTATCTTTAAGTGGAATAAAAATAAATATAGAATTATCTAATAGATGTACTATAGGAGTTAGAGAA
>CAJLIR010000012.1 GCA_905206805.1 uncultured Caryophanales bacterium | reverse complement strand
TAGGAATTTTAACTAATCCTTTTCCACAAGGATTTTTTACAATATAACCACCTTTTTCACAATAAATAAAAAATTGATGTAGTAATTTATGGATATCAGTTATTTTTTCGGTAGATCTTTTTTTCTCGAAAAGAGTATTATAATAATCTTGTACTACAAGACTAGATATTTTTTTTATAGGGATATCTGAAAAAGCAAATGGCTCTATGTGATTTCTAAAATTACCTTCATATTTTTCTAATGTTGATTCTTTAATCTCATGCTTTTTTACAGTAAAAAGCCATTTGTGTAATAGAGTTCTTGTAGTTATTTCTTTTGTTTGTATTATACCTGATTCGGCTTCTTTTTTTCTTTCGTAATATTGATCTTCTGCATCTGATTTATTTTTTCCATAAAAATCTTCATATTTTCCATTTATTTTTCTATGAATTCTATAGTATGGAACACCATTTTTGATGCAGTTAGTTTTTACTGCCATAAAAAAACCTCCATTTTTTCAAATATTTTTTATTAACACTTGAAAAAAGAAGGCTTTTCATATATAATACAAAAGTAATCACTTTTCAAGTGGTTATGTCCTTGGGTAATGTGTGTCGTTCCGCAAAAATGAAACACATTACTCTTTTTTGTTTATTATACTTTCCAACTATGTCCACAGTCTTGACAGACTGCCATACTTGAATGTTTTGTTACTAGTTTTTGTTTTTTATGTCCAAATAATTTTACAAATATCATAGGCATAGTTAAGCATATCCATAATAATGGTCTCCACCACCAACCAATAAACAACCAATACAAAATACTATGATGTTTATTTTTTAATTGTGATTCTGATACCATTTGAACATTTACGTTTGAGCTACCACATTTAGTACAAGTCATAAAATACATCCCCTTTCTTTTTATTTTCTATTTAAAGGCACTTTTATTCTCAACCCTTATAACTTCTCCTAATATTTCAATGTCTTCCATTTTTAGACCGTTTTGAATAGGAAAGTTCCACATATTCATTGCTTGTAATTCTATTTCTCCATTGTCAGTTTGTATAATTTTTCTAATGATTGGAAATCCACCTTTTATTTTTAAAAGATAAGTTTTTTTATTTAAAAATTCTTTATATTTCTTAATTATAGCTATATCTCCAACATCAAGAAGTGGAGCCATAGAATTATCAGATGCTTGTATTGCAAAAAAGTTTTTTGGATCATCTTCGGCAATATCTGGTCTATATTCATAAGGAATTGTTTGAACTACCTCATTAGTTGTAAGATTATAGACATTTATATGTTTTGTTTCAGTTCTTCCAAAATTTTTATCCATTGGAACATTATATCCCATCAACCATACTTCGTTTACATTTAAAATTTTACTTAATATATATATATTATCTTGCCTAGCAAACGCCTTTCCTTTTAAATATTTATTAATTAATGATTGAGATATTTTTTTTCCATGTAATGTTGTTTTTTCTGATAATTCAATTTGATTTATATTATTTTTTTTCATTGCTATTAATAATCTATTAGCAAATGTATCAATTTCTTCATTATTAAATTCCATTAGAACACCTCACTATCAAATAATATAATAACAAAAAAATGAAATAAAATCAATACTTCTGAAAAAAAATACAAAAAAATGAAAAAAATTCATAAAAGGTATTGACAATAATTTTTCATTGAGGTATTATAATTACGAATTATGAATTAAATTCATAAAAGAAAGAAGGTGATATAATGTTAAAAATGGATTATTCTTTATTAAGAGGGACGATTAGAACATATTTTGGAAGTGAAACAAATTTCGTAAAAGAACTACAAAATAGTGGCATGGAGATAAGCACAGGAAGCTTTTCAAACAAAATAAATAATAGATCTCCTTTTAATCAGATAGAAATAATAGGAATTTGTAACTTATTAAAAATAGACTTAAAAGAAGTCAAATTATATTTTTTTACAGAAAAATATGAATTAAATTCATAAAAGAAAGGGCTATGAATATGAAAAAAATAAAAAATGCGGAACGACACACAAAATTAAAGGAGGAAATAAAATGGAGGAATGGATTAGCTTAACAGAATATATGAAACGATTTCATATAGGTTTCAAAGAAGTAAAAAAAATGATGGACAATAAAGAACTTGAATATAAGAAATCAGAAGGTGGTCGCTTTAGAATAAAAGTTGGTGGCAATACGGTAAGTCGTGAATTATATGAAAGCGAAAAAGAAAAAAGAATACAAGCAGAAACAAAATTAGAATTATTAAAAAAAGTATTGATAGGAGAAAAATAAAAAATGAAAATAGTTAATAAAAAGAAATTTATAGTGAGAATAATAGAACTATTAGTAATAATAGCAACAATAATATTGACAGTAAAAGCAATTGCTTATGCAACAGCAATAAGAGGATACAAAGCTTATGGAGGAGAATATTTAATACCAATAATCGGATTAGTAATTATATTAGTTTTAGAAGCAATTTTGGAAGAAAGTGAAGAAAATAAAAATCAGAAATCTAATAATAAGAGAAGGTAAGAATGGAAGAAATAATAGAAATGATGAAAGAGGACTTTAAAAAATATCAAATCAAAGGGATTAATAATCAAATTGCTTATGCATGTGGATATTTAAAAGAAAATGAAGATGTTACTAGGAGACAGGCAGTGGAAATAATAAGGAGAATACTTTTTGAAAAAATATAAAAGGAGAAATTGCAATGCTTAAATATTATCAAGAATTACTAAATGAATGTATTGATTTATCAGAACATAAAAAGAAACATAAGGAAATGAAATCAACATTAAATAAAATAAAAAATTTAACTTCTAAAATGAAAGGAGAAAATATGGGATATCAAAAAATAAAAGATCTTATTTCTGATATAGATGAGTTTCATAACGAAGCGGAATTAAGAGAAATTTTACAAGAAATATTATTTATATGTAATGACAATATAAATAAAAAAGAACCATCTATCAGCAACCAAACTGAAAAATAGATGATTCATAAAAAATATTTAAATAAATACTTTCTGTTTTTATTTTATCACAAAATGGTAGAAAGAGCAAGAAGAAAATAAAAAACAGCAAAAGAATTATTAAATTACAAAGGAAGGAGTGTGTAGTATGTGAATACGAAAAACAAAATAGATATTCAAAGACAGCTCGATGAATTTTATTCAACATTAGACTTTAAGCCTCTCTCTGCAAATGCTATTTCAATATATTTAGTTTTATTAGAGATAGATCGTAAGACTGACTGGCTTTATGAGTTTAGAGTTACAAATACTATTCTAATGAGCAAAGTAAAAGGATTAAGCATATCAGCTTTGCAAAGAGCAAGAAATGAACTTATTAATAATCAATATATTTTTTATAAAAAAGGAACAAATCAAAATGTTGCATCTACATATACGATAAATAAATTATACAATGATGAATTTATACAATTTGAACAAGCGAACGAACAAGCAAGTGAACAAGCGGACGAACAAGCAAAAGAACAGGCAGACGAACACATTATAACTAAACTAAACTTATTATTTAATTATATTTATAAAAACGGAAGCGGAGAAAAAATTGGATTGACTCAAAACGATAAAAGCAATTTAATACTAATTTACTCGAAATTAGAAATGTATGTAAATGATAGTAAGATTTATAATATTATGCCTGCTGAAAGGGTACTTGATGAAAAAATAATGTTTTGGGCTATAAAAGAAATATATTTAAGTCCGCATAAAATTTATTTAAATACACTTACAAGAGATAAATTTATATTGAAATATTATAAAACAAAAAAATATATAACAGAAAAAGAAAATTACAAAATAAAAGAAATTATAGATTACTTTATGGTTTGTTTGCACGATGAAATGGAAAATAGGAGAAGAACATGAAAAATTTAGAAAATTTATATTACAGAGAAAAAGTCCCTATATATACAAAATTAAAACCAAAACCAACAGAAGGCAGACACTTAATAAAGTATAAAGATGAAAAGGACTACGATTATTATATATGCGATTATTGTGGAGACGAAATAAAAATTTTAAAGAAGCGAATTGAAATGGCTGGAGGAGTTGTAGTATTACCACATTCACTCACAAAAAGAGGAGAAGTAAAAGTCGTATTATGTAATAAATGTATAAATCCAGTATTAAAGGAATTTGAGGAAAAACAAAATTAAATGGAGAGTGGAACAAATGATATATGAATTTGAAATGATAGGAGATATTGTTGGAAAAGCAAGACCTAGAATGAATACAAGAACAGGAAAAGCATATACACCAACTAATACTAAAAACTATGAATATTTTTTAAGACAATGGTTTATTAGAGAATATCCTAACTTTACAACAATAGAAACAAGAGTAAAGGTAACAATTATAGCTTACTTTGGTATTCCAAAAAGTACAAGTAAAAGGAAAGAAGCGGAAATGCTAGCAGGACTTATAAGTCCAACAAAGAAACCTGATGCAGATAATATTATAAAAATAGTATTAGATGCTATGAATAAATTTGCTTTTAAAGATGATACACAAGTTACAAAATTAGAAATTGAAAAGAAATATAGTAGAACACCTAAAATTTATATAAAAATTGAGGAGTATTAGATAAAATGAAATATTTAATAAAAATCATAATGCAACGGAAGGTTAAGAGAGTATATAGAAATAATTTGGAAACAAAAGAGATTATTTAAGAAAAATATAAAGAGAAAAAATAGTTATTTTGTTGATTATTATGGATATAGATGTTTGGGAAAAACATATTTAATATCTAAGTTAGCAAAAAAATATAAGCTAAAAGTTATTACTAAATATTCTTTATATCAAAAACCATATATTCACATAAAAAATAATACTATAAATACGTTACCTTCTACCAATAAAAAAGAGATATTTTTAATTGATGGATTAGACTTATCTACAATAAAAAATTTACAAAATAAGGGATATGTAATTATAGGATATATAAATTAAGGAGAAAAAAACCTATGAAGTGTATAAAATGTGGAAAATATCCTTTTTGTAACAAAATAAAAGATTCACAGCAAGAAGCTTGTGAAGAATTTATAAAAAGATCATTAGAAATAAAAATTACAAGAGAGGAAGAGGCAAAAAATGAAAATAGATAATATAGATGAAGTTGAAGAATTTGCAAAAGAAATGAATTATTTTTTTACATATATTGAAAGAACAAATTCTGATTTAAAAAATGAATTAAGAATTAAAGAATTAGAACAAGACGATTTATTGCATGAAATAGAATTAAGCAAATTGAATGCATTTGAACTTTCAAAAGTTGCAGTAAGGTTGAGAGATGTTAGACATGAAAGAAGAGGCATAAAAGATAAATTGGAATTTATATCAACATTGAAAGGATTTGCAGATAAATATAACAATAAACTAATCACAGGTGATATTGCACAATTATTAAAAAATATAAGAAATTTAAAAGAAAATTGGGAAACTAGAATATATAAAACAAGAGTTCTAGAAGATTTAAAAATTAGTAAAATGAAAAAGAAAGAGGAAAGCAAATGATTGAATTTTTAGTAGGATTATTTATAGGTACATTTATAGGAATTACAATTATGTGCATATTGCAAGTGTCAAAAGATAATGAAGAATGAATAAATAAAAGAAGGTGCAAATAAAAATGAGCAATGTTTATGATATGAATGGAAAAAAGAAAGTTGTTATGGAAGAAAAAGAGGATGAAGATATTACATATAAAGAAATAATGAAAATAATAATAGAAAATGCTACAGAAGAAGGATGTCATCAAATATTCAGTTATGGTGGAATAGATATGTGTCCATCAGATATATTTAAATCAGAGATAATAGATAAGAAAAAAGAAGAAGATATTTGCAATTATGAAAGTATAGGCTGTACCAAATGCTGGACTAATGCAGTAAAGAAAATAAGAAAGGAAAAGAAATTATATGAGTGAATTAAGAGAAGAATGTTACAAATGTTTGAATAATCAAAGTTGTATATCAGCAGCAGATTATGGGAGTATTTATTGTATGTCACATAGAAAATTTAAAATGCCTAATAATGAAATAGATTCAATAGTTGAAGATTTGAATGAAAATAAGATAACGCCAAATCAAGCAAGAGAAAAATTGTGTTTACCTAAAATTAAAAGTGCAATTGAAAAGGAAAATGATAGATTATTGGAATTGTGTATGTTTGCTCTATTACCTAAAAGAATATATAACCATGAACTTGCAGATAAAACAAAAGAAGCATTTAAAAATATTATTAAAAAGAATATTAATGAAGACACTTATACAATTAGAAATGAAATAGTGAGGTATTGGGATGGTAAAACAAAAAAGTAATATAAAAATTGAATTAAAAGATATAAAAAAGTTACAACATTTGTATATAGACATATTTTCAGAAGAAGATGAAGATTATCCTGATCACAGAGTTATAAATAATAAAGAAAGAGCAGTACAAAGAATATTAGATAGAATAACGGATAAAAAATTTAATCAAATTGAAATTTGGAAAGTAATACAAATAAAAAGTTGGGATGCAGCAGATAATACATTCAAGCCAATTTGTGACAGATTAAGAAATCTAGGGTATGAGATTATAAATAATAATTAGGAGGTGTTTTAAGTGAAAGAAAATAGTATAGAAGAAGATATGAAAATATTAAAAGAAATAATAAAAGGGGATGAAGATTGCATTAATGCAATATATAGTCAAATGAAAGTGAAGAATGACAATGATGAAGATATACAATATTTTAAAAAAGAAATACAAAGCATTAAAAATATAGTAAATAATTATTTAAAAGAAAAAGCAAGAGCAGATAAATTGGAAAAAGAATATAGCATAATGTTAAGTCAATTAGATGAAAGAGAAATAAATTATAAAAGAGAATGAAGAATTAAAAGCTGATAATTACGAATTGAATAACAGAATAAATGATTTATTAGATAATATTTCAATTCAAAAAGTAAAAGACAAGATAGAAGAATTAGAAAAATGGATTTATACTGGAGAAAATGCTCCACAAGATTTTTTACAGTACAGAATTAAAGCTAAAATACAAGTTTTACAAGAGCTAATAGAAGGGAGAAAATAAAAATGAATGATAAAGAATATGTTAAAAAAGTATGCAGTAAATGTGCAAATAGATATAATGAAAAAGATTTATGTAATATAGTAAGAACAATGGACGGAAATTGCAGATGTAGCAATGAAGATATAAAAAAAGAAAATAAATTAGAAAAAAATTTTTATAATGAAAAAATAAAAAGTGACAAATGGAGAAATGCAACTATAATGCTTTGTTTAATAATGATTGTATATGAAGTTGTCATTTCTATAAGTTTTAAAAATTTGACTTATATAGTATGTGCAATTTTATGGGGAAATATTGCATTAATAGAATATTTTGATAATAAGTTAATCCAAGAAAAAGACAAAATTATATATGAAGCGGACAAGTTAATAAATTTGCAATTTGGTATTATAAATGAATTAACAGATGATTTAAAAAAATTAAATAAAGTAAAAATAATGAGAATCAATGATATAAGAATACCTAAAGAATTTCAAAAACCAAGAACTGAAAAAATGAATGAAAGAATAGAATATTTCAAAAAAAATCAAAATTTTGAAACACAAATAGTTGTTGATAAAGACAATAATTTGATTGATGGCTATACTACATATTTAATAGCAAAAAAATATGAAATTGATTTTATAAATGTCATAAAAAATAGTTAAAGTTGGAGGGAAAATGTAAAATGCTAAAAAGGATATGTGATAGATGCAATAAAGAAATAATAGGTAATTATTGGACTATAAATATTTACCAACACGAGGATAGAAGCGGAAAAATAAGTTCAACAGGTGCATTAAATAATTTGCAAGAAAATATAGATAAATTGTTTGATAAGAAAAAAGAATATTGCGAGAAATGTATAAACGAAATAAAAGAAAAAATAGTAAAATAATATAATTATTAACATGGAGGAAAAATGAAAGAAATATTATTTAAATTATTAGTAGTTTTATTAAGCCCAATATATTTTATTTTTTGGATAGTAGCAAATATGATGGGATTGGTTATGGAAATAGCAGAGCCCATAGCAGAATTATTATCGAAAAAAATAGAAAAGATGTCATCTTTTTGGAAAGAATTTTTTAAAAGAAAAAATAGATGAAAAATATACAAGAAATAAATTATAAAGATGAAATATGGGAAAAAATATTAGATTCTAAATATGAAATTAGTAATTATGGAAAAATTAGAAGATTTTATAAATATAAGTATAGATATTTAAAAACATTTAGAAAAGAATCAATACAAGTAATAAAACTACATATTGATAAAAAAGAGAAAGTTTACAATGTAGCAAAATTAGTAATAGAAACATTTAATAGAAAAGTAAATAGAGAAGAAGTAGTATATCATAAAAACGGAATAATATCAGACAATAGATTATCAAATCTTCAAATTATAAGTAGATCAGAAGCGGGTAAAATGACCGGTTGGAAATCTCGTAGAAAATCAGTTGTAATGTTGGATAGTGAAGGAGTTATAACTAGAATTTTCAAAGGTACAAGAGATGCAGCAAAGAAATTATTTATAAGTAGACAAACAGTAAGTGATTATTGTAATAGAAAAGTAAAAAATCCAATGTATGCTTTATACTGGGGAGATGAATTAATAAGTAAAGAAGAGGAATAAATGATGAAACAAATTGATTATAAAGATATTACAGTTGGACAAATTCAATGTTTAAATAAAAGTGGATATTTTTCTGAATTAATTTTTGATGGAGATAATTTAAAAGTAAATTTATCAGAAGAAGAATATATAGAAGCGGAACAGAAAATTAGAAAAATTATCGATGATATTATGAAACCTGTAGTTAAATCATTTGAACAAATGGCAAATGCTATAGCAGAAATAAGTGTAGATATATTTAATATAACAAAAGAAATTGTTAAGAATTTTTATAAAATTATCAATCCTATTATGAATAAAAAAATAAGTAAAAAGAAATTTATTAAGCTTTTACAATGTGAAGGAATCCAAAGAAATGAAATAAATAAGATTGTTCATGGAAATAAGGAAGAATATACATATTTAAGATATTATGCTATTGTTACAAAATTAAAAAACAATAAATCATAAAAAACAATAACCATAGACAGCTGTAATAAGAAAAGAAAAAAATTATTGTGTGTAATAAAAAAACAGAAATAAACACAATGGAAAATTTGGAGGTGTCAAATGGCTGAAATTAAAATAAAATTTATATTTTTTTCAAGTATTTAAAGGAGGAACAAAAGATGAATGTTCAAGAGGTATTAGAAAATTATAATGTATATAAATTAAGAATAAGTATTACAAATAGTGAAATAAAAGAAATACAAGCAGAAATTTATGACTTAAAAAGTGCAAATATGGATGGACAACCAAAAGCAAAAGGATATACAAAATCACAATTAGAAGAGGCAATAATAAATGCACAGGAAAGAATAGATAAAAAACAGAGATATATTGATGAATTACAAAATAAAATTAAGATCGTAGAGGATTTAGTCAAAACATTAAAAAAATATAATCAGGATATTATAGATATGAGATTTTATCAAAAGATAAGTATAGAGGAAATAGCAACAAAAAAAGATAGAGGTTATGTTGCAATACATAAGACAATAGAAAAATCTATAAAGGAAATGCAACATGAATATAATAAAAGTAAAAAAGTTTAGAAAAATTATATAAAATTTATATATTTTTTATATATTTTTATAAAAAATGCTATGTTATAATTATAATCGAGAAAAATATGAATATCTATTTGTTTCTCCTTTGTAATGAAGTCGCCGATATATTTGTCGGTGGCTATTTTTTATATTGCGGAGATGGTGCAAAGGCAGCACAATGGGGTCATATCCCATAGACGAGGTTCGAATCCTATGTCCGCAACCAATAATTACAAAAGAGGTATATGCCTATGAATTTGAGTAGATGTATGACAAGAGAATGTAAAAATTGCAAATATGAAATGAGATGTTTTAAGGAGTATAGAAATGAATATAGTAAAAATAAAAATCGAAAATCTAAAACCGGCAGAATACAATCCAAGAATAGATTTGAAATCCGAAAATATAGAATATCAAAAGATAAAGAGAAGTCTAATTGAATTTGGATATGTTGCACCAATTATAGTTAATGCAGATATGACTGTTATAAGTGGACATCAAAGACTAAAGGTATTAAAAGAACTAGGATATACTGAGATAGATTGTAATATTGTTGATTTAGATAAGAAAAAAGAAAAAGCATTAAATATTGCACTTAATAAAATATCTGGAGACTGGGATAATGACAAGTTAGAAGAATTGCTTTTAGAACTAAAAGATGAAAATTACGATTTAGACATAACAGGTTTTGAAAAAAATGAATTAGAAAAAATATTTAAAGAAGCGGAAGAAATAATTAATGATAATAAAGAAATTGAACTAACAGAATTTAGTGATGATAAATTTAAATGTCAATGTCCTAAATGTGGTTTTATGTTTGATATAAAAAAATAAGGAGAATACAATGTCAGAATACGAATGGAATCTAACAGATTTAAAACAAGTTCCAAAAAATAATTATAATGTCTTTTCTTGTTTTTCATGTGGTGGTGGTTCAACTATGGGATATAAACTAGCAGGATATAATGTTATAGGAAATTGTGAAATAGATAAAAAAATAAATGAGGTATATATAAAGAATCATAATCCTAAATATAATTATTGTATGCCAATTCAAGAAATGAATGCCTTAAAAGATTATCCTAAAGATTTATATAATTTAGATATATTAGATGGAAGTCCTCCATGTAGCACTTTTTCATTAGCAGGAGAAAGAGAAAAAAACTGGGGAAAAAGTAAAAAATTTAGAGAAGGACAAGCATATCAAATTTTAGATGATTTGTTTTTTGAATTTATAAAGTTAGCAGGAAAATTAAAACCTAAAATAATTGTTGCCGAAAATGTAAAGGGTATATTGATGGGAAATGCTAAAGGATATATCAATCTAATTATTAAAAAATTGGATGAAGTTGGATATAGAACACAAATATTTTTATTAAATTCAGCAAGAATGGGTGTACCACAAAAAAGAGAAAGAGTTTTCTTTATAGCAACAAGAAAGGATTTAGAATTACCAAAGATAAAGTTAGAATTTAATGAAGAATTTATAACATATGGACAAATAAAAGATACAAATTATAAACCAATCAATAAAGAGACTATGTTATATCAAAGATGGCTAAAAAGAAGCAAAAAAGATAATAGTTTATGTGATACTATCGAAAGAACAGAAAATGGAAAGATTAGTAGTTTTAATACACAATTTGTAAAAGATGACAGGATACCAAATACATTAGCTGCAGGAAGTTTATTTTTAAGATTTGATGTACCAGCATCAATTAGCGATAGAGATATAAAGTTAATTCAAACATTTCCACAAGATTATAATTTTTGTGGACAACAAGTTCAATATATATGTGGAATGAGTGTTCCACCAATAATGATGAAAAAAATTGCAAAAGAAATAAAAGTGCAGCTTTTAGATTATTTAAGAAAGTGATGGAGGTGGGTGAGTTGTATTGACACAAAATAAAGAAGAAAAAATAAAGAATGATTATTTACAGGGAATGCGATATAAAGACATATTTAAAAAATACAACATTACCTTGCCTGATTTAAAAAAGATTATACGAAAATATAATCTAACAAGAGATAAAAGCCAAGTTCTAAAAGGTAATAAAAATGCAAAAAACAACAAAGGTGGACAGCCACCAATGGGAAATAAGAATGCGGTTACAACAGGAGAATACGAAAGTATATTTCAAGATGTATTAACAGATGAAGAAAAAGATATATTTAAGAAAATAAAAGTAGAAAATACAGATAGTTTGTTGTTAAATGAATATATAGAAGAATATAAATTATTGACAATTAGAGAGTTTAGAATGATGCGAAGAATAATGACATTAGAGAAGTCCAAAACAGATATGACAATAGGAAGTATAAAAAAGAAAAACAATAGTCAAGGAAATATAGAAACTACAACAGAAGCGGAAGCAACTCTTGATAAAATACAAAGAATAGAAGATGGACTTACAAGAGTTACAGAAGCTAAAAGAAAAAGTAGGGAAAATATGATAAAGCTAGGATTTAGTAAACGTGAATTAGAATTAAAAGAAAAACAAGCTGAAAATGATTTATGGTAAAGGAATGAAAAATATGTTTGAGAATGCTCATGATTTATATAAATCAAAAGAATGGAAGAATCTGTTACAAACATTAAAGTTAGAAAGAGTAAATGAAAGTGGTAAATTACTTTGTGAATATTGCGGAGAGGAAATAGTAAAAGCTTATGACTGTATAGGACATCATAAAATACCATTAAATAATAGTAATGTAAATGATTATAATATAAGTCTTAATCCTGACAACATAATGCTTATACATTTTAAATGTCATAATGCAGTGCATCATAGATTTGGATATGAACTACCTAAAAAAGTATATATAGTTTATGGTTCGCCATGTGCAGGTAAATCAACATGGGTTGAAAGTATGGGAACAGCAGATGATTTAATAATAGATATAGATAAAATATGGGAATGCATAAGTTTTTGCGATAAGTACAATAAACCAAGAAAACTACAACAAAACACTTTTGAAACAAGAAATTGTCTAATAGATCAAGTAAAAATGAGATTAGGAAATTGGCAGAATGCTTTTATTGTAGGAACTTATCCATTGAAGATGGAAAGACAAAGACTTGCTGATAAGTTAGGTGCAGAGCTTATATATATTGATTGTGATAAAGAAATATGTTTAAGTAGAGCAAAAGATGAAAACTGGAAAAAATATATAAACGAATGGTTTGAGAGTTTTCAAGAATAGCCCCCCGCCAAGGCATATCTTTGTTTTGGGAGTGGGGACTGTAAGGGGAACATCTTTTTCACACGAAGTAAAATTTTCATTTTTTTTGAATTTAAAAAAATAGATACAGAAAGAAGGGATTATATTTGACAAGAAGGGAAAATTTAGATGAAATTTTTAAAGATATAGAGGATAACAAGAAACAATTAATAAATCCAATGTTAGACAATATAGCCTTTTTGGAAGAACGAATGGAGGAATTAAAAAAATTACCATTTATACAAGTAAATCCTAAAAATCCAACCCAACAAAGAACAACTAAAGCTTCAAAATTGTATAAAGAATGTTCACAAAGCTATATGAATGCAATAAGAATGTTGTATTCTATGATAAATGGACATGAAATAGAAGACGATCCAGTTCAAAAATTCCTAGAGGAGCGACAAAAATTTGGAGGTTAATTATTTAAAACAATATTATGAAGAAATACAAAAAGGAAATATAATAGTTGGATTAGAATTAAAAACAGAATTACAAAAATTAATTAAAGATTTAGATAATCCCCAATACAGATATGATACAAGTGAAAGCCATTTAAGAATAGAATTTATGGAAAATTTGTGTTTACAAAGTAAAAAGCCATTCTATAATGTTCCAATGCAATTATTGCTTTGGGAGAAGGCATTTATAGAAGTTGTATATTCTTTTAAGTTTTTCGATGAAGAATTAAATAGGTGGGCAAGAAGATTTCAAAATGTAATTTTACTAATTGCAAGAAAAAACGGCAAAACAACATTAATGGCAGCAGATGCTCATACTGATTTAAGAATTGGAGAAGGTGGAATGGATATTGTTTGTGCATCTAATGATGACAAACAGGCTAGCCTTTTATGGAATGAAATAGACAATATGAGAAAAAGAATAGATCCACATTCGAGAATTACACATAAAAATATGTCTGCTATATGCAATACAAAAAAGAATATTACTATTTTTAAAATGTCGAGTAAGACTCAAAACAAAGATGGTAGAAATATAGACAAAATGTATATGGATGAAAGCCACGATGCACCAAATGATGAAATAGCAGAGGCAGGGCAGAAATCAATGTCAACAAAAGATGAACCATTATTTATAAATTTAACAACTGAAGGTTTTATAAATGATGGTTATTTAGATAATGAATTAAAATACGCAAGAGAAGTTTTATTTGATGAAACTAATGATATACATTATTTACCATGGCTATATACACAAGATAGTGAAGAAGAAATATGGCAAGATGAACAAAGTTGGTATAAATCAAATCCGGGTTTAGGAGTGGTAAAAAAGTGGAAGTCATTAAGAGGGGAAATTGAAAAATCTAAAACATCAAAATCAAAAAGAATGCATACTCTTTGTAAAGATTTTAATATAAAACAAAATAATGCTCAATCATGGCTAATGCTTGAAGATTATAGCTATGAAACAGAACCTTTTAATCTAGAAGATTTTAGAGGTTCTTTTTGTTTGGGTGCTGTTGACTTATCAGAAACAACAGACTTATCAAATGCAAAAATATTATTGATGAAACCAAATGATAAAACCAAATATGTATATTCGCATTATTGGATACCAGAAAGTAAATTACAGGATAGTAACGATAAAGAAGCAGGAGCAAAATATGAAGAATGGGCAAGAGAAGGATTACTTACAATACATGAGGGAAATGAAATTGATATATCTAAAATAGCAGATTGGTTTTATGAATTATATAAAAATTATGGAATAAAAACTTACATGGCAGGTTATGATCAAAGATTTTCAAAACCATTTACAGATAGAATGAATGAATTTAGTTTTGAAACAGAAATGATTTTACAAGGAAAAGTTTTATCAAATGCAATGAAACTTGTAGAAGCCGAGTTACAAGACCAAAAAATTAACTACAATAAAAATTCTATGGACAAATGGTGTTTAGGAAATTCAGCAATGGAAATGGACAACTATGGAAATATAATGTGTGTAAAAGTTAAGAATCAAGCAAGTAAAAGAATTGATGGAGCAGTTACATTGATTATTCTATATGAAGTATATAGACGTTATCGTAATGAATTTCATAAACTTATAAGATAGTAAGGAGAAGTAGATGAAAAAATATAGAATTAAATATCAAAAAAATTATAATATTCGTATCGAGAATATTAATGCGATAAATCAAGAAGAGGCAATGTATTCTTTTTATATGAATAATAGAGGATGTGATATTTTAGAAATTAAGGAGGTAAAAAGCATTGAATCTAATTGAATTTATTAACAAATTTAAGAAACCTAAAAATGATAATATGAAATATGCTGAAATGCTAAATGGATACATTCCAATTTTTTCACAATTTGGTCAAGATATATATGCTAGTGATGTAGTGCAACAAGCTATATCATGTTTAGTAACAGAATTGACAAAAGTTAATCCATTTCATATCAGAAAAAATGGAAGTGATTTAGTACCTGTTGAAAGTAGCACAATTCAAAGATTATTAAATCAACCAAATGAAAGAATGACACAGAGTGAT
This sequence comes from uncultured Caryophanales bacterium, assembly GCA_905206805.1. Lineage (GTDB taxonomy): Bacteria > Bacillota_I > Bacilli_A > RF39 > UBA660 > CAJLIR01. The sequence goes on along the minus strand of CAJLIR010000012.1, from coordinate 18,744 downwards.
TTCTTTGAAAAAGTATTTTGGCAATTATTTCTTAATTATAATGCTTTTATTATTCCAACTTATGTAAGAAATAACAAAGGAGATAAAGAATTTACAGCACTTTATCCAATACAACCAACAGATGTTACTTTTTTACAAGATCCAAATGGAAAATTAGGAATTAAATTTAAGTTTTTTAATGGATATGAGACAATATTAGCTTATTCAGATGTTATACATATTAGATATAGATATTCAATAAATGAACTAATGGGAGGAAATGAATTTGGACAACCAGATAACAAAGCATTATTAAAAACATTAGAGTTAAATGATACTTTATTACAAGGAGTTGCTAAAGCTCTAAAGAGTTCATTTTCTATTAATGGAGTAATTAAATATAACACTTTGTTAGATGATGGAAAGATGGAAAAAAATATAAAAGCCATAGAAGAAAGACTTTCTAAAAATGAAAGTGGATTTTTACCATTAGATATAAAAGGAGAATATATACCATTACAAAACAAGATAGAATTAGTAGATGCAACAACATTAAAATTTATTGATGAAAAGATATTAAGAAATTGGGGAGTTTCTCTTCCGATATTAACAGGAGATTATACAAAAGCTCAATATGAAGCTTTTTATCAAAAAAGTCTTGAACCAATAATTAAGAAAACAGGAGAAGCAATCACAATGGGATTATTCACGGAAAGGGAGAAAGGCTTTGGAAATGCGGTTGTATTATATCCACATGAGTTGATTTTTATGGATACAGGACAAAAAATAGATTTATTTGATTTACTGGTTGATAGTGGAAGTTGCTATAAAAATGAAGTTCGTACAGCATTTGGAATGAAACCACTTCCTGAATTAGCAGGACAAATTGCTATGTCAAGTAATAAAACAAATGCAGAGAATAATAAAACGGATGAACAAAAAAATAATGATGGTGGAGGTAACAAAGATGAACAAGGAGTTAATTAGAAGAAATTATGACTTCGATATACGTGCTCAAAAAGATGAAAAAAGAGGAAATATAATAATTGGAAGACCAATAGTATATGAAAGTAAAACTGATATTGCAGGAATGTTTGCAGAGGTAATTGAAAAAGGAGCATTGAAAAATACGAATTTAGAGGATGTTAGATTTTTAGTAAATCATGATCAATCAAAGATACCTCTTGCAAGATCAAGAAGAAATACAAAAAATTCAACAATGCAGTTATCTGTTGATGATAAAGGAATGGAAATTCAAGTTGAATTAGATATAGAAAATAATACAGAAGCTAGAAATTTATATAGTGCAATAGAGAGAGGAGACATAACAGGTATGTCTTTTATGTTTGGAATCGAAGATGAGGAATGGGAAGATTTAGACACAGATTATCCAACAAGACATATTAAATCAATTTCAACAGTTGTTGAAGTTAGTGCAGTTACATTTCCTGCATATGAAGATACTTCAATATCTGCTAGAGATAAAAGTGCGGTGGATACTGCACGACTAGCGGTGGACACTGCTAGAAGTGGAGCGGTGGAGACTACTCCAAAACAATTAGAGCTTGAAAAGCTAAAAATAAAATATTTATTAGGAGGATTTTAAAATGAAAAAATTTTTACAAAGTTTAATTGAAAGAAAAAGAAAAGAATTAAAGGACAAAGAAGAAAGAATGAAAAACTCACAAGATATTGATGAGGTAAGAAGTTTAGGAGAAACACTAATAGCATTAAGAGATGAAATTAATGATGCAGAAGAGCAATTAAAAAAATTAGAAGAAGACAACGGAAATGATGATGGCAAAGATGAAGGTGCAGAAGATAACAAAGATGACAAAAAAGATGATAAAGCAAATGAAGGAAGAAGTGCAAATGGATTTAATCCAAATGCAGTTTTAAACGTTATAGGAGGAGCAAAAATGAATCAAAGAGGACAAGCTTCAAATAATGAAGAAGATATACTTTCTTCAATGGAATATAGAATGGCTTTCAAACAATATGCTCAAACAGGAACAAGAAGTGCAAAATTAAATGAAATATTAACACAATATCGCACTGAAACAAGAGCAGCAGGAGAAGTAACAAGTGATGCATTAGGAGTATTGATTCCACATACAGTATTACAAGAATTAATTAAAAAAATAGAAGGTTCATATGGACAATTTTCTTCAAGAGTTCGTATGTTAAATGTTCAAGGTGGTGTTGAAGTTCCAATATCTGACTTTGATGCAACATTTACATGGAGTGGAACAGATGGAGCTGACAAAGAACATGGTGTCAGCGAAGATCAAAAAGTTGATGGAGCTACAGGAAGTGTTGTATTCTCTTACCATATTGGAGAAATAAGAATAGCACAATCATTACTTCAAAGCATATTAAGTGTAGAAGTATTTGAAAAAGAATTAATAAATGCTTTATTAACTGCTTATTTAAAAGCTAGAGATATAGCAGTTTTAAAAGGTACAGGAAATGCACAACCAACTGGAATTCTTACAGATGTTGCAGCAGGATTAAAAAGAATACCAGCAAGTAACATTATAGAATTTACAGAAGAAGAAATTGCAGATTGGACAGCATGGGAGAAAAAATTATTTGCTAATATACCTTTAGGAATGGAAGGAGCTAATCCTGAATTTGCTATGGCAAAACAAACTTATGTAGGTAATTTATGTACTTTAAAAGATGCTAATAATCAACCAATAAATAAGGCTGGATTTGATGCTAGTGATAAACAATATAAATTCAATGAATATCCTGTACTTAGAACAGAACAAGATTTATTCAAATCATTTGATTTATGTGCAAATGGAGAATATTTTGGAATATTCTGGGTTCCTGAAAAAGCTTATGGTATTAACTCAAATATGACATTTGGATATAAGAGATATTTCGATGAAGATAAAAATAAATGGATTACAAAAGGTTTAGTTATTTTAGATGGTAAACCATTAAACACAAACTATATCTATTTATTAAAAAAATCTGTAAAAGGGTAAGATGAGGGGATGAGAATCCCCTTAATTCATTATTTTAAAAAAGGAGAGTATATAAAATGGCAAAAACACAAAATCAAGCAGATGAAACTGCTGAAAAAAATGAAATTGTTGAAAAAGAACAAGTTGTAATTAATGAAAATGATATTGTATCAGGAGAAGATTTAAAGGAAAATGATGTAATAGATGTTAATTCACCTGAAGTTACAATTGAAAAAAATACTGATGTAGATGAAGAATCTATAGAAAAAACTGAAGAAAAGACAGAACATTTAGAAGAACAAGAAGAGAAAGAAAAAACAAGTAGAAAGACAAACAACAAAAGATCAGATAATGAAAAAATAAAACTTAAAATTAGGATTGCATTTACAGACAAATACAATGATAGAGACTATAAAGAAAATGATATTGTTGAATTTGAGAAAGAAAGAGCAAGTGAGTTATTATCTGATACAAGAAGATTAGTTGAAAAAGTAGACTAAAAAAGGAGCAGTAATATGTTAGAAAAAGTAAAGGAATGCTTGGGAATTACAGGAACTTACCAAGATACAATTCTTAAAAATTGGATTGCTGAAATACAACAATTGATGATAGATGGAGGAATTCCATCATCTGTTGTTAATGATGTAAAATCAGCTGGTGTGATTGCAAGAGGTGTTGATGATGTATATTTTCAAAAAGCAAATTTATCATCATACTTTTGGCAAAGAGCTACTCAACTAGCATATAAGGATGGTGATGGAAAATGAGTGGATTTTCAATAAATATAACCAATCCTATTCCACTTGTTTTACTTATACCAAAGATTTCAACAAAAAAGGGTATCACTAATAAGGAATATCCAACTGTTGATGAAGCATTAGCAGAAAAAGATAAAAATGGTAATTCTATTAATCTTTTTTTTGGCAGTTTTAAAACTTATGGTGGAACGGAGAAAACGGTAAATGGTGTGTATTCCATTGAAGATACAGCAAACATTGAAACTATGTATCGATCAGATATTACTGGTGTTTGCAGAATTGCAAGAGCTGAAGATAAGGCTGTATTCGATATAATAAATGAACCTGAAGATATAAATCAAAGACATCAATTTTTAAAATTTAAGGTCAAAAGATTAAAAGGTGGTGCTTAGTATGAGTAACAAGGCTTATTTGGAATTTGAGGGTTTTAATGAAGCAATAGCAAGGCTTAATAAATTAAATGCAAATACAAAAAATATATCAGAAAAATCATTAAAGAAAACCCACGAAATTATTACAAAAAAAGCACAAGAAGCGATTACACCACATAATGAAACTAAGAGAACTGAAAAAGCTTTGAAAAAAGAAGCAGAAATTGAATGGGCTGGTACATTAGCAAGCGTAAAAGTAGGTTTTAGCATAAGCGAGGGTGGACTAGCTTCAATTTTTTTGATGTATGGAACACAAAGCCACAGTGTTAGTAACCAATACGGAAAAAATCTTGGAATTATGGCAGAGCATAAAAAAGATAAAAAAATGTATAATGCAATTTTTGGTACAAGCACAAGAAAAGAAGTATTAGAAGCACAACAAGAAATATTTAATAATGAAATAAGGAGGTTGGAAGGGTAAATGAAAGATAAATTAACAAAAGTATTAGAGAGCATGAATTATCCATATTTTCAACAAGGTACGATGAATAAAGAAGAAGGTTATCCTGAATCGTACTTCACTTTTAAAAATATGTCTTCTGATGGAGATGCTTTTTACAATAATGAAGAACATAAAATTGTATGGCTTTTTATTGTTGCATTTTATTCTAACAATTCTGACCTAATAGATAAAGAATTATTAAATTTAAAAGAAAAATTAAAAAGGGATGGGTTTATTGTGAGTGGCAAAGGATATGATGTTGAAAGTGATGAACCCACACAAACTGGAAGAGGTATAGCAGTAAGAATAATAGAAAATTTATAAGGAGGTAAAATCTATATGAATAAGAATTTAGATGAAATCGTTGAGTATAGAGGTGTCACAGATTTAGTTGTGGCAGAAGTATTATCTGATAATAATAAAGAAGGAGAAGGCTACAAAACAGGAGAGGTATATGAATTAGCTGGTGTTGGAGAAATTTCAAAAAGTACAAGTAATTCAAGTGAATCAAAATATTATAATAATATGGCTGCAATTGTAATCAACTCTGTTGGTGCAGATGAAATAAAATGTTCTACATCTGTACTTCCATTAGATAAATTAGCATTTATAACAGGACAAGATTATGATGAAACAACAGGAACATTAATTGAGGGAGAAAGAAAAACAAAATACTTTGCTCTTGGTTATAAAACAAAGAAAACTAATGGTGATGAAGTATATGTTTGGAGACATAAAGGAACATTTAGTATTCCTGATAGTACACATGCAACAGAAAATGATGGAACAGACTCTAACGGTCAAGAAGTAACATATACAGGAATTTCAACAACACATAAATTCACCAAAACAGGTAAAACTGCAAAAGCTATTAATGTTGATTTATCTAAAGACCTAGCAGATGTTAGTACATTCTTTGATACTGTTACAACAATAGATACTTTAAAGGCAAAAGCCTAATAGGAGGAAAAAAATATGGATTTAAAATTAAATATCTACGACAAAAAAGAAATAACAAAAACATATACTGCTGAAACTTACGATTTAATGTTTGGAACAGTAGAAGATTTGTTGGATGTTATTGATATTGATAATATTCAAGCTAGTAACAAAGCAGAGTTACTAAAAGCAATTGCAAAAGTTTTGGCAAGTTCAATGAATATTGTTAAACCATTGCTAAAAGAAGTTTTTGATGGATTAACAGATGAAGAATTAAGACATACAAAATTAAAAGAAATAATGAATGTTATAGCCGAAATTATAGCTTATTCTATAAATCAAATAACAAAAGGAAATGATGGAAAAAACTAGAAGAGGGGAATACTGCTATTCCCCTCTATCAAATATTCTTTGAACTTGAAATGGAAATATGTAATCGTTTTCCAACGGTTGATCCATTTTCAATAAGAAAAGAAAAAATGAGAGAGATTTTTCTATTAGTTAGAAGATTACGAATTTATGATGAAGCAAATAATCAAAACAATAAAAATAAAAGGAAAAAACAAATAAGAAGACCAGCTAGTGATAGCTGGTTTTAGTTTGCTTGATGAAAGGAGGAAAGTAAGTGGCAAAAGGAGAAGATATTACAACTCGATATAAATTGGATATATCGGATTTAAAAAAGAATATATCTGAAGCTAATAATTATATTAAACTCGCAAATTCCGAATTTAAAAAAGCAAGTTCTGGTATGGATGATTGGACAAAGTCTACAGATGGTTTAAGTGCAAAGTTGAAACAATTAAAATCTACGATGGAAGCACAAGTTAGTAAATTGCAATCATATCAAACGCAGTTACAAACTGCACAAAAATATGAAAAGCAGTCTGCTAGTGAAATTGAAAATTTGAAGAAAAAACTAGAAGATGCAAAAAGAGCCTATGGAGAAAATTCTGATGAAGTTAGAAATTTACAAAGTCAATTGAGTTCCGCAGAACAAGCTCATTCAAGCATAAAACAACAAATATCGAATTTAACAGTTACTATTAACAATCAAGAGGCTGCGGTAAATAAAATTGAAAAAGAATACAGTAATTATAGTACACAATTACAAAATTTACAAAAAGCTGAAGAAAGAGCTAATAGTAGTACAAGTAAATTATCTGACACAATAGACGATCAACAAAAAGCGGTAGATGATACAAAAGAGGCATATAAGAATGCGGTACTACAATATGGTAAAAATTCATCAGAAGCCAAAAATTTAGCAAAAGAAATTAAAACATTATCAGGTGATTTAAATGATAATAAAACCAAAATGCAGGAACTTGATAGTGCTGCTGATAAATTAGATAAAAGTATCGATAGTGCTGGGAAATCAGCAGATGATGCTTCAAATGGTGGTTTTACAGTTCTTAAAGGAGCATTAGCAAATTTAGCAGCAGATGCGGTTGAAGGGTGCATAAATGGGATTTTGAAATTAGGTGGTGCTTTACTTAATGCTGGTAAACAGGCAATAGCTAGTTATTCTGATTATGAGCAATTAGTTGGTGGTGTTGAAACATTATTTAAGGACAGCTCAGGCATTGTAGAAAATTATGCTAATAATGCATATAAAACTGCTGGGCTTTCTGCAAATGAATATATGGACACTGTAACTTCATTTTCTGCATCATTATTACAAAGTTTAAATGGTGATACTGCAAAATCAGCAGAAGTAGCTGATAAAGCAATTACAGATATGTCTGACAATGCAAATAAAATGGGTACATCAATGGAATCTATACAAAATGCATATCAAGGTTTTGCAAAACAAAACTATACAATGCTTGATAATTTGAAGCTTGGATATGGTGGAACTAAAAGTGAAATGGAAAGACTTATTGGAGATGCTAACAAATTAGCAAAAGCACAAGGACAAGCTGGAAATTTGACAATTGAAAGTTATGCTGATGTTGTTGAAGCTATACATTTGGTTCAAGATAATATGGGCATAACAGGAACTACTGCAAAAGAAGCAAGTACAACAATTCAAGGATCTATTGGAGCAATGAAGTCTGCATGGAGTAATTTATTAACTGGCATGGCAGATGAAAATGCAAATTTTGATACTTTAATGGAAAATTTAATAGATAGTATAGGAACTGTTATTCAAAATATAGTTCCAAAAGTAAAAATTGTAATTGATAGTATTATATCATTACTCATCGAGTTATTCCCACAAATTGTTGATTTAATAACAGAACTATTACCTGATGTAATGGATGGAATGAATAAATTACTACAGGGAATAATTGAAGCTTTACCAACGGTTGTTGATGCAATAATTGGTATTATACCTCAAATAATAGATGTTTTGCAGATGGCAATTCCACAATTACTTCAAGCAGGAGTTCAAATTATTATAAGTCTTGTAAATGGATTAACAGATGCAATTCCAAACCTAGTTATTGCATTAGTACAAGTTGTAAATCAGATTATTGGAGTATTGGTTGACAGTTTGCCAGATCTTATCGATGCAGCCTTTAGTTTCTTTATGGGAATTATTGAAGCAATCCCTGAGATAATATCTGCATTAACAGAAAATCTTGATGAAATAATAAATACTATTTTATATGGATTAACAGATGCAATTCCAAGATTGATAGAAGGAGCAGTACAATTATTAAATTCAATAGTTGAAGCTATACCACTTATAATTCCTGCGTTAGTAGATGCAATTCCAACAATAATAAATACTATTATTACTGGCTTAGTTGAAAATTTACCAATTGTATTACAGGGAGCAGTGCAATTGTTAATGGCTATTATTCAAGCAATACCATTGATTATACAAGCACTTATTCCTCAAATACCAACTATTGTTACTACTATAATTAATGTTTTAATACAAAATATACCAGTATTACTACAAGGTGCAATTCAATTATTTATGGCATTAGTTCAAGCAATACCAACTATATGCTTGGAATTATTAAAGGCGTTGCCACAGATAATTAGTTCTATATTTCAAGGATTAGCACAATTACCTGAACAATTAGGATCATTTTTTCAAGGTGCTTGGCAAGGAATACAAAATGTATTTTCTAATGTAGGAGGATGGTTTGGAGATAGATTTAGAGAAGCTTGGAATAATATTACTGGTATTTTTAGCAATATTGGTAATTTTTTCGGAGGATTATGGAATACAATAAGTGATAAATTTTCAAACATTGGAACTAATATAGGAAATGCAATTAGTGGAGCTGTTAAATCAGGTATTAATGGATTATTAGGAATGATAGAAAACACAGTAAATGGATTTATTAATATGATTAACGGTGCGATAGGAATAATCAATGCAATTCCAGGTGTAAATATATCAAGAATCAATACATTAAATATACCAAAATTATATAGAGGTGGGGTATTAGAAAAAGGACAAGTTGGTTTACTTGAAGGAAATGGAGCAGAAGCGGTTGTTCCTCTTGAAAGAAATAAAGGCTGGATAAAAGCTGTTGCAAATGATATGAAAGAAGAAATGAAAAACAATGCTTCTAATATTAACAATATATCTAATTCAACATCTAATGTTAATAATTTTACTCAAGTAATAAATGCTCCAAAACAACCATCTAGACTAGAATTATATAGGCAGACAAGGAATTTATTAAATCTAGTAAATGCATAGGAGGGAAATCAAAAATGTTTACTTTAAAAGTTGAAAATATTAAAGGAGCAGTCCTTGAATTAACAGATAACGAAGAAGATTATCAAATAGCAAATATAGAAGGAATAACCCCTCCAAATGCTAATATAAATACTTCAACCTATGCAAATGGAGATGGTTCTGCCTTTAATAGTTCAAAAATTCCCAATAGGGAAATTGTTATTACAGTATATATAAATGGAGATGTTTCTCAAAATAGATTAAAACTTTATAAATATTTTAGAAATAAACAATGGTGTAAAATTTATTATGAAGATGATAACAGAAATGTTTTTATAGAAGGATATGTGCAAACTTTTGAAGTTCCAATATTCGTTCAAAAACAAGTTGCACAGATTTCTATTTTATGTCCTGATCCATATTTTAAAGATATTAATACCATAGTTCAAAGTATTTCAAAAACAATAAAAAAATTCTCTTTCCCATTTTCTATAAATAGTAATCAACCTATTGCAATTTCTTCTGTAGATCTTGAAAAGGTAACAAATGTTATAAACGATAGTGAAAGTGAAACAGGTTTAATTATTAATATTGGATTTATGGGGACTGTAAATAAGCTAGAAATTCGTAATATTGAAACAGGAGAAAATTTTATAATTGATTATAAGTTTATGAAAAATGATAAATTAATAATTAATTGTAATAGAGGAAAAAAATCGGTAATTTTAACTAGAGAAGCGGTTGAATATAATTTAATTCCACAAGTTAGAAGTGAATCAACATTTTTTCAATTAGGAATTGGAGATAATAGATTTAGTTTTTTAGCTGATGATGGAGAGAAGGATATGCTAGTGGACATTAGTTTTAAATATTATCGTGTATATTTAGGGGTATAGAATTATATGGATGAATTATATTTGTTAGATAAAGATTTAATTAAAAAATACATAATAGATATGTATTCAAGTATTTTATGGGTTCCTAGATATAATGAATTGGGAGATTGTGAACTTGTTATTTCTGCAACTATTGAAAATATCAAAAAAATAAAAGAATGCAAATATATTGCTAGGAAAAATGACGATATGGTTTGTGAAATAACAAAAATTGAAATAAAAACTGATGAAGAAAATGGAGATCAATTAATTATAACAGGTACAGATATAAAAAACATACTAAATTCAAGAATAGTAGCCAAACAAACGAACTTTAATGGATTAGTTGAAGATTATATAAGAACTTTAATTACGGATTCTATAATAAATCCTATCAACAAAGAAAGAAAAATAGAAAACTTTGTATTAGCAGATAAAGTAGGATTTAAAGAAACAATAAGAGAACAAGTTACTTATGATTGTGTAGGTACAAAAATTCAAGAATTATGTCAGAATTACGAGTGGGGATATAAAGTTGTTATAAAAGATAGAAAATTTGTATTTTCTTTATATAAAGGGAAAGATAGAAGTGATTATGTTCAATTTTCTCAAAACTATGATAGCATATCTACAACGGATTATACCAAAGATGATAGCAATATAAAAAACATTGCTATTGTTGCAGGAGAAGGCGAAGGAATAGAAAGAAAAACTGTTACAATTGGTAGTGGAACAGGAATTAATAGACATGAATTATATGTTGATGCAAGAGATGTTTCAAGTTCAATTGATTATGATGAATTATTAAGTAGTTATCCTAATGGTAATGAAAAGAATATAAATGGCACAATATATTATCAAGTAAACGGAACTAATATAGCTATTTTAACAAAAAATGATGATGGAGAAATTACTGAAGTAGTATTATGTAATAATATTTATATTGAAAACCTAAAAAGTGTTGGATATGAAAAAATGTCTGAATATAAATCAATTACATCTTTTACAGGAGATGTTATTATAGGAGCTAATTATAAATATAAAGATGATTATAATCTAGGTGATATTGTAAATATTGTAAATGAATACGGAATTTCAATTAATGTTAGGATATCTGAAATATTAGAGAGTATAGATGATAATGGATATAAAATGGAACCGACATTTCAAAATATAAAAAGTGAATAGGAGGCAAAAATGGAAAACGATGTAAAATTTGAAGTTACTGCTGGTTTTTTTGATGCGATAAATAATGATCGTGTTTATTCAGCAGATGATATGAATAGACCATATAGAAAATTAATAAGTAATGGTGTTTTTGCAACTCCAAAAGGTGAACCTTCCGATTATTTGCAAGTTTTTACTGCAAATAATGGGATGAATATTATAGTTTCAGCAGGTTATGCACTAATTGGGGATAAGTGGTTTGAAAATCCAAGCAATTTGACAATAACTACAGCACAAAATTCTGATGTATTAACTAGAATAGACAGTATTATAGCTCAAATGGATAAAACTCAATTAGGAAGAACAGGAAATATAGTATATAGAAAAGGGACTGCATCAAGTAACCCAGTACATCCATCAATAAATACTGAAGAGAACATCATTGAATTTAGATTAGCTGATATTACGATTAGTCCATCTTGTATAAAAATTACACAAGACTTAATAAAAGACTGTAGAGGTAGTAGTGAATGTCCTTGGGTTACAAGTTTAATATATCAAGTTGATACTTCAACATTATATGCACAATGGCAAGAGGCATATAAGAAATATTATGAAGATCAAGAAGCGGAACACGATACATATTTTACAGAATTTAAAAATATTATGACAAATTTCTTTAATACTGAAGAACAAGAATTTACTAATTGGTTTGAAAAGATGAAAAATCAATTGTCAGAAGATGCAGCAGGAAAAATACAATTAGAAATAGATAATTTAACTACTATTTTAAATGAAACAAGAGAGAATTTAGAAGATGCAATTTCACCAATTATAACAGAAGATGGATATTATATTGCAACAGAGGATAATACAAGGTTAGTTGTTGGAATGTAAAAAAATAAGGAGGATTTTACAATTATGGGAATTAAAAAAATTTCAGAACTTGAAGAATTAAAAAATCTTCAAACAACAGATATATTACCTGTTGTTGATGTGGCAAATGGGACAACTAAAAAAGTTGAAATTTCCACATTACTTACTGCACTTGTAGAAAAAAATGCAGGTGCACATAATAGTATTTATAGAGGAAAAGATATTACTGATTTATTCTATGATGGAACATTATCAAAACAAATTGCAGCAGGAACTTTTGACGATATATTCATTGGAGACTATATCATAGGAAAAACAAGTGGTAGAAAATATTTAGTAGCCGATATTAATTATAGATTACACATGGGAGATACAGAATGTACGAAACCTCATGTTTTAATGATACCGGAAAGAATAATGGGAACAGCACAAATGAATGCTAGTAATATAACTGATGGAGCTTATATTGGTAGTGCAATGTATAAAACAAATTTAGCACAATTTAAAACAGTAATAAAAAATGATTTTGAAACAAGTCATATATTAAAGCATAGAAATCATTTACAAAATGCAGTTTCAAATGGATGTGAGACCGGAGGAACATGGTACGATTCTGATATAGAATTGATGAATGAGATAATGGTTTATGGTTGTCAAATATTCAAAAATGCTACAAATGGATCTACATTTCCTAACAATTATCAAATAGACAATTCTCAATTATCATTATTCAGGTTAAGACATGATTCGATTGTTGCTAGAAATGATGCTGGAGATAGATATTGGTACTGGTTAAGAGATGTCGTTTCTTCTGCGCGTTTCGCGGTTGTCAGCAACAGTGGTCATTCGGGTTGCACCGGCGCTTCGATTGTCGGCGGTGTTCGTCCTGCTTTCCTAATCGTGTAATCAGACATCGACAGGGCTTTATGCCCTGTCATATAGTATAGTTAGCTTTCAAGATAGTTAAAATAAGAAAATAAAAATGATATAATTTCTGTTGAAAAAATAGAAAAGGAGAAATAGTATTATTTTACAATGTCAGAGATAAAGAAAAGTGAAAGAAAAGAATCAAAATTGCAAACAATTCATAATGCATATATGATAAGAATGGCAGTAACAAATTTAGCAGAAAATAATTTTTATATAACATTTTCAAAAATAGAAGAGAAAATAAACAATAGAATAAAAGGACTTGATGAAAAGGAACAAATAAGAATAAAAGAAAATATGTATAAATTTTATAGAAATCAAATAAATAGAGTATCAGACAATGTAATAGAATTAGCAACAGGAATAAGTAGGCATTTAAGAATTGCAAATACAATATTTCCAACATATATGTCAGAGTTTGAAGAAAGACGTATAGAAATGGACAGAGCTATGGCTTGTTGTAATGCACTTCAAGATGAATTGCAATATGCAGGAGAATGTTTATATGCTGATTTGAATAAGTATATGAATTTGGTTCTAGAAATTCAAAAAGAATTTAATATGATAAAATCACTTCGACAAACTGACAATAGGTTTTTAAAAAATATAAAAAAATAATAATTAGTGGGTAATCTTTGTATGTCGTTTCTTCTACGAATTTCGCGAATGTCAGCAACAATGGTAATTCGAGTTACAACAACGCTTCGAATGTCAACGGTGTTCGTCCTGATTTCACAACCCATACAATTTATTTATATGGACTTGATTCCATCGTATGGATATGGGAAAAGGAAAGGAAAGATTATCCCTTCAATAGCAGAATTGATAAATACTAATCATTATGTATTTGGTTACGACCAGTAATACTATTAAAGTGATTTTTATGAATATTTTTTATGATGCAAATAAAATTTATGAAGCTGGAACAAAGGCAATTCAAGGAGCACCTTTTAAATATCAATCACAATTGTTCGAAATGAACCATTTGATAGAAACAGCACAAATTTTAAAAGATTTGAAAGAGTGGAAATATAAACCAGTAGCAGGAAAAAAATTTACTATAAATGAACGAGGAAAAATAAGACATATTACAAGTAATAATATGGTTGATAAAACAATTAATCATTTACTTTGCGATAATGTTTTAAGTCCAGCTATTTCTCCATATTTAATCTATGATAATGGTGCAAGTCAAAAGAATAGAGGTGTGGCTTTTCATAGAAAAAGATTTGAAACACACTTACATCAATATTATAGAAAATATAAAAGTAATGAGGGATACATATTGTTAATTGATTTTAGCGGATATTATGCAAGTATTCCTCATGATTTATGTTTAAAGAAGTTACAATATTTTTTAAGAAAAGTAAACCCTGAAGAAGCAAAAATTACTATGTGGATTTTAAAAAATCTATTTGATGTATTTAATATAGATAATAAAAATGGAAAAGGCGTAGATATTGGAAGTCAACCATCTCAAAATATAGGAATTTCGTATCCATCACAAATAGACAATTATATAAAAATTGTTAGAGGATGCAAATATTATGGAAGATATACGGATGATAGTTATATCATTCATCAAGATAAAGAATTTTTAAAGCAATTACTAAAAGAAATAAAAATTATATCAAGTAAACTAGGATTAATAGTTAATGATAGGAAAACAAGAATAGTAAAATTATCTCAACAATTTAAAGTATTACAAATAAATTATTCACTAACACCAACAGGAAGAATAATAAAAAAGATAAGTACAAAAACAGTAACTCGAGAAAGAAGAAAACTAAAAGCATACAAAAGACTATTGGACAAAGGAAAAATGAAAAGTAACGATATAGAAAATAGTTTTAAAAGTTGGATGGCAGGAAATTATAAAAAAATGTCAATGCAACAAATAAGTAATATGTCGCAATTATATTATGATTTATTTAAGGAGGTACCGAAATGGAAAAATCATGGAAAATTACGTTATCTGATGGAACACAACTTAAAGACTTAAAATTGAGTGGAAATAATTATATTTCAAAAACAAAAATAACTGAAGATGATTTTAAAGGTAAATTATCAAAAATTACAATTGAAAATGAAACTGATAAAACATCTGAAGAACTTGAACATGTAGAATTAGTACAAATTGTTCATTATGAAGATGGCTATTATTTTGTATTAAGACAATTATCTGCTGATGAAATTGATAAAATAAAAACAAAAGCAGATATAGAATATCTAGCAATGATGACTGATGTTGATCTTGAGGAGGTGTAGTCAATGAATGAACATAGCAAAAATTTTGAAAAGGTAAAAAAATATTATGATAATAGAATTTGGAATGAAGCAAGAGTATATAATGCAGTTGAAAAATGGATAACAAAAGAAGAATATAAGGAAATAACAGGAGAAGATTATAAATAAACACCTATTAGGTGTTTATTTTTTTATCAAATGAAAGCGAGGAAAAGTTATGGTTATTGAAATATCTACACTTATTAGTATAGTTTCTGTAGCAATAGCAGTAATAACAATAATTTATAATATATTAAGAAATGGGAAAAAAGATACTACAGAAGATGTAAAAGAAGATGCAACACAAATGGCTACAGTTCTAACTGAATTGAAATCTATATCAAATGGCATAGATGATATAAAGAAAGAAATAACATCAATTAAAGATGATGTAAAAGAAAATAGAGATAGAACTACGAGAGTGGAAGAAAGTTGTAAACAAGCACACAAAAGAATAGATGAGATAATTACTAGATTAGAACATAGCAATCACTAGAAAAAAGAAAGGAGGAAAAAACAATGACTGTTCAATTATTAGTATATGTTATAACAACGTTATTTACTTATGTTTTAGGCAAAATATCAAAGCATTTTGGATGGAACGAAACATTACCCATTCCAATACAAAATATTTTGATAGGAATTATAGCAACAGTAATAGGTTGTGTAATTCATATTGAGGGATTAGATGCAAATAGTATAATACAAGCAGTGGTTACTGCATTGGGTGGAATTGGTACTGCTACTGTATTATATGATGCTAAAAATCAATAATTTAATACAAGAGAGTTATTCTTGCAATTTTAAAATACTGGAAGAAAAATAAAAATTCTTCCAGTATAGTTTTTTATAAGGAGGAATTTTCATGGAAGAAAACGAAGTTTTAGGAAATGGAGAAATCCAAAGGAATGAGAATGAATTTGGAGGTGAAGAGTAATGAGAGGTATAGATGTATCAGCCCATCAGGGTAATATTAATTGGGATGCAGTAAAAGCATCAGGAATTGAATTTGCTATAATTAGAATTAGTTATGGTCAAAGTGCAGTAGATTCAAAAGCAATAAGAAATATTGAGGAATGTATAAGAGTAGGAATTCCATTTGGTGTTTATACGTATTCTTATGCGTTAAATATAGACAATGCTATTAACGAAGCAAATTTAGTAATAAAAGCACTAGCACCATATAAAAATAAAATAAAATTTCCAGTTATAATTGATATGGAAGATGCAGATGGTTATAAAGCAAAATATGGTATGCCTTCAAATGATACATTAGTTTCAATTTGTGAAAAAGAATGTTTAATGTTTGAAGAGGCAGGATATTATGCAGCAATATATGCTTCAAAATCATGGTTTGATTCAAAATTAAATTCTTCAAAGTTAAATAGATTTGATAAATGGATGGCATGGTGGTCAACATCTGCTTCATCAAAATTTGATCATAATACTTATGGATTATGGCAATATACATCATCAGGAAAAGTTAATGGAATATCAGGAAATGTTGATATGAATGAATCTTTCAAAGATTATCCATCAATGATAAATACAGAAAGTTCAAATACAACATCTCCAACACCAACAAAATCTATTGATGATTTAGCTCAAGAAGTTATTAATCAACAATGGGGAAATGGAAACGATAGAAAACAAAGATTAACTTCAGCAGGTTATGATTATAATGCTGTCCAAAATAGAGTTAATGAGATTTTAGGTGCATCATCTAAAAAATCTAATGAAGAAATTGCAAATGAAGTTATTGCAGGAAAATGGGATGTTGGACAAACAAGAAAAGAAAAATTAACGGCAGCAGGTTATGACTACAATACAATTCAAGCAATAGTTAATAGTAAATGTGGTTCAAGTTCATCATCAAAAAGCTATACTGTAAAATCAGGTGATACATTATCAGGAATTGGGGCAAAGCTAGGAATCAACTGGAAGACTATTGCAGATAAAAATGGAATAAAATCACCATATACAATATATCCGGGACAAGTATTAAAATATTAAAGGTATATAACTTATCTAATTAAAAATAAAAATCGCTTAAATCGAAACCTCGTGGCTCGATTTTTTGCGATTTTTTTTATTTTTACATTTTATTGTATATTTTTTAAATTTTGCTGTATATTATATAGTATGTCAAAAGCTTCTTTACAAGTTGTATTATTTAAGTCTATATTTTCAATTTTTTTTATAATATCATCGTAAGAAGTATTTTGATTAGAAGATGTATGGGTAGAAACTAATTTATATTTTAAGTTATGAGAATCAAGTAATTGTGTGTATTTATCCAATTTGGAGATTGGAAAGCCACACTTTATAATTTCAGGACTTAAGTCGGTTAATTTCAAACCAATTTCATTAGATACTATTCGTGCATCTTCGTTTAATATATTATAGAATATTCCTACTTGAAAAATATAAATTAAATTAGGATCTTCTTTTTTTAATTCTTGATATTGCTTCATTAATTTACTCATCTTTTATTTTACCTCTATTCTTATTTTTTTTCTTTCCTTTTTTTCTGACAATAATGTCTCCAATTTCACAATTAAATAAATCACACATTTTTTCCAATGTATCAAATTTTATACTATTAGTTTCATTATTCATCATTCTTGTAAGTGATTGATAACCTCCTTCCATATTTTTTACAAACCAATATTTCGTTTTCTTTTGTTTTTTCAATAATTCATTTACTTTTAATTGTATCATCTTAATCACCTCCTCCTAATATATCTATTTTAAAAGAAAGTAACAAAGATTTTAACTATCTGCTATTTGAGTTAAATTGAAGATAACTATTTTACAATATAGGTATTTATGTTATAATATACTCAAAGTTAAGTAGTGAGGTGCTATTATGAATAATGTAGAAATAATAGAAATGTTAAATAAGATAGAAGAATATATAAAACATGAGGAATTAGAAAGTGTATTAAAATATATAGATATTAAAAAGAAAAGTTTAAATATAAAAAAAGATATTGCAAATGAATATATGGATAAATTAATAGAAAGTTTAAAGTAAAAGTCGAATTTTGTCGAATTATGTAACACAAGTAACACTAGGGAAAAATAAGATAATAACTATTGTCCAGTATAGTTATTTTATTTTACATAATATGGTATAATAAAAATAGAGATATCTCCAATGAATAAAAGAAGGAGGTAATATGTTGAATTTATTTGACAAAATATTATTACATATATTTAAAAGATATTCAAACAAGATTTACAAAAAGGGTGTGCAAGATGAATTTAATAGGAATAAATAAAATTCCCACTTTCCCACTTTTTTCCCACTCTAGTACAAAAATGATTAAAAATGTTGGAAAATGTAAAAACAATAAATGTTGAAATATAAGCATTTCAAGAGTGTTTGAAAATGTATAATAATATTAGAACAGAACAGTAGGTTCAGGTGTTGT
>CAJLIR010000011.1 GCA_905206805.1 uncultured Caryophanales bacterium | reverse complement strand
CAGGAGGAACGCAACCAGGAGGAACGCAACCAGGAGGAACGCAACCAGGAGGAACACAACCAGGAGAAACGCAACCAGGAGGAACACAACCAGGGGAAACGCAACCAGGAGGAACACAGCTAGGAGGAACACAACCAGCAAAAAGAAAAACAAATAAATTCGTAGCAGCAGTAGGAAAAATCAAAGCAGGTGCAAGTAAAGCGGTTAATAGTGTTGAAGAAGCATATGATGGATTGCCACCTGCAATAAAAGGCACTATTGCAGCGAGCGCAAAAATTGCAACAGTTGGTACACTGGCAGCATTAGGAGCATCAACAGGGTCTAGCAAGGGAGCTTTGGCTGGTATGCATGCAGGAAATTCATTAGCAGAAGGAGCTGGTGGAATTGCAAGTTCAAGAAAAGCTAACAGATTAGTTATGGATAATGAAGAGAGCTTTGCTCAAGCATATCAAAATTATAGACAATCGACAGGTTATACAAATGATCAAATTGCAACAAAAACAGAACAATATTTGAATGGTGATATTAAGGCTGAAGAAATGAATGATGCAGACAAAGAATACTTTAGTTATGCAAGTAAGATGCAAAAGACATACAAGGTTGTTGGCGAGGAAGACACTAAAGAAAAAATGCAGGAAACATTAGGATTAATTGCAGCAGGACAAATACAACCGCCAAAGCAAAAGGTACCAAAGAAAAGAAAACCAAAGAAATAGAGTGTTATAGTAATAAGAAAGTGGGTGAATAGTATATGGCAGGAAGTTCAGGAGGAGCACCAGCAGGTGGCTCAGGAGGAGCACCAGCAGGTGGCTCAGGAGGAGCACCAAAAGGTGGCTCAGGAGGAGCATCAGCAGGTGGTTCAGGAGGAATACTAGTAGGTGGTTCAAGAGGAGTACCAAAGGGTAGTTCAGGAGGAGCACCAAAGGGTAGTTCAGGAGGAGCACCAAAAGGTGGCTCAGGAGGAGCACCAGCAGGTGGCTCGGGAGGAGCACCAAAGGGTAGTTCAGGAGGAGCACCAAAGGGTAGTTCAGGAGGAGCACCAAAAGGTGGTTCAGGAGGAGCACCAAAAGGTGGCTCTGCAAAACAAGCATTTGGGGATGCTAAGGGATTAATAAAAAGTAATAGAGGAACTAGAAGTTCTGATAGCCAGTCTAATAGCGAGTCAGATGATAACCAAGCAGAAGCTGGTAATGCAATGGAAACAGCATCTACTGGTGGAAAAGGAAAGAATGCAGCTAAAAAAGGAAAAGATGCAGCTAAAAAAGCAGGAGATCTTTTAAAAAAAGCCAAAAATATTAAATCTTTAGCTCCAATTGTTTCTGCTTTAAGTGCTATTCGGAATTGCTTTACTTATTATATTTTTAATAATAGGATTTATAGGATTTTTTGTAACTTTGCCAGGTTTGGGCATGGAGAAAGTTACAGAAGCATGTAAAAATTTTTGGAACTGGGTAAAAGGTGCTGAAAAAATAGAAGTTAGTGAAACTGATTTGGTAGACTTAGCCAATTACATACAAAATTTAGGATATGGTCTAAGAGAATATGGTTTTGCAACTGAAGAACAAATAGGATTTGATTCTAATACTGGAAAAGTAAATAAAGTATCTACTGAATATAAGGAAAAAGATGAAGATACTCCAAATTATTTATATGCATATATATTACAAAATGAAAGAACATATACTTTAAGAGGTGTTCAAAAAACAGGTTTTAATAAATTATTGTCTTGTATTCCAATAATAGGGAATATATCGAATGCTCTAGAAGATTCAATTAGAAATACTAAATATATAAATAATAAGGATCAATATGGAATGATACATTTTGATCCTGATTCTATGAACGAAGATTGGTGGAATAGCATAGATGATTTTAGTGCATCAATTGATAGAGATAATAATAGATTAACAATAAAAACAGGAACTCTTGTTACAAGCCAGATGAACTGGGATTTAACAGGATGGACAGGAAGATACGGTAAACCAATAGAATTATCATTAGCATTACATTTATCTACTATGGCACCAGATTTTGTATATGACTTTTGTACTGATGGAGATCTTCAAACAGATATTGAATTAAGTACACAAGAAATGGAGTACAATGTTGAATATGCTTTCCACATAAATGATAGCAATCAGACTATAAGTAAAGAGCAAATTGTGAATGAATATAATTCGCTTAAAGAAACAGTTAGTGTAAATGCAAATTATGATGCATTGTTTAGCAAAGCAGATAAATTAGAGCGATATGAATGGGATGGACAGAGCTGCCATACAGCAACAATGGATACGATAGAAGGTACTAATATAGTGAAAGTTACTGATTCTGATACAAACGAAACTATGTACTATAAGGCATTAGATAAAGATGGAAATCCTATAAAACTAGTTAATAGAACAACAGGGGAACTTATATCATATTCAATAAAGGTTGATGGATCAGGAAAACCAACATTTACAGAAGATAACGGAAATGATTCTTGGAACATAGCTTCTGAGAAAGAGTACTATGTTGAACAATACATGATAGAATATGACTGTCTAAGCTTTCAAGATTTAAAAGCAATATTAAATGGAAAAAGCGATAAAGCAAAACTTGATGCTTTAATTTATTTAGAAACTGAAACTGGTTCAGTTAATGCGTATACCCACGAAATGGGGTTATATGAGTTATTAAATAGTATAGATATGTGTATCGATTATATGAAAAAATATGATGATAAAATTACTTGGAATAAACCAGATGATGGTTATCAAAATTATTATAGGTTAAAAGCAAAAGAAATGTTTGAAAAGTATGGTACAACTTTTAATGGTGTGGATGAGAAAAATATAAGAGATAGAATAGAGTTAGATGAACTTTGCAAAAAATTGAATGAGTTATTAATAGATGTAGAGGGAAAAATACAACAGGATAAAGCAAAGATACAAAATAATGTAGAACCAATAATAGAAGAAAATCTATCCTCTGTAGAAAATCAATGGGGAATAGATCCAGATGTATTTCTATTATTGTATAAAGTAATGTCTACACAATCTACAAGTGTACATACATTTAAACCATATATTAATAAGGTTACACATCACTGGTATAGAGACTTATATTTTGTAAAAACACCAGGTAAAACCCCAGATAGCTGGGATAGTGCATATGACTTCACAAAAGAAATAAATGGAAAAGAAGATGAATTTAATCCAGAAGGATTAGCAGATTCAGAAGTTATTCAAAAATTAAATGAAACAGGTAAGATAATGTATACATTAACTGGAAAAGATGGTAATAACAAAGATGTGGAGCAGATAAATCAACCATATATTATAAAGGATGAAAAATGGCATAACAAAGTAAAGAACTGGTTAACTAATGGATACTATTTTATTTATGATGGTACACTTGAAACTGCAGAAGAAATTGAATCTGCAAGAAAATATTTATCAAACTTTGGATATGAACCATCAAACCCATTGTTAATAAATTATGATAATTCAAAAGTATTAACAGATAAGGATAATAATGTTTCAGATACTGCAACTGTAGAAGAAATAGAAAAGAAAGCACAAGAACTTAATAACGAATTAGCAAATGCATCATATAAAGTAGGACAAAATGGAGATTCTGGACAGAAATATAAAGTTAGGTTACAGAAAATTAGTTTTGCAAAAAAATCATCACTTGCAGCATTTTCAATATTAGAAAATGTTCATACACAAGATGGAGAGTACATATATCATGATTTAAAAGAATTTTTGATTGAGTTGGGATACTTTACAGAAGCAGATTTTAAATCAATTGAGACAGGAGTTTTAGATTGGCTTATTCCAGCATATACTCCGGAAGTATGGCCAGATAAAAAGTACGAAAAGAAAGATAATGAATATGGAACATATATTCGTTCAAAAGCTAGTTTGGATGCTGAAAAAGCAGAAAATGGAGAAGAGGAAGAAGAAGAGGAAGAAGAAATTTCAGCAAGTTCAAGCAATACAGATTTGGATAAAACACAAACTGTTAATGGTGTAACATATATTAATTATAAACAAGGACCATATGGTGCATATGGTGTTGGTGCTTGGGGAGATTGGTCTAATGTACCTGGATATGATAATGAAAATGGCTGTGGTGCAACGTCAACTGCAGTTTTGGCATCTGGATATGGTTGTACTACTACACCTGATATAATGGCCAAATATATACCATATAGAAATGTAGAGGGAATAGCAGATGCAATGCAAGCAGAAGCTGGAGTAACTTGTAGTATAGCAAAAGCTGGACAATCAACTGATTTTTATATAGATACGATTAATCAAGCTTTAAGTGAAGGAAAGCCGATGATTGTATGTGTAACTGGTGCAGTTGATTCAAGATTTACGTCTGGAGCACATTATATTGTTATACTTGGTCAAAAATCAGATGGAACTTTAATATTAAGTAATCCAGGTAATGGTTCTAATCCTTATAAGGCAAAATATGAAGGTGGAGTAAAATCATTTGTAGAAAGATATATGATAAGTGGAGCCGATGGGCATTATCATGGTATTGTAGTTCCTGATACACTTCCAACAGGAGGTTCTGCTCCAAGCAAAAAGAAAAAACATACTGTTGGTTTTGAAGCAGGATTAGATGTTATAACTCCAGGAGAAGCAAAAGTTATAAAGATAGATGGAAATTCAATAACATTAAAATTTACAGCAGATACTACAGTTAAAAATATGACTATGAAAATTGAGGGAATAACTATAAATTCTGATATAACAGAAGGAGCTCAATTGGAAAAATCACAAGTAATAGGAGTAACAACAGATGAAGATATAAAATTATTGATGCGTGATGAAAAGAAGGCTATTATTAACAATATAGAAGATTATATGAAAGCACCTAAGAAAAAATCAGGAAGTTTAGACGATTCGAAATATGAATTTTTCTATTTTACATATTATGAAGCAGGAAAATGGTGTATAGAAGGATGTGGACCAGCTAGTGTTGGTGCATGTCAACCAGGAATTGAACATGGTGTTGGAATATGTCAGTGGACTACAATGACAAGTGGACTTGCAAATATACAGGCACTTTGTGGTAAACTTGCTGAATTAGATAGTAACTTATGTGGAAGTTTGGCTAAATATGCAGATGTAGATAGTGTAACGTTAATTAACAAGTATGCAATGCAGCCAACTTTTGAAGATAGTTATTTAAAACGAGATTTTAAAGCTATAACAGAGAGAGATAAAGAAGCATTTTTGGATTTACAAATACAGATAGCATTAGAAGAAAAATATCAAAATTTTGACGATTTAGAGTTATCATGGATGAAAGAAAGACCGGCTGTTGTACAAGGAACTTTAGGGTCTTTGGTAAACTGGGGACCATATATGGGATGGGAAAATGCAATAAATGAATCAATGAGTGATGAAGAAATTATTATTAATTTATTAAAATATGCATGTACCAAAACTAGTACAGTAGGTAGTTTAAATACTAGATGGAATGCACAAGCTAAATTAGCACTTGATATTTTACATGGTGAGACTGATGCAAAAAGATTTTTAGAAGAAGAAGGATATGGAGATGAGTATGGAACTGGTGGACAATATGTTAACTTCTTATCTACTCAATAAAATATTTAAGGGTGATAAATATGAAAAAAGTAAATTTATTAAAAAGTATAATAGTAATATTAATTATTATTGCTTTGCTAATAATGTTAATTATTAATATTATACGAATGAATAATAGTGCATCGGAAAATGTACTCCAATATAGTAAGAGTGAACAATTTATTTTTGAAGATATTAGTGAAGATTTGGTAAAACCACAATTTTCAGGATTAGTATTGATGAAATATAAAGGTAGTGCATCTCAAGAAGATGTAATAAGGGCAATTTATGTAATGGCAAATGATTTAATACCAAGGTATTACAAGATGTTTAACGGAAAATCAGAATCAGATATAAAAAAATATTATAATGTAACTGCAAATCAGGAATATGCAAAAAGAAAATTGGGAATAACAAGCTATGATTGTTTTAGTAAATTGCAATATAATATTCAGCAGCTAAAGGGTGAAACGTTAAAGTTTAAATCGTATAAATTTATAAAAGACTCAGTAGAAGAAGTTGAAGAAGGAGTAAAAGCAAAATTAACAATATTATATGAAAATAATAAAGAGCTACAATTAGAAATATTCTTAAAAAATAACGTTAAAGATAACGAATCAATATTAGAAGTTTTATAAAAGACTAGTATTAAAAATGTTAACTGATAATATTTGAAAAAAGTGTAAAAATATAAGAATAAGCATTATAACAAAATAACTAAAAAGAAAGGAGTTTCGTATAATGATTAGAGTTATACTGTTATTATACGAGAGGTTATGATGAAAAATAGTTTTAATTTAAAGAATATAATAATAATATTAGTTATATTAGTGCTAATATGTACAAACATAATATTAATTTTAAATAGAAAGACAGTAAAAAATACTGGTAATGTAAATAATGTTAATATAAGTAATAGTACTAATACAAATACAGTACAAGATGAAGAACAAGAAACTTTAGAAAAATTAAAATCTATGAAAGAAAGAGAAAGAATGGAATATTACTTTTCTGAGTTTATGGAATATATAGAAAATGCAAAATATCAAGAGGCATATGATTTATTATATCCAGAATTTAGAGATAAATATTTTAAAACTTTGGATGACTTTAAGAAATATGTAAATAAAACATATCCTGACTTTGTTTCTTTTAGTTATAATGATATAGATAGGCAAGGATATATTTATGTACTTACTATAACTGTTATTAATCCGGATGTAGATAAAACTGAGGCTAAAAAAAGTCAGAGAATTGTAGTAAAAGAAAATAATTTTAACGATTTTGTATTATCATTCCAAGTTATATAAGGAGAAAAGTAAATGAAATTTTGGTTAGATTTTAGATTAAAAGTAAGGAAGTTTTTTAGAGAACATAAAAGAGTAATAATTATAATTGTAATTATTTGGGGATTGATTATTGCAATAAATTATTTTTTGAAAGGTAAGCAAGAACCGGTAAAACCAATTACTACATATGATCCACATAGTCCGGTAATGGATGAAACAGATAAAGTGCCTGATGAATATAAAGAGCCAATTAACAATCTTATAGACAATTATGTGAATTATTGTAATAATAAAGAGTATGAAAATGCATATAATTTGTTGAGTAATGAATTTAAATCTAAATATTGTAATACCCTTGATGGTTTTAAATCATATGTTGATGAATTGTTTGATGAAAAGAAAATCTATAATATTCAGAATTATTCTAATGTAGATAATGTATATGTCTATAGAATAAGATTATTAGAAGATATTTTAGCTACTGGAACAACTGATGGATATGAATATAAAGAAGAAAAAATAGCTATACAAAAAGAAAATGGTGTTTTAAAATTATCACTAAATGGTTATATAGGAGAGAAACAATTAGGAATTATAGCAGAAGATGAGTATATGAGAATAAATATTGTAAAAAAAGATGTAACATATGAAGCAGAAAATTATACGGTTGAAATTACTAATAAAACAGGAAACTATATAAACCTATTAGACAATACAGAATCTGATGAAGTTGTTATGAAAGTTAATGGAGATACAAGAACTGTTAAAGGATTAGAAAATGGAAACTTAGTTGTTTTACCTAATAGTAAAAAGACTATACAACTACCTTTTGATAAATATTTTGATGATGGTGCAAATGCCGATTCACTTGTGTTTAATGCAATAAGAATATTACCAGAATTCTCAGGAAATAAAGATAAAGCAAAGCAAGAAAAAGACAAAGCAGTAAAACTTTATAGTTTGACAATAAATTTACAACCAAATAATAAATAAAATAATAGTAATAAAAATCGCCTTTATAAAATATAAATTATAAAGGTGATTTTTTATGTTTGGGAAGAAGGTTATATTTTGTTTAGTTATTTTTATTTTATTATTTAGTTTTGTACGGAGTTATATATGCAGATGATGAGTTGGAAGAGAATTTAGAAGAAAAGGAATTAAGTGAAGTAATTAATGTTGCAAGCAAAAGTATTGCAGAACCAATAATAAATTCTAGAATAGGAATTATATATGATAGAAAATCTGGGAAAGTAATATGGGGAAAGAACGAAAATAAAAGAAGTGCAATGGCTTCAACAACAAAAATAATGACATGCATAGTTGTAATAGAAAATGCTGATTTAAATGCTGAAGTTAAGGTATCGGCTAAAGCTGCAGGAACAGGTGGTTCGAGACTTGGACTAAAAAAAGATGATAAAATTACAATTAAAGATTTATTATATGGTTTAATGTTACGTTCTGGAAATGATGCAGCCGTAGCACTTGCAGAATATGTTGGAAAAGATAAGGAAGGATTTGCTAATTTGATGAATAAAAAGGCAAAGGAGTTAGGATTAAAAGATACACACTTTGTTACACCACATGGCTTAGATGATCCAGAGCATTATACAACTGCATATGAACTTGCTAAGATAGCAGATTATGCACTGAAAAATGAAATGTTTGCAAAAATTGTAGGTACAAAAGAACATACAATTAATATTAATGGATATGCTAAACAATTATGTAACACAAATGAATTATTAGGTTATTTGCAGGGAGTTAGTGGTGTAAAAACAGGTTTTACTAATAATGCAGGAAGATGTTTAGTTACATCTGTTAATAGAAATGATTTTGAAATAATTACAGTAGTGCTTGGAGCAGATACTAAAAAGATAAGAACTGCAGATAGTATAAATTTGATAGAATATGCATATGAAAATTATAAATATCTAAATATAGAAGATATAGTAAATGAAAAGTTTGGTAATTGGAAAGAAATAAATAAAAAAAGAATACAAGTTGAAAAAGGAAAAAATAAAACTGTTGTATTGAAGTTAAGAGAAATAAAAAACAAAGTAATACCAGTAAAAAAATCTGATATTGATAATATAAATATAGAAATTAATTGTTTATATTATTTGAAAGCGCCAATAGAAAAAGGTGATGTAATTGGAAATTTAAAAATAACATTAAATGAAGAAGTAGTAGAAGTAGTAGATATAGTAAATAATGAAGAAATAAAAAAGAAAGATAGAAAAGATTACTTTTTAGAATTTTTGAAATCTACATATTGACTTTTATAATTAAATTTGTTATTATAGTAATTGCTTCTGGAAAAAGAAGCATATGCGGGAATAGCTCAGTTGATAGAGCGCTGCCTTGCCAAGGCAGAGGTCGCGGGTTTGAGCCCCGTTTCCCGCTCCAAATTTTATTATATAAATTTTTAAAATTAGTGTCATATCTAATAAGTAAAAGCATATAATAAAATATAAAGAAAACAAACGACATACCAAAATTAAATATAGTATAGAAACAAAATATTTGGTATATAGTCTTATGTAGTTTATGGCGATATAGCCAAGTGGTAAGGCACGAGTCTGCAAAACTCTGATCCCCGGTTCGAATCCGGGTGTCGCCTCCAAAGCAAAGTGTATAAATGTTGATAAAACAACATTTATACACTTTTTTTATTATAATAAAATACCAAACAATGTTTATGAAAGTTTGAAATAGATTTGTAATAGTAAAGTAGTGTTAGAATTAAAAAAGTAAAAGAAATACAATTGTTTTATAAAGAAGATTACATAACTTCTGAGTGAATTTTATAACTGAGAAGTATGCATTAAAAACATATAAGTATTAGATTGACAAGTTTGTTATTTTGATAAAACAAAACAATATTTTTGCATAATAAAGTACTATAAATATTATTATAAACAAAAACTGTGAAAGGCTACGGAAAATAGGAAAAAAACAAAAAAATATATGTAAAATAGTTGCTTTTGTAATGAAATTGTAATATAATTGTAATATGGGTTTTAAAAATATAATCGTACAAAAGATAAATAAAAATATAGTAAATATCATATAAATAATTATGATATTTAATTGTTTTAAAGTTAAAATAAATAAAATATAAGGAGTGTTTATTTGTATGAAGGAGAATGTATTTAAAAAATTAGTTTGTGTACTAATAATAGTTTGCATGCTAGCTATGATGTTTGTACCAACTTATGTTAAGTCAGCTAATGTTGTTGTTTCAAATATGAGCAATACAGGACGTGGTATAGGAAAAACATCAATATATACTGTAAAAATTAATGGATATAATAATTTATATTGTGTTAGAGGTGGAGCTACTCTAAAATCAGGTATGCAATTAAGCGATGATGGAGTAAGCTTATATACAACTACAGGAGCTGTTGTAAAAGATTCTAGTGCAATTCAATGGATATTAGATAATATGTATTTAACAGAAGGAACAGATGCAAACACACAAAAAGTAATGAGACAAAATCTTATTAATATAATGAAAAAATATAATACATATAAAGATGCAAACGGAAATGGATTGTTAAATCAAAAATTGCATGGAAATGGAATTAATGATAAATGGATAACTAACGCAATAGATGATGTTTTAAATGATAAGACAACATTATATGCAGTTCAACAATATGCAATATGGGATCATGTAAAAAATTCTGTAAGTGCATATGACAATACAATGAAAAATTCAGATGGAAGTTATAATGCTATTCCAGGTGCAAAAGCAAAGCAAGTTCATTATACAGCACTATATATTACATTAAGTGAATTAGCAGCTGAAGCACAAAAAAATGGTTATAAATCACCAAATAATTCAGGACGTAGTTTTGATGTTCAAATAGAAAAACAAGCTAATACTAAAGTAACAGTAGCAAATGATGGTAAATCAGCACTAATAGGTCCATATAAATTAAAAAATAATCATTCATCTGTATCAAAATCTTTTAGTGCAACAATTAACTCAGATAAAGCAGATAAAGTTGAAACTGTAAATGCAAGTGGAAATGCTGTTAGCGTATCAGAAACTCAAGGTGAGTTTTATGTAAAAGTTACATATAATAAAGGTTTTGCAAAAGGAACAAAATATAATATAGGTATTAATGTAGGATTAAGTGGTTATAAAACTATAGCTACACTATTAGATACAACTAATAAATATCATCAACCATTAGTAACAATTAGAAAACAACCATATAATAGTAATACTAAAACAGAAATCGTAGAAGAAGAAAATTTAAATGGAGACTATAGTTTAGTATTAGAAAAAATATCAGTTGGTGGAGAAAAAGTTTCTGGAGTTACATTTAAAGTAAAAGAAGGAAATGGAGAAGAAAAAGCTTACGGACCAACAGATTCTAACGGAGAAATTAAAGTATTCGAAGGAAAACAAATAACAAAAGAAGGTGTAGATGAATATACAATTACAGAAGTAAATGTAGGTAAAAATAAATTAATAAAAGTACAAGATCAAATTAAAATATATGTTACTAAAACAATAGCAGATGGAAAATATGTTGTATCAAAAGCTTCTTTTGAAAAAGATAAAGATGTTAAAGAAAAGACTGTAACATTAGAAGATGGAACAAAAGGAACTGTAACTATGACTAATACAAATAGTTTAGTTAAAGTAATTGTACCAAATAAAAAAGATGAACCAAAAGAATTTGATTTAGCATTAAGAAAAAATATAGCAGAAATAAAAAGAGATGGAAAAAATGTAGATATAGGAAATGATAGAAATCCAGAAATAAATGTAAATTCAGCAACTAAATATTTACAAACTAAAACAGCGGGATATTATCACACAAAAAATCCTGTTACAGTTAAACCAGGAGATACAGTAGTATATTCAATTAGAGTATATAACGAAGGTTATATAGATGGATATGCAAAAGAAATAACAGATTATTTACCAGCTGGATTAGAGTTTATAAAAGATAGCCAAATTAACAAAGATAATGGTTGGACAGCAACAGAAAACCAAGATGGAACAACAACAGTAAAAACAAATAAATTACAAGGAGAATTAATTAAAGCATCACAAGGTGCAGACGGTTTCTTAAATTATGTAGCACAAAAATCAGCAGGAAATAGTGTAAAAGAACCAGAATTTAGTAAAATGGTTCAAATAGAATGCAAAATAAAAGATGATGTACAAGATAGTAAATTATTAGTAAATGTAGCAGAAATTACAAACTATGGATATACAGGTGAAGATGGAAATTATATAGAAGCCAATAAAGATGGTGTAGATGTAGATTCTGAAGAAGATAATGTATTTAAAAAGAATGACAAAATTAAAAATATAGATGATTATTATAACAATAATGTAAAACCTCAATATAAAGAAGACAACAAAGATTATAAAGGTGAACAAGATGACGATGATTTCGAAAATGTAATAGTTAAACCAGATTCAAATCAATTTAAATTTGTTTTAAATAAAGTAGACGAAGAAGGAAATCCTTTAATTGGAGCAGACTTTACAGTAGAAAGATTTAAAGAAAACAAAAATGATGTATTATTAGATAATAAAGAAGTTAAAGGTACTTATGAAGTTTTAGAAGACAATGTAAAAATTAATACTACATATTTATATAAAGTTGTTGAAGTTGAAAGTGCTCCACAATATGTAAATGTAATGAATGGAAAATACATTACAATTGCAACATATATGAATAGTGATAAAAAATTAGTCTTAGGTGCTTACCAAAAAGATGAAACAGCCAATGAGTATTATTCAAAATATGGATTTACTATAAATAATAATGATGGAAGTATAGTAACAAAAGATCAAACAGATTTATATGATAAGATTAAAGTTGCAGTTAAAAATGAAACAGAACCACAACAAGTAACAATTACTATACCAAACGAAAAAGAAGTAATTCCAGGAAAATATAATATTCAAATTAAAAAGGTAGATGCCAAGGATCAAAATAAAGTATTACAAAATGCTGTATTTACAGTATTAGATAGAAATAAAATTTCATCAGAAGTAACAACAAATGCAAGTGGAATTGCAACAGTTGCAAAAGATGTTGATATAACCAAAACAGAAAAAGATAAAACATCAATAGATAATTATGTAATTGCAGAAAAATCTGTACCAGATGGTTATGTATTAATAAAAGATCATCAACTTATAGTTAGAGTAACAACAGGATTAACATCTGATAATAAAAATTATGAAGTAAAAGATGTAGATGTAAGTATTTCACAAAAAAGTGGTTCAGAAAATACACAAGCAGAAAAAGAAATGCTTGAAAAAGGTGTAAGCAAAAAAATAAGTGGAAATACAATTACAATTACAATACCAAATAATCCAGAAGATAAAGAATTTGATTTAGCATTAAGAAAATTTATTACAGGTGTAAATGGAAAAGAAGTTACAACAAGAATACCAGTATTTAAAATAGACGAACAAGGAAAGTATATATATGAACATACTAAAGAACCAGTATTAGTTGCAAACTCTAATATAGTAACATATACATTAAGAGTATATAATGAAGGTGAAGTTGCAGGATATGCAAAAGAAATAAAAGATGATGTCCCAGAAGGACTAGAATTTTTACCTGATGACGAAACAAACAAAGAATATAGATGGATTATGTTAGATAAATATGGTAAAGAAACTGATAATGCAAGTGATGCAAAATATATAACAAGTGATTATTTATCAAAAGAACAAGAAAAAACAGCAGGAGAAAACTTGTTAAAAGCATTTGATAAAAAAGCATATGAAGCAGGAAGCATAAAAGAACCAGATTATAGAGAAGTAAAAATTTCATTTAAAGTAAATATGCCAGATAAATCTGAAGAAATTATTATAAATCAAGCACAAATCTCAGATGATAGTGATGAAGATGGAAATGAAGTAACAGATAAAGATTCAACACCAAATGAATGGATAGAAGGAGAAGATGATCAAGACATCGAGAAAATAAAAGTACAATATTTTGACTTAGCATTAAGAAAATGGGTAACAAAAGCGATAGTAACAGAAAATGGAAAAGAAACAGTAACAGAAACAGGACATAAAGCAGAAGATGATCCAGAAGCTGTAGTAAAAGTGGATTTAAAGAAGTCTGATATAAATAAAGTAACAGTAAAATTTGAATATAAAATTAGAATTGAAAATCAAGGTAAAATTGCAGGATATG
This sequence comes from uncultured Caryophanales bacterium, assembly GCA_905206805.1. Classification (GTDB taxonomy): domain Bacteria; phylum Bacillota_I; class Bacilli_A; order RF39; family UBA660; genus CAJLIR01. Next base: position 28,983 of record CAJLIR010000011.1, on the reverse strand, counting down.
CAAAAGAAATATCAGATTATATACCAGAAGGATTAGAATTTGTTAAAGAAGATAATCCATTATGGGAAGAAGTAGATGGAAAAGTAGTAACAGATCAATTAAAAGATACATTATTACAACCAGGAGAAACTGCTGAAGTTAGTATATTATTAACATGGATAAACAGCGAAGATAATATGGGATTAAAAGTAAACACAGCAGAAATAAGCAAAGATTATAATGAATATGGAGCACCAGATATTGATTCAACACCAAATAACAAAGTACCAGGAGAAGATGATATAGATGATGCACCAGTAATGCTTTCAGTTACAACAGGTGAAGAACAATCATATGTAATTCTTACAGTAGCTGTACTTGGAATTTTAGCAGGTGGTTTAATTTTAGTAAAGAAATTTGTATTATAATAAAATAAACAAAGTACTATAAATAGGGAAGAGATATAAAAACTCGTTTAAAAGAGGGGTTTATACCTCTTCTTTTTTTTGTGCGAATTTTACAAAAATATTACAAAAAGTATGAATAAATAATTGAATAATATTAATATTACAAACTTGTTACTAAAGTGTAATTTAAAATTAATATAAAAATTATAAAACATAAAAAATAATCATCCGTATAGTGATTTTATTGCTTAAAGAAAAAGTGGTATCTATGGCATATTGACCAGATTAAAAAAAAATATTTAAATAAAATTAATTATAAAAAAAGGGAGAGTAATGTTATGAAGAAGACAAAAAGAAAAGCAATTTTATTTATTGTAATGATTTTAGCTATTATTACAGTTATTGTTGGTACATATATCTTTATATGTGCTAGAAGTAGCAAATCTGATATTACAACAGATATAGTTAGTTTGAGTGAAGAAGAACAAATTAAAGCTTCAATATCATTATCATTAAATCGAAATGGATATAAGTTTCAAAACTTCTATATGGGAAACTTTATAGTTAATAGAAATTTATATGATGGGTATTGTATGGCATATGGAAAGGGTATTCCAAGTGGAATAACAAATAAAGGCTCTGCATATAGCTGGTATCAATCTAGTATATATAATAAATTAAAATGGTTTTTTGACAATATGGTTGTAGTATTTCAGCCGATAAATGATAGTGTTTATGGAGCTGATTTACCTAATGAAATAACTATGTATAAGAAAAATATAAATTTATTAATTAGTAAATATGGATATAGTGGAAATATTGATAATTTGACCGAAAAAGAAATATTTGAAGTACAACAAATGATAATATGGAATAAAATACAAGGGGCAGGTCTTTCAATAAGTGGTTTCTCAACAAATCAACTTGCAATGTATAATGCATTAACAAAAGGAATGGAAGATAATACAAATTATAGTTCTGATGGTACAGACATAGTTACTGTTACTGAAGATGAAGAAAGTGGTTTAAAATTAAGTAGTGATGGAAAAATAGGACCATTTAAATTAAATAACAGTAATGGTAAAATAAATAAAATTAATGTAGAAAACTTTAGTGGTATTGATGGTGGATATACTATTGTTGATAATAGTGGTAAAAAAATAGATGAATATAATAAGTACAATGGAACTTTTTATATAAAATTAAATAAGACATTATCTAAGGGAACAAAATATAATATTAAAGGAAGTGTATCTGTTAAATCTTATAAAACAGGTGTTACTATGTATTGGGATAATAATAATGGTAGACAACCAATAACTACGTATTCAAGAGATCCAGAGAGAAGCTCTGTTGATTTTGATAGTAATTATTTTTCTGGATATTTAGACTTAGCATTAAAAAAACAAATAACACAAATAAATGGTGTAAATGTAGATTCCAATGTAAGAAGTCTTAACATTGATGCAAATGGCTTATTAAATAATACATCAGTAGATGCTACATATAATATGAGAAAAACTCCAGTTAGTGTAGATATTGGCGATTCAGTAAAATATGAAATCAAAATATTTAATGAAAGTAAAGATTTAGATGGATATGCAAAAGAGATAACTGATTATCTACCAGATGGACTAAAATTTAATATTTCAAGTGATGTAAATGCTAAAAACAATTGGAGATTATATACCAGCGATGGTAGTGAAGCTAAATGGAATGACGAAGATTCTAAAAAGCTTATTGCGAAATTATACAAACAAGTATTAAATAGAAAAGAAACAGAAGAACAATTAAAAAAGAATCCAGATGTTTTGACCTATTGGAATAGTTTTAGAGCAGGTAGAATAACAATTGAAAAAACAATTTCTGATATTATTAATAGTACAGAGGGAAAAAATAATACAAGTAAACTAACAAATAAAAAGTATATAACTTTATTATATAATGTTATACTTGGAAGAGAACCAGATATTAATGGATTAACATCAAACATGAAGTATCTTGCCGAAAATCCTAATGGTAGAGAGCAGTTGGTAGCAAACTTCTTAAATTCAACAGAATTTAGAAAATTAAAATATTCTAAGATACCAGATACAGAACTTGATAATGTTAAATATATTACAACAGAAAGATTGGCAAATAATAAAATAGCAAAACTTACAAATCAAGCATCTTTGACAGCAAATTCTAAAAGTGTGGAAGTAGAATTGATAGTAAAAAACGGTGCATCAGGAGTATTAACTAATATTGCAGAAATAACAAAATATGGTTATATGGATGGATCTAATTTTATAGAAGCAAATAAAGCAAAAGTGGATAGAGATTCTATACAAGGAAATGTAACAGTACCATCTGAAAAGACAAGCTTAGAAAATTATTGGGGAAAAGATGGAAAACAAAAATCTGAGCCAGCAAATTATCCAGGGCAACAAGATGATGATGATTTTGAAAAAGTTAAAGTAAATAAAATAGTTGATTTAGCATTAAAGAAATCAATAATTAGTATCGGAGATACAAATTATAAAAGATTAGGAGAAATAGATGTTACACCATTAAAACAAGGTGAAACTACAGCAAATTATCATATAAATAAATATGTATTATATGCAACTCAAGGTGATATTGTTACATATCGTATATATATTTTTAATGAAGGTTCTGTAGATGCAACAGCAAGTGAAATTAAAGATTATCTACCAGAAGAATTAGAGTTTTTACCAGATGATGAATTAAATAAAAGCTATGGATGGACAGCTGAAACAAATAATGAAACTAAAATTACAACATTAACAACTACATATTTGAAAAATAGATTTATAGATAAATATACTAAACAAATGCAAGAATATGATGTAGATCCAAATTGTGCATTTGTAGATGTTAGATGTAAAGTAAAAGATGATGCAAAACCAGATAAAAGACTTGTTAATATTGCAGAAATAAATGAGTATCAAACTAGTGGAGCTACTCTAACAAAAGATGTGGATTCTGGAACAAAACAAAATGGTAGTGTTAAACTTCCAACTATAGCTGCGTGGGAAAATTATGTAACGAAATATAACATTAATGATATGGATAAAAATGGTTATTATGTCTTCTATGGTCAGGAAGATGATGACGATTATGATTCTTTAACTGTAAGAAAAAATAAAAAATTTGATTTAGCTTTAAGAAAATTTATAACAGGTGTAAATGATGAAGGAATAACTAATAGAGTTCCAAATGTTGATGAACAATCATATGCAGAATTATTATTAAGAAATACAGCATTATACAAACATACAAAAGAAGCTGTTGAAGTTAATAATGGTGATGTTATTACATACACAATAAGAGTATATAATGAAGGAGAAAAAGCGGGAAAAGCGACAGAAATAACAGATTATTTACCTGAAGGACTAGAATTTTATTCATCAGAAGTTGATGGAATAAATTATGGCTGGAGTGTTGTAGAAGGAACAAATGGAAAAGAAATAAAAACATCATATTTAGCAGATAAAAATTTTATTGTGGCAGCAGAAAGTTATGACGTGTTTAAAAATGATGGATATGCAGATGTAAAAGTAAAATGTAAAGTTAATTTACAAAATACAAATCAAACAGTATATTTAACAAATAGAGCAGAAATTACAGCTCATATAGACGAAGATGGAAATGTACAAAGAGAAGGATTAGATAGAGATTCTACTCCAAAAGATGTAAAAGATAAACATGTAGCAGATATGTTAAATTATGATTCAAGTATTACATATGATTCAAATAAATATTATCCAGGATATGACGATGATGACGATAAAGAAACTGTATTTGTAAAGCAAACAACAAACTTTAGTATTAATTTACTAAAAGTTAGTAAAAAACAATTAGATGATAATACTCCAACAGCATTAAATGGAGCTAAATTTACTTTAGCAGAAGTTAATCCAGATAACATGGATGAAGTAATAAATAATTTAGCCCCAATAACAACTGGAAATAGTCAAATGCAAATTATTAGTAGAGATAATTGTAAAATAGGAAGTACTTATTTATATAAATTACAAGAAACAGAGGCACCAGATGGATTTAACATATTAATAGATATTCCAATATATATACAAGTAACTATAAATGAAGATGGAAGCTTTGATACTGCAAGAACAAGAATATTATATAATGCAGAAAATGGAAGTGATGTTTCAGAATTTTATAGATTTGCTATAGAAGGAAATAACATAAATATAAGAATTGCAAATGAAGAAAAGGGATTTGATTTAGCTTTAAGAAAATATATAACAGGAATTGAAAGGGATGGCATAACTAGTGAAGTGAAAAACAGAATACCAGACTTAAATGTATTTTCATTAGTAATGTGGAAGCGAAATGGAACAGCAGGATATTATCATACAAAAGAAGCAGTAGCTGTTAAAAAAGATGATATTATAACTTATACAATAAGTGTTTACAATGAAGGATTTGTAAAGGGATATGCAACAGAGATAACAGATTACTTACCAAGTGGTTTAGAATACATTAATAACGACTTTAATAGAAACAATGGTTGGTCTGGAACTAAAAACAGTGATGGAACAACTACTGTAAAGACTACTAAACTTGCAAATACTTTATTAAATGAAAATCAATTACAAAACTATTTACTTAATAGTCCAACTACAACATGGAAGACTAGTGTTCAAATACAATGTAAGGTGGTAAATGATCCAAAATATGAAGTGCAATATTTAACAAATAGAGCAGAAATTACACAAGATAAGGCTGTAAGTATTGATGATAATGGAAATGAAACTGTACTAAATGTTACAGATAGAGATTCTAAACCAAACAATGTAAAAGCAGAACATTCAGCAGATATGTTAGATTACGATTCAAATATCACATATGATTCAAATGAATATTACCCAGGATATGAAGATGATGATGATAAAGAAACTGTAAAAATAGAACCAATAACAGATATAGAGTTTAAATTAAAGAAAGTTGATAATATTACAAGAGAAGAATTAGAAGGAGCAGTATTTAATATTGAACCTGTTTCTGATAGTAAAATAACGAGTATTGTTGATAGTAATGGAAATGAAATAAGTAAAGATTCTGATGGTAATATTACTATACCAATAGGTGGTGCGATAATAAAAGCAACAGGAGTAGATGTTGGTAGAGGATATGCTTATAATATACGAGAGATGAAAGCTCCAGACAAACATAAAAAAGTCGTAGATAATATGGTTATTGTAGTTAATGTAGACAAAGAAGGAAAATCATCAGCTGAGATAGGAGCAATGAGTGTATATGAAATATCAAATAAAAATGGACATGAAGTTGAAGAATTAAAACGTTATGATAATGTAGGAGAAGGTACTGAAGATAAAGTAACTGTTAAAAAAGAAAATAACGAAATAGTAGTTACAGTTGCAAATAAAAATACAGATACATTTGATTTGGCTTTAAGAAAGTTTATTACTAATGTAAATGATACAGAATTAACTAAAGAAAATTCGAGAGTTCCAACTTTTAGTATTACATCACAAGTTGCATTAAATTCAAAAGGAACAGCTAATTATTATCATAAAAAAGATGCTGTTACTGTAAAAAATGGAGATATTGTAACATATACAATAAGAGTATACAATGAAAGTGATATTAAAGGTAAGGTTGCCGAAATTACAGATTACTTACCAAAAGGATTAGAGTTTTATTCATCAGAAGTTGATGGAGTAAACTATGATTGGAAAGTAACTAAAAATAATGATGGAACAACAACTTTAAAAACAAACTACTTAAAAAATACAGAATTGGAAAAAAATCAACTTATGGAACAATTAGTTGGATTACAAACAACAGGTTGGTTTGCAGATGTTAAATTGAAATGTAAAGTAACAGAAGATTCAGGATATACTATAAAATATTTAACAAACAGAGCAGAAATTACAGCACATGAGGATGAAAGAGGCAACAAATATGGTGAATATTATGGAGAAACAAAAAATACAGATAGAGATTCTTTACCAGATACAATTAAAAATACATTGAATTTGGATAATTATTATAAAGAAAATGTATTAGATAAAGAAAATTTAAGTTATTATCCTGGTGCTCAAGATGATGATGACTTTGAAACATTACAAATAGAACCAGTAACAGATATTAGCTTTAATATAGAAAAACGTAATTTCTTAAATAATTTAAAATTAACTGATGGAATTACTTTTAAAATAGAAGAAATAAATCCAGATATTGATATTTGGAATGGTATAAATGATAAAGATATACTTAGTTCTAAAACTGTTGATATAGTAGGAGAAGGAAATATTGATATTAAAACTAAAGTAGCATATAATACAATGTATCGTTATAGAATAATAGAAGAGAAAGTTCCAGAAACTTACAGCACATCTGTAAGAGAAGTAATCGTAAAAATTAAAGTAGATAGTAATGGTGTTGCACAGGCTACAATAGAAAAATGGAATGATTCTACATGGAATAGTGTAATTGGTAAAAAATATACATACATAACAGATAAGGGAAATAACAATATACTATTAACAGTAAAAAATGAACCAATAGCTAAATATAATTTAAAACTTATAAAAGTTAATGAAGCTACAGGAAAGCAGATTACAGATAAAACTGATTTTAGTGTGTTAGATAAAGATCAGATATATCATAGAGTATCAACTGGACTTGGATATACAGGAATGATAGCTAATGATATAAAAATAACAACAGATAAAGGAGAAGATACATATGTTATTTCTGAAATAACACCACCAGAGGGATATATAAAAATTACAGACTTTGATTTAATAATTAGACTTAAAAAAGGTATTTCTTCAGATAGAAGCAATTATGCAATTACAAAATACGAAAAGATACTTTCACAAAGAAGTGCTTCAGCTAGTACTGAAAAACAAAGAGAAATATTAGAAAAAGCAACAATTGAGCCTGATAAAAATGATGCAAATACAATAATAGTAAGTTTCCCAAATGAAAAATTAGAAGGTAAATACTATTTGAATTTAAATAAAGTAGATACTGATGGAAATACAATAAATGACAAAGAAGCAACTTTCATTGTTAATGGAGATGAAAAGGTTACCAAAAAAGGATTTTTATCAATCGATGAAGGAAAAGGTTTTGATATAACAAGTAAAAATCAAAATGATAAGTATGTAATAAATGAATCACTAGCACCAGAAGGTTATTTCAAGTTTGAAGGAAAAATTACTTTGGATGTTAAAGTGAAAGAACAAGATGGGGCATATAAGTTAGATTCTAATAAAACAACATTAATTGTTGAAGAAAATGGTACAACTTATCAAGTAAGTAAAAATGATGATTCAAAACAAGTAATGTTTACAATAAATGAAGATACAGGACACATAAACATTAAAGTAAAAAATCCTAAATTAACAGGTAAATATAAAATACAAGTAAAGAAAAGAGATGCAAATAATCCAAGCCAAGCAATACAAGGGGTAGTATTTAATGGATTAAATCCAAAACAAATCTCTACTGGTGATAAAGTAACAGCTGGAGATGAAGGTATAGCAGTATTATGGGATGAGGTAGAAATATCTAAACCAAATAGTAATGGAGATATTTATACTATTAAAGAAAAATCTGTTCCAGAAGGATATACAAAGATTGAAGATCATCAACTAATTGTAAGAGTTAAAACTGGAGTTTCTGATGATGGAAAATCTTACGTTGTAAAAGATGCAACAGTTTCTATAAATCAAATGAAATCTTCAGAAAATACAAAACAAGAAAGCGAAATGCTAGAAAAAGGATTAGATATTAAAGTTGATGATAAGACTCAAACAATAACAGTTACAGTTCCAAATCAAAAAACTACAAAGTATAATTTGGAAATTAATAAAGTTGATGCAGAAGTATCAAGCGAATATTTAAATAAAGCAAGATTTACAATTAATGGTCCTAATGGAAATATACAAACAGATAAAGCTTTACAAAGAACTACAGATGATGAACCAACTGGTAGATTTGTAAAAGAAGAAAGCGGTGTAAGAGTTAATAAGACTTATACATATACGATAGAAGAAACATATGCACAAGATTTATATGAAAATGTATTTAAGGATTTCAGAATAAAATTAGAAGTAGCAATTGATAAAAATGGAAAAGTAGATAAAGAAAATACAGTAGTAAAAGTAGAACCAAAAGATCTAAATAATACATCTGGATTAGCCAAGGCAGTGGATATGGTAAAAGATGGATTAAGTATTAATGAAGAGACTAATACAGTTACTCTAAATATTAAAAATCCACAAACCACACGAGACTATTCTTTGAGTTTATTTAAACATGAACTTGGAGATAAAAATAAAGAAATATCAGGTGTAAAATTCAATATTGAAAGAAAACAAAGAGATGATGATGGGTGGACTGTAATAAATGATTCACTTATTACAGATAGTAGTAAAGAAGAAAAAATTGATAGCCAAGAAAAAGTAAAATTAGGCACAACATATTATTATCAAGTAGAAGAAAAAGAAAAACCAAACAAAAACTATGTAAACAAAATTAAAAAAGCAGTATTAAAAATAGTTGTTGATGAGGATGGAACTGTTAAAGGAGAAATTATTAGTGTAGTAGAAGAAGGCAAAACTGAAACAACAAAATATGATGCAAATACATATGGAAAATATATAGAATTAGTAAAAGATTCAGGGAATGAAAATAAATTTGTTTTAAAAATTGCAAATAGTATTTCATACCATATGACTTTAAGAAAAAGAGCTGATAATAAATCAACAACAGATATAACTGGATGTAAAATATTAGAAGGCGGAACATTTAAAATAGATAAAATTTCTAGAAATTCTAGAGGACAAATAAGTACTACAGAAATATATAAAGGTTCAGCAACATGGGATTTTGCAGATATAGAAGCTGTTCCAAATTCTGTGTATGAATATTACATTCAAGAAACAAATGCACCAGAAGGATTTAATAATGATTTCGAAAACATTAAAGTGCACTTAACTATAAGAATAGATGCTAATGGAAATGTAGCAGATGTTGGAAGAAATGGAACAAATGTTGATTTTGAATCTGTAGATGGAACACAATTACAAGATAAGATAAAAACATTATTGTATAGTAAATGTGTATTAGAAGTAGAAGATAATACTATTACTATAAATATGAAAGACTCAGAGATTGTAAAAGAGCCAGAAAAATATGGATTCCAAATTGTAAAAGTTGATAAAGATAATGTAGAGAAAAAACTTGAAGGTGTAGAATTTAGAGTTAGAATGCGTGCAGGAAATGCAGCAGATTGGATAGCATATGATACTAACTCTGATGAGCCAGGAACACAAAATCCTGTAACTAATTCAAATGGTGTAATTAATATTCAAGATATTGAACTTGTAACAGGTGGAAAAGATATATTCCAACTTGATGAAGTAAAAGGAAAAGATGGATATAAATTATTATCAGGTGTTACTGTACAAGTAACTATAGATCTAAATGGAGTTACAAATGTTAAACAAATTACAGAAGATCATATTAAAGTAGAATTAATTGGTGAAAATGCAGCAAGTTATCCAGAAGGCTATATGACAACTAATATTACTAATGATGGAATGATTCAAATAATTGTTCCAAATCAGGAAACAAATTTTGAATTTGTTTTAAATAAAAAAGATGAAAAAGGAAATTTAATTACAGCAGATAGAAGTGAAAATGGTAAGTTAGATGGAGCAGCAATAAGAGTAAGAGAACAAGAATCAGATAAGATTATTGTACCAGATGTTATTTTAGAAGATGGTACAACAAGTAGAACTATAAGCTGTATGCAAAATAAAACATATACATACTTAATAGATGAAACTCAAAATAAAACAGGTTATAAAAACTGTATATCAGGATATTTTGTAGTATTACAAGTAGTAACAGATGAAAAAGGAGAAGTAAAAGATACAAATCCAGATGATCCAAATGATACAAATTACACTAGAGTTTCTATTGTAAAAGTAAATCCACATACACCTGTAACTGAAGAAGAAGCAAAATCTTGTGTAAGTGTAAGTGTTGGATGGGTAAATGGAAAAAGACAAGTTACATTAGATATTAAAAACCCATTTGTATATAATTTAAAACTAAAGAAAGTTGATTCAAATAAAAAAGAATTAGATAAAGCAGTTTTAAAAGCAACAATAAAAGGTGGCAATACTTATACAATGAATAAAGTATCTAATATGGAAATACCACAAATAGAAATAGCTGATAATGAAACACAAACATGGTATATTAGAGAAGAAAATGTAGAAGCACCTTACTATAATATTTTAGGAAGTAACAAATATATACAAATAGATGTTACAAGAGTTAGTGGAACATTAAAAGTTAAAGATTATGCAATTTATGATAATGAATCAGGAATGGTTAGCAAAAATAATGAAATATATAAATATATTAACGTAGAAGATCCTGTAGTAGTTGGAAGTGAATATATAATTAATGTTACTATAGAAAATCCAATGCAATATAAATATAAGTTAACAAAAACAAAGACAGATCCAAATAAAACAGAATTGGGTGGAGCTACAGTTAAAGTAAATGAAAAAACTGTTATAGATGGAGGAAATTCAAGTTACGAAGTTTCTGAAATTGTAAAATTAGGGGAAGAAAGACATTATATGATAAGTGAGACATCAACTACAGCAAATCATGTTAATATATTAGAAAACAAATTTGCAGTTGTTTTAGTTCGTATGTCAGAACAAGGAGAAATAAGTGTTGTTCAAAAATTAATTTATGAGATTACTAGTGTAGGAGCAGTTCTTCTACCACAAACAGATGAAGTATATGATTATTTAACAATAGATATAACAAGAGGTTCTGATGGAATACAAGTTGTTGATATAAAACTAGAAAACCCAGCAAAATACAAATTTGAATTAACAAAAGTAAAATCAGATGAAGAAAAGACTGAATTATCAGGAGCTGTATTAACAGTAAATGGTAAAGAAGCAATTAGTGATGGAAAATCAAAATATAACATTACAGAGAAGATTAATATAGGTCAAACAAAGAGCTATATAATAAAAGAATCATCAACAATAACAAACCATATTAATGTATTAAAAGATAAATTTATTGTATTGGTTGTTAGATTAGATGAACAAGAAAAACTAAGCATTGTAACACAATCAGCTTTTGATATATCTAGCGGAACAGCTGTTACAGCATCTCCTGATGTATGGAACTATGTAGATGTATATTTTGAAGAAGAAAATGGTGTTCAAATATTAAAAGTTGATGTTGTTAACCCAGTAGAATATAAATTTAAAGTTATGAAAACTAAATCAGATAAAGCTTCTACACCATTATCTGGTGCAACTATTACAATAAATGGTGAACCACTAATAAAAGATGGACTATCTAGTTATGAAATTACAAAATCAATTAAGATTGGTGAAAAACAAACATTTTATGTAAGAGAAAATGCAACAAAACCAGGGTATAAGAATATATTAGAAAATAAATATTTATTATTTAATATAGTATTAACAGAAGATGAAAAGATAGAAATAGAGAGTAAGGCAATTTTTGATACATCAGGCAAAGTTCCAACAGTAGTTTCAAGTGATGACCCAGTATATAATTATGTTGATGTTTATATGTCAGCAGATTCTAATGGTGTTCAAACAGTTAATATAAAAATAATAAATCCATTAGAAACTAAATTTAGACTTGTAAAAGTAACATCAGATGGAAAAACTGAGTTAAATGGAGCAAAAGTTACAGTAAATGGTGATGAAGTTATAAAAAATGGAAATAGCTCATATGAAACTACAGAAACAATGAAGATTGGAGATACAAGAGTATATAATATAGATGAGTTAGAAACAGTAGCTGGTCATATTAATATTTTGGAAAACAAGCAATTAGTTGTTATTACTAGAATGTATGAAGATGAAAAATTACATATAGTAGATACAATGATTATAGATAAAAAGACTAGAAAAACTTTAGAAGATAGTAGACCAGAATATAAGTATATTACTACTAATATAACTACAGAAAATGAGGTACAAACAGTACAAGTAAATATTATAAACCCAGAAGAATATAATTTTAAATTATACAAAGTGGACAAAGATACAAATGAAAAAATGAATGAAGTTTTCTTTGATATTAAAGTAGTAGATGAACAAAATAATGAAGTTGAACTTAAAGATTCAAAGACTTTTGAGCCTAAATCTTTAAAAACATTAAAAACAACTAATATTTCAGGCGTTGACGGTGTAATTTCTATTGATAATATATTAATAGAAAAACCAGGAACATATGACTTCATCATAAAAGAGTATTCTCCAGAATTATATATAGAAAATGGAGAAATAAGAGTAAGAGTATTTATAACAAATGAAAATGGAAGTTATAAAGTTTCTAATATGAGAATTATAGAAGGTGAAGATTCAGTTGAATTTGCTAATAGCAAAGTAATTGAAGATGAATCAGAAACAGTAGAGGTTCAAGTAAATAACGAAAGAATAAAAGGAAAATATGATTTAGTTATTAACAAATTGGATAACTATACTAAGAAACTTCTAGATGGTTCTAAGTTTAATATTACTGTAGAAAGAGATGGAAAAGAATCTGAACTTTATAAATCAAATGATGATGTAAAATCTAAAGATGTAATTATTCCAAGTGAAGTAGAAGTAAAAAACGGTAATTTGGTAATTAGAGATATTAGAATAGAAAAACCAGAAACATATATTATAAAAATAAAAGAAACAAAAGCTCCAGAAACATATTTAGAATTAGAAGAAGAAATTAAATTAAAAGTAACAACAGGAATTGAAGGAGAAGGAAAAGAAGCAAGATATGTTATAAAAGATGTAGAAATGATAAGTGGAGACAATAATGGTTTAGTAACAAAATCTAATGTAGAAAATAAAATACAATTAGATGTACAAAATGAACAATTTGATTTGAGTTTAAGAAAGAGTATAACAGAAGTAATAGCAAACGAAGGAAAAGAGGACGAAAGAGTAACAAAAATTGATAATAGAATTCCAGATCCACAAACAGATGGATTAAAGAATAAAACAGCAACAACAGCAGTATATAATCATACAAAACAGCCAATTAGAGTTTATGCTGGAAATACAGTAATTTACACATTAAGAGTTTATAATGAAGGACAAGTAGATGGATATGCAGAAGAAGTAACAGACCATTTACCAGAGTATTTGGAATTTGTAAATGATGAATTTAATAGTAGTTATGGTTGGTTATTAGATGAAAAAGATAAATCATTAAGAACAATAAAAACAAATTATTTATCTAAAGCTGTAAATGCAGAAGATAATTTAATAAAAGCTTTTGATAGAGAAAGAGGAAAATTAGATTATAAAGAGATAAAAATTAAGTGTAAAGTAAAAAGTAATGTACCAGTAAAAGAAAAACTAACTAATATTGCAGAAATTACAAAGTATATCGGTAAAAATGGAAGACAAGTAAAAGATAGAGATTCATTTAAAAATGTTGAATTACCTACAGATGATAAACTATCATCATATAAAGATGATGAAATAAATAAATCATATGTTCCAGGTCAAGAAGACGATGATGACTTTGAAAAAGTACTTGTTGAAGAATTTGATTTAGCATTAAGAAAATATATCACAAAAGTTGATAATAAAGAAATTACTGATAGAGTTCCAGTATTTAAAATAGATGAAAATGGTAACTATGTATATAATCATACAAAAGAGCCAGTATTAGTTGGGGATTCTGATGTTGTAACATATAACATTCGAGTTTATAATGAAGGAACAGTTGCAGGTTATGCAGAAGAAGTAGAAGATGATATTCCAGAAGGCTTAGTATTCTTACCAGATAATGAGACAAATCAAAAATTTGGATGGAAAATGTTAGATGCAAATAAACAAGAAACAAACGATCCTAAAGAAGCAAAATATATAAGAACAAAATACTTATCAAGTGCTAATAAAGATAATTTATTAAAGGCTTTTGATAAAAATAGTATGAGTGAACCAGATTCAAAATTTGTACAAGTAGCATTTAAAGTTGATGTGCCAGATGCAACAGATGAAATTATAATTAATAAGGCACAAATTACAGATGACAAAGATGAAGATGGAAAAGATGTAACAGATAAAGACTCAACACCAAATAAATGGATAGATGGAGAAGATGATCAAGACATTGAGAAAATTAAATTAACATATTTTGATCTAGCATTAAGAAAATTCATAACTAAAGTAAATGATACAGAAGTAACAGATAGAGTACCAGTATTTAAAGTAGATGAAAATGGAAAATATGTATATGAACATACAAAAGAGCCAGTAATAGTAAATAATACTAATGTAGTAACATATACTTTAAGAGTTTACAATGAAGGAACAAGAGAAGGATATGCAAAAGAAATAAAAGATGATATTCCACAAGGATTAGAATTCTTACCAGACAATGAATTAAATAAAGAATATAGATGGATAATGTTAGATGAAGAAGGAAATAAAACAGATGATGTAACAAAAGCAAAATATATAACAAGTGATTATTTATCAAAAGAACAAGAAAAAACAGAAGGAGAAAACTTATTAAAAGCATTTGATAAAGAGGCATATGATGCAGGAAAAATAACAGAACCAGATTATAGAGAAGTAAAAGTAGCATTTAAAGTAACAGAACCAAACACTTCTGATAGAATAATAATAAACCAAGCGCAAATCTCAGATGATAGTGATGAAGATGGAAATGAAGTAACAGATAAAGATTCAACACCAAATGAATGGATAGAAGGAGAAGATGATCAAGACATCGAGAAAATAAAAGTACAATATTTTGACTTAGCATTAAGAAAATGGGTAACAAAAGCGATAGTAACAGAAAATGGAAAAGAAACAGTAACAGAAACAGGACATAAAGCAGAAGATGATCCAGAAGAAGTAGTAAAAGTAGATTTGAAGAAGAGTAAAATAAAAGATGTAGTAGTAAAATTTGAATATCAAATAAGAGTAACAAATGAAGGACAAATAGCAGGAAGTGTAGAAGAAATATCAGATTATATACCAGAAGGATTAAAATTTGTAGCAGCAGATAATCCATTATGGAAAGAAGTAGATGGAAAAGTAGTAACAGATCAATTAGCAGGACAAATAATGCAACCAGGAGAAAGTAAAGAAGTAACAATATTATTAACATGGATAAATAGAGAAGATAATATGGGATTAAAAATAAATGTAGCAGAAATAAGTAAAGATTATAATGAATATGGAACACCTGATATCGACTCAACACCAAACAACAAAGTACCAGGAGAAGATGATATAGATGATGCACCAGTAATGCTAACAGTAACAACAGGACAAGAAGCAATATATGTAGGATTAAGTATAGCAGTATTAATAGTAATAGCAATTGGAAGCTATGAAATAAAGAGATTTGTAGTAAAGAAAGATAAAAAATAAATGTAAATATTTTATAAAGTGAACCTAAATTGTTAAACAAAAGTTTAGCAAGGAGGGTTCTCTTTTTATGAGTAAATATTTAAATAAATTAAAAGAAGTTTGATAAAAAATAAAAAAACAATATATAAAGTGAAAATAAAATATTTACTTTAAAAAAATTGAATGATAAAATTTAAATATAAAAATATGTGGAGGAGAGGAACAAATGAAAAAGAGTATTTTTAAGATTGTAGTTTTTTTAACTTTTTTAATGATTATTATAGGAACAGGAATAGTAAATGCAGATGATAAAAATCAAATAGTATTAACATCAGATAAAACAGTTTTAAAAAAAGGAGAAGAAATACAAGTAACAATTAGTAGTCAGCAAAATATAACTGAAAGTGTTCAAATGATTTATGGAGTAATTAATTATGATCATTCTATTTTAGAATTAGAAGCATTACCAGATGATACAGAGTCAGCAAAAGTAGAAAATAAAAATAATTGGGAAGCAATAGTTGGGACAAAAGAATCAAAAATGGTAGTACAAAGTTTAAAAGCACAAGATGGAGAAATGGTGACAATAACATTTAAAGTTTTAAAAGATACAAAAAACACTAAAATTTCTATATCTGATCTGAAAGTTTTTAACGCTAATTACAGTGTAGATGATCTTAAAGCAAATGAATTAAATATTAATGCTAATAGCAAATTAATGATGATAATAATTGTTTCGTCAGTAATTATTGTTTTAATAGTTGCAGCCGTAATAGTTATGACAGTTTTAAAAAGAAAAAAGAAATAAAAAAAGAGAATAAATTGTGAAGAAGAGTTTTAATTTAAACTCTTTTTTATTTTATCTTTTTGCCCCGTCCCCCATATTAAATATTACAAAAATGTAATCATAATGTAATTTTTGAAATAAACAGATGTCTAAAAGTAGCTTCCGTAAGCAGAAAGAACAGGTTCGAAACGATACGAAAAAATAGGTATATTGACTTTTAAAATCAAAAAAAGTAAAGTTGAATATGAATAAAAACAATTTTAATTTAGGAGGAAAATATGAAAACAGGAATTATAAGAAAATTGTTGATTATGATTATGGCAATAGTTTTATTAAGTACTAATTCAATATTAGGAACAGCAAATGTAGTTAATGCATTGTCAGAAGATAATAATGGAGAATATCAAAACACATCGCTTATAACAACAGCAGGAATGGATGGGATTGTGAGTGCACAAGCAGCATCATATGATAAATATTATCACAATGTAGATATTAAGGATGGTGTAGAAAAAATTTACCATCACAATGGAACAGCTACAAATTATGGTAATGCTGGATGGTGTATGGATAAAGGTGCAAACCTATATGGATATGGCAATCCAGGAGGGTATGGAAGTGTTTCAGGAGAGTATAATGCATATGAAAAAAATAATGCAAAAAATCCTAAAAATGCAGGAAGCATTAGATGGTTATTAGATAATATTCTTAGAACAGGAAATGATGTATCTCTTGATGAAACAGAATATTATATTAATAATTTACAAAAAATATTAGGAAACTCTGGAGATATTAATGATTATATTGATAATACAAAACCTGATGAATTAGATAATAAGCACGAACTTGGTAAATATGATAAAATACATAAAATAGAGCAATTTGTTTTATGGTCTTTTACTAATAATGTAACACCAGATTCAAGTATTAGCTTTCCAACAAATGATCCTTTGTATAATGCGTTAAAAAAAGCAGCGGAAGCTCATTCTGATTATAGTAGCAATGGTGATATAGATGTTACTATAGATGCAAGTAATGCAGAACTTAAAAATGGAGTGGTTGGACCAGTAAGTATAACTAACAATGAAAATAAATTAATATTAGTAGCAGCCAAAGAAAATGGTGCAGATATTAAATTATATACAGATAAAGATTGTACAAATGAATTAAGTAAATATAGTGAATATAATGGAAATGTTTATGCAAAAGCAAATTCTACTACAAATGTTAATATTACATTTAGATATGGAGCATATAATACTACTGCATATTATTATACAACTACAGAAAATCCAGGAGATTACAGAGATCAATCTTTCTTAATGTTATCAAGAATAATTACAGGAAATGAAGTTTCTTTTGGAAATAAAAATGTAAATGTGGAAGTTCATAAAAAAGATATGGATGGAAATGATATTGGGAACATAGGAACTTTTAAATATTGGGTAACAGATAGTTATGGAAGTGGAGTAGTACCTACAGGTGAAGGAACAACTATGGAAGCACATAAATCTTCTATTCAAATGTCTTATGGAACTAGTAAATATGTATGGATAACAGAAACAGAAGCTCAAAAACCATACGGATTAGGATATTTTGAGGCCCCTGATGGACAAACAAATTATATTTGTATAAAAGTTTCTGTAGATAAGTCAGGAAATGTTAGTCAGGCATATCCAGCAGAACCACAAGAAGGATATAATGGATATTTAAAATATGTAAAAGATAATGATAAAACAGTATATCTTCAACCAGATAGCCAATATTTTGGAGGAGTTAGTAGTTCAGGAAATACTATAATTGCAGCTGTTAAAGATCCAGTTAAGACGGGAAGTTTTGCACTACAGTTAATAAAAGAGGATAATGAAGGAAAAAAACTTTCTGATGCAGAATTTAAAGTTACAATTATAGATGAAAAAGGTAACAAAGTATATGAAACAAGTGAAGGAAGAACAGAAAAAACAGGAAGTGACGGATCTTTATTAATAAGTGGATTAGAAATAGCAGATGAGGGAAAAACTTTCACAGTGAAAATTCATGAAGAAAAAGCACCAGCTGGATATATAGCAGGCGCAGATGTTGAATTTACAGCAGAGAGCATAGCTTCTACTACAGAAGGATATGTATTAAAACCAGTTGATACAAAAAATGTATCTGGTTCAGAAGTGACAATAACAAATTCATTAATTAAAGTGTTAGTAAAAAATACTAAAAAAGTAGGAGCATTTAATTTACAATTAATAAAAGAAGATAATAAAGGAACAAAGCTTGCAGGAGCAGAGTTTGAAATTACAATTACAGATAAAGAAGGAAAAGTAGTATATAAAACAGCTACAGGAAAAACAGAAAAAACAGATTCTAATGGATTGATAAATTTATCAAATTTAAATATTGAATCTGCTGGAAAAGTTTATACAGTAAAAATACATGAAACAAAAGCACCAACTGGATATATAGCAGGAGCAGATGTTACATTTACAGCAGAAAGTCAAGATAATAGTGCAAAAACAGGATATGAATTAAAACCAGTTACAAAAACAGGGGTATCTGGTTCAGAAGTAACAATAACAAATACAATGATTACTGTATTAATAAAGAATACACAAAAAGTAGGTAGCTATGCTGTTAACTTAGTTAAAGTAGATAAACAAGGACATATAATTTCAAAAGAAGTTTCTAAATTTACTATAAATGGTGAAGATGCAGAAACTAGCAACGGATACTTAAGAGTTGCTAGTGCGAAAGAAATCAAAAAAGATGGACAAATTGATACATATAAAATAGTAGAAACAGAAGCACCAAAAGGATATGAAAAATATTTACAAGAAATTGCATTAACAGTTGTAGGACAAGAAACTAGCAATGGATATGCTATAGATACTCGGAAAAACTAAATTATTAGTAGGCACAGAAGAAGTAAAACCAGAAAAAGAATCTTCAGATGGATATGTAACTTGGAGTTTAACATCAAATACAATAACAATAAAATTACAAAATAGACAATTTGATTTAGCATTAAGAAAATTCATAACAGGAGTAACAACAAATGTAGGAAATGAAAATGAAGCAAAAACAGAAGTAACAACAAGAATACCAGTATTTAAAGTAGATGAACAAGGAAAATATGTATATGAACATACAAAAGAACCAGTATTAGTAGCAAACCAAAATGTTGTAGAATATACAATTAGAGTTTACAATGAAGGAACAGTAAATGGATATGCAAAAGAGATAAAAGATGATATACCAGATGGATTAGAATTCTTACCAGATGATGAATTAAATAAAGAATATAGATGGCTAATGTTAGATGAAGAAGGAAATGAAACAGATGATGTAACAAAAGCAAAATATATAACAAGTGATTATTTATCAAAAGAACAAGAAAAAACAGAAGGAGAAAACTTATTAAAAGCATTTGATAAAGAGGCATATGATGCAGGAAAAATAACAGAACCAGATTATAGAGAAGTAAAAGTAGCATTTAAAGTAACAGAACCAAACACTTCTGATAGAATAATAATAAACCAAGCGCAAATCTCAGATGATAGTGATGAAGATGGAAATGAAGTAACAGATAAAGATTCAACACCAAATGAATGGATAGAAGGAGAAGATGATCAAGACATCGAGAAAATAAAAGTACAATATTTTGACTTAGCATTAAGAAAATGGGTAACAAAAGCGATAGTAACAGAAAATGGAAAAGAAACAGTAACAGAAACAGGACATAAAGCAGAAGATGATCCAGAAGAAGTAGTAAAAGTAGATTTGAAGAAGAGTAAAATAAAAGATGTAGTAGTAAAATTTGAATATCAAATAAGAGTAACAAATGAAGGACAAATAGCAGGAAGTGTAGAAGAAATATCAGATTATATACCAGAAGGATTAAAATTTGTAGCAGCAGATAATCCATTATGGAAAGAAGTAGATGGAAAAGTAGTAACAGATCAATTAGCAGGACAAATAATGCAACCAGGAGAAAGTAAAGAAGTAACAATATTATTAACATGGATAAATAGAGAAGATAATATGGGATTAAAAATAAATGTAGCAGAAATAAGTAAAGATTATAATGAATATGGAACACCTGATATCGACTCAACACCAAACAACAAAGTACCAGGAGAAGATGATATAGATGATGCACCAGTAATGCTAACAGTAACAACAGGAGAAAAAGTAATGTACTTAGGAATTTATATAGCAGTACTTGCAGTAATTGCAGTAGGAATATACGGAGTAAAGAAATATATAATTAAATAAAGTAAGTAAAAAAAGAAGTAGATAAAAACTACTTCTTTTTTATGTAGGGGACGGGGCAAGTTTATCAAGTTTTTCAAAATAAAAGATAAAAATGGCTAAATTTTAATATATTTACTCGAATAAAATATTAAATGTTACAAAAATATTACAAAAAAATAAGTAGAAATATTGGTGCTAAAATATATATTTCATAAATGTAACATAAAATTAAAAAATGTAATACAAAGTTTGTAAAGTGAAGCTCCGTAAAGAGTTCTAAGATGTTTTAAAAGAAGCAGAATTTTCAAGGCTTGAATAGAAAAAATAAATATTGTAGCATAAATATAAATAATTTTACAAAGAAGGAGAGGAAAACTATGAAGAAAGGTAATAAGAAGATTATATTCGCTATATTAGGAATAATAGCTATTGTTTCAGTGATAATAATAGCTATAGTATCTAATAAAATGGAAAATAAAAGTTCAACTTCAACAGGTATAGGTGAAGAGAATCCAGTATTAGCAAGTGTAAGTATAAAAACTAAAGGTGGTAATTATATAGAAAAAGATACTGGTGAAATCGTAATAGGGGGAAGCCATAGAAATGGTTTTTGTATGAAAAAGGGAGCTTCTTTATATGGAGGAAGAGATCAGTTATATGATAATGGTAGTGCATATGGTAGTAATGCATATGTTAATGTATTATATGATAATATAATTTTACCATTTGGAAATGATTCTTCAAGAACTTTTTATCAAACAAAATTAGAAAAATTAGTTAAACGTTATGGTCAAAATGATACATATGATAAAACAGATTGGAAGGTTTTTGAAGCAGAGCAATATGCATTTTGGCACTATACTAATGGAACAAACTGTCCAAAAAGTCAAGCAAACTATAAACTATATAATGCTTTGGTAAATGAGGCAAATTATATAGTTAAAGCAGATAGTAATCAATATGGATATGGTCAAAAAGATTTAAAAGGACAAACTAAAGTCTCTATAGATAAAAGCAATGCTAAGATTCAAGTAAGTGGAAATAATTGGACGATAGGGCCATTTAAATTAAACAATGAATGTGATGAATTTTTCTATTTTAATATGACTGACATTACTTTTACAGAAAATGGACAAAATACTACAATAAAAAATTTTGATATTGTAAATAATGGAAAAAAAGTAGTTAAGGGATATTCTGATTATTATGGTTGGGATGGGGAGTTTTATATTACTTTCTCACATAGCTTTCAAAAGGGAATCCATTATAATGTTAAGTTAGGATTAAATGCATTAACATATACTACAACAGCAAAAATATGGAGAAATGGAAACCGTCAACCAGTTGCAACATTAACAAGAACACCACAAAATCATTCTGCAGAATTTAACGATGGGTATTCAGAACCAGTTGGAAACTATCACATTAATTTATCAAAAAGATCAACAGATGATGTAGTAAATACAAAGGATGACTTAAACGATTATTCTAGATCTCTATCAGCAAAATTTAAATTAAAATTACGTAGAAATGGGGAAGATGGAAAAGATATAGATGTAAAAAGTAACAAAGGTTCAATAACAAGAATAAACTGGGATAATCCATTAGATACAAAGAATAATTCTAATATTAATATTGATAGTGCTTCTCAGGATTGGATTTTTATAGAAGAAACAGAACCACCAACAGGATTTGACATGCCGATATATAAGCGCATAAGTTTAAGGATAAGTAAAAAGTTAGATAATAATAATGTTTGGAAGTTAGAAAGAATAGAGGTTTGGGTAGCTATAAGTAATGGTCAAGATATTTACTTAAAAGATATAAAAGCAGGAGATTATAAAATATATAAAGACTACAATTGGGCTATAGACACAAGTGATAATACAATAACAGTTACAGCTATAGATAAAAAATTAGATGGTGAGTATTCACTGGGATTGTTAAAGAAATCAATGGATTCTACAACAGATTTTGCAGATACTTCAGATGCTATTGGAGGTGCAATAGTTAATGTTAAAAGAAATGGAGCTAGTAAGAATTATATTACAGAGGAAAATAAAATAGTAACAGAAAAATATACAATAACAGATACAACAGATGATGTATATGAAATAACAGAAATAGAAGCACCAAAAGGATATATTAAAAATCAAAAGTTTAATACCTTCAACCTAAAGCTTACAGTAAAAAAAGGTATAGAGAGGTATTATAATGATACTCATAAATATATTGTAGAAGATGTTAAAGCAGAAATTATTCATACTACTGGTGGAGTAATAGCAGAAACAATAAATCTAACAAAAGATACAGTAGCGACAAGCAATATAATAGATGGTTTAAGAGTTAAATTTACATCAGATCAATTACTAGTAGAAATAAAAGATCCAAAGATAGAACCAATTAATTTATCAATACAAAAAGTATCTTCAGAAAATAATGAAGAATTTTTGAAAAATACAAACTTGCAAATATCAAAAACAGTTTTAAATGAAAAAGGAGATGCAGAAACATCAGATGCGGAAATATTTAGCGGTACATTAGAAAATGCTAATGTTGGAAATGATGAAGCTAAATACAAATACACAGAAGAGAATATAGAAGAAGGTTATACATATTATTATGACATTTTAGAAAATGAGCCAGCTTCAGGATTTAAAAATGTATTTGGAAATGTTAAAGTAAGATTAAAAGTAAAAATAAAGAATGGAAATATATCTGAAACAAGTGTTGAATTAAATGGAGATGCTACAGATGAACAAAAAGCAGAAATGATGAAGTATGTAGGAAAACCAACTGTAGATGAAGCAACAAGAACAGTTTCATTAGTAATAGAAAATCCAAAAGATGTAATTCCAATGAAATTAAAATTATTTAAACATCAATTAGATGATAAAAATACTCCAGTAAAAAATGCAATATTTAGTGTAAAAGAAATTGATGCAAATGGAAATAAAGTAAATGATTTAACACCAATAACAACAGATGGAACTAATCAACTAGTTGCAAACATAGATAAAGGTGAAATTGGAAAATCTTATTATTATGAATTAGAAGAAACAACAATTCCTAAAAACTATACAAATGTAATTTCAGGAGTTAGAGTAAAACTTTCTATAGATGAAAATGGTAAAGTAAGCAGTAGTATAACAAATGTAAAAAAAGTTGGAAGTAACACATGGGAACAATATAGTAATACATATGAAAAATATACAACGATATCAGATCCAGATACAGATAATAATATAATATTATATATAGCAAACAGTGTAAAATTTGATTTTACATTATATAAAAAGAATTATGCAAGTAACAACACAGATTTAGAAAAAGCAGAAAAATTTAATGGTACAGCAACGTTTAAAATAGAAGATGGACAAGATAAAGAGATATTTAATGGTACTTTAAATGATGCACAAACTTTTTTTGAAGAAATAGAAGCTAAAGCAAATTCAACTTATGTATATAAAGTAACAGAAACTAGTGTATCTGATGAGTTTTATGATTCTTTAGTTAATATACCAATAAAAGTGACAATAAGAACTGACGAAAATGGAAAAATAAAAGATGAATCAAATGAAGGAAGCAATTGGAGCTTTGCAGATGCAAATTTAACAGAAGAACAAAAAAATATATTAAAAAATTTAATTGATTTAAAAATAGCTGAGAATAATCACGTAAACTTATTTATAGCTAATATGCCAAAGAATTATTATAGTGTACAAGTAATTAAAGTAGATAACAAAGGAAATATTATAAAAAACAATGAAGCAACATTTAGTGTTAGTATGACTACAGATAATGAACAAGGAGAAGGAATTGCTGAGGCAGAGCATTCTACTAAAGAAGGAATATTAAATATTCCAGATAATGATGATGAAAATACAGCTAAAACTACAATTGATCCATCACATACACATACATATACAATTAAAGAAGAAACCGCACCAAAGGGATATGATAAATTATTAGGAAAAGTAGAATTGGCTGCAAAATTTACAGATGATGGAAAACTATTAAAAGAAAATATTAATTTAAAATATTTTAATGAAAATAATAATGAAGAACAAAAAGATGGACTGACATTTAAATATGATAACGAAAAGTCAATACCAATAATACAAATATATTTACCAAATGATTCAAAACCTTTAGAATTTGAATTAGTAAAGAAAAACTTTAAAGATGAAAAAGTAACAGCAGAAGAAGATAGTAATGGAAATTTAAATGGTGCTAGCTTTATAATTCAAAGGGTAAATGTACATAATGTAGAAAACAAAACAACCAATGTACCAAATGGAACAGAAGACTTTTTCAATGGGCAAGTTATTAATGACATTTTGTTAGACGGACAAGTTAATGATGTAGTACCAGCATTTACAAATTTAACATATGTATACATGATACAAGAAAAATCAACTAAATCTGAATATGCAGAATTATTTAAAAATTATGCAATAGAATTAGATGTTACAACAGATGATGATGCTAAAATAGCAAGTACAAATTATAAAGTATATGATGTTACAAAACCTGCAAATCCAGAAGTAACAGAAGCTTTTAAAGAAAATTATGGAGACTTTATAGATGTTACAACAAATGAAACTAGAGATAAGGTAATAATAACAATAAAAAATGCACCAGGCTATAAAGTAAGATTAAACAAAACAGATACAAAAGGTAATCCAATAAAAACAGCAAAAGTTGTAGCTAAAATTGATGATAAAGTTAAATGTGTATTAAATGAAGATAATCAAAAAGAAGAATCAAGTAAAATATCAGAAGATTATATATCAATTGCACCAGGTAAAAGTCAAACATGGCAAATAGAAGAAGATGGAACATTTACACCATATTATAATATATTTGGAACAGATAAATATATTGAAGTAAAAGTTAGTATGAACAACAGCATAGAAATGAATGTTGATAGCTATACTATAAAATATAAAGATACAGATCAAGAAATAGAGCAAACAGAACTTGAAAATTTGAAAAAATACATTTCAGAAGTTAAATTCGTTAAAGAAGGAAACGATACTGTATTAAATATTGTTTTAAAAAATCCAACAATATATAGATTAAAATTAACAAAATATGAAGCAGATGGAACAACAGAACTTAAAGGAACAAGCATAATTGTTAATGGAAAAGAAGTAATAAGCAATGGTAGCAGTTATTATACAGTAGATAATATTGCAAATATAGGAGATAATATTAACTTTACTATAAGTGAAAAATCTACTGCTAAAAACCATATAAATATATTTGAAAAAAATCATAGATATTTATCTGTTGGAGCAACAATATTAGATAAGAAAGAAGCAGATGGCCAAACAAGTCAATATGCATCTATTTTATATAGTAAAGTATATGAACATTACAATGAAAATCCAAAACCATGGGAAGTAGCAAGCTATGATGACATTTATAATTACATCAAAGTAGAGTCAACAGTAGATACTGATAATGTTCCTGTAATAAATGTTTCAATATTAAATCCAATGGAATATGAATTTGATATTGAAAAAGTAGATACTTCGAAAGATGGAAAAGCTTTAAAAGATACAGATTTTGAAATATATAGTCCAGTTTTAGATGAACAAAGTGGTAAATATAAATATGTTGTAAACAAAGAAGGTGTTACAGTAATTACAGATTCTGGAATGATATATGGAACAACAACAGAAAATGGAAATATATTATTTGGTGAACAAAATGCAAAAATAGGAAAAGAATATGAGTATAAAATAGTTGAAACAAAAGCAGCTTCAGACGGATATGTTAATTTATTTAATGAGTATGCAATATATGTAAAAGCAGTAGTAGATAATGAAGGAAATGTTACACTAAACAATTATGATAATGGAAGAAACTTCGAACTTAGAAAAGATGACGGAACAAAAGCACCAGAAGAATATTACAATTATGTAACAGTAACAGTAGATACTACAGGTGAAAGTCCTCGTATTAAAGTGTTAATTCAAAATCCAACTAAAGTTAAGATAAAAATTAATAAAAAGATATTTGGAAATAATAAAGTCAACTTAAAAAACACAAAATTTGAAGTAACAAGTCAGATTAGTGGAACAAAAGAACTAGTTACAGATTCACAAGGAAATATTGTATTAGATGAATCACCTATTAAGGAAGGTATATATGAATACATTGTAAAAGAAAAAGATACACCAGGAAAAGATATAATAAATATTCTTTCTGATAATTATGTAAAATTTAGATTATATGTATCTGCAGATGGAAATATTTATACAGTAGATGAAAATGGAAATAAAGCGGATAATACATACTACTTATATAAAGCAGATGGAAGTAAAATAGACTTTGATAATACAAATATTGATGATTTTATATCTATAAATACATCAGCAAAAGTAGAGAATACAAGTATGGTTACATTAACAGTATTAGATCCACAAAAATATAGTTTATCAATATTAAAACAAGATAAAGATACAAAAGAAGCAATGAATGGTGTAACATTTGATGTTACAGTAAAGGATGAACAAAATAATGAAGTAACATTAAAAGATGCAAATACAATGCAAGCAAAGAATCTAAAAGGACTAACAACTAAAAATATAAATGGCGAAGATGGTGTAATAAAAATAGATGATATATTATTTGAAAAAGCACAAACATATACATTTATATTACGTGAAAAAACAAAAGACGGATATTTGGGAAGAGACGATATAGAAATAAAGGTAAAAGTTGAAATCGTTGATGGAAAATATGAAGTAACAGATATTAGTTATAATAACTTGTATGTAAATAAAGAGAACACTAAAATAATAAAAGATGATGCAAGCAATATACAAATAATACAATTTGGTATAGATAATGAAAGAATAAAAGGATCATATGATTTAGTAATAAATAAAACGGATTTAGAAGGAATTAATCTAGATGGAGCAAAAGTTAAGATTACAGTATTAAGAGATGGAAAAGAATCTGAATTATATGAAGCAAACGAAGATGTAAATTCAAAAAATGTTATTATACCAACAAAAGAAATAGATGTAACAAATGGAAGAATTGTAATAAATAATATACGTATTGAAAAACCAGAAAGTTACATACTAAAGATAGAAGAAACACAAGCACCAGAAAGATATGTAAAATTAGAAAAACCAATACAAATAAAAGTGACAACAAAGAAATTAGAAGATGGAATAAATACAAGATATGTATTAGAAAGTGCAAGTATAGTTGAAGAAAATAGTTTAGTAAAACAAACAAGTTCAGAAAATAAACTAGAAGTAACAATAAAAAATGAGCAATTTGATTTAGCTTTAAGAAAATTTATAACAAAGATAACAACAAATGAAGGAAAAGAAAACGAAAAGGTTCAAGATATAACAAATAGAATACCAGAAGAAGATACAGAAGAATTAAAAACAGGAGTAGACACAACAGCTAAATATAATCATACAAAAGATCCTATTAGCTTATATGCAGGAGATACAGTAGTATATACAATAAGAGTGTATAATGAAGCAGAAATAGCAGGATATGCAGAAGAAGTAACAGACCACTTACCAGAATACTTAGAATTTGTAAATGATGAATTTAATAGTAGTTATGGATGGTTGTTAGATGAAAAAGATACTTCATTAAGAACAGTTAAAACAACATATTTATCAAGAGCAAATGATGAAAAGGGTAATTTAATAAAAGCATTTGATAAGGATTCAGGAAAATTAGATTATAAAGAATTAAAAATCAAATGTAGAGTTAAGGACAATACACCAGCTGAATTAAAATTAACTAATATTGCAGAAATAAGCAAGTATATTGGCGAAAATGGAAGAGATGTTGTGGATAGAGATTCTGAAGTAGGAAATGTTATATTACCAACAGATTCAGAATTACCAAAATATCAAGATGATAAAATAACAGAAAAAATACCATATATTCCAGGACAACAAGATGATGATGATTTTGAAAAAGTATTAATACAAGAATTTGACTTAGCATTAAGAAAATTCATAACAGGAGTAACAACAAATGTAGGCAATGAAAAAGAAACAAAAACAGAAGTAACAACAAGAATACCAGTATTTAAAGTAGATGAACAAGGAAA
>CAJLIR010000010.1 GCA_905206805.1 uncultured Caryophanales bacterium | reverse complement strand
TAATATTTTTTTATGTCCATAATTTTGTTCTTGTTTTTCTAACTTAATATTATCTGTTTTATTCTGATATAAAGAAGAAGCTGTATTCATTAATTCCTCTTCGCTAAGTGGAGAAGATATTTTACTTATTTTTTGTGGTAGGTTAATTACAAACATTGATCCTGTTCCAAATTGACTTTGAACATTAATTGTTCCACCCATCATATCTACTAATGATTTTGTTATAGCTAATCCTAAGCCTGTTCCTTCTGTTGTTGTATTTTTTTCTATATCTAATCTTTCAAATTTTGTAAATAATTTACTTATATTTTCTGCTTTTATTCCACGTCCAGTATCTTTACAACTTATTATTAAATTTGTTTTATTTTTTTCTAAATTATTTACACATTTTACCGTTAAAGTTATTTCTCCTTTTTCAGTATATTTTATCGCATTCGTTAAAATATTATTTATTATTTCTTTTACGTGTACTTTATCTCCTATAAGTTCATATGGTATATCTTCCGCAATATTTAATTTAAAATCTATTGGTTTTTCTCCTATACGTGTTGTTGTTACTCTACACATATTTACTAATGTCTCTTTAAAATTATATGGACTTTCTACTATTTCCATTTTATCTGATTCTATCTTATTTATATCTAGAATATTACCTACTATTTCTAGTAATGTATGTGATGCATTTAATATATCTTCTGAATCTTCTACTACTTCTTTTGGTACTTTGTCTTTATATGTTACAATATCTTCTGATAATCCTACTATAGCATTAAGTGGTGTTCTTATTTCGTGACTCATACTACTTAAAAAGTCACTTTTTGCTCTATTTGCTTTTTCTGCTTGATTACGAGCTAATGTCATTTCATTTAACATTTTCATATCTGGGTTTTCTATTGTGTGATACATAATAAAAATTATAAGGAATTCCATTACGGTAACTATTGTAACATCTGGGTAAGCTTTTTGAATAAAGGCAATTATAGACATAAATATTACAAATAAAATTATTGGTGAAATTTTTTTCTTATCAATATATTTAAAATTTTTTATGAATGGAATAAACCATTCTGTCATAACGACTGTTGAACAAATATATAACCAATTTACAGCTAAACCAACTGCATATCCTCTACCAGTTGTTATTGGTAATATAATAACTATTAAAATGCATACAAACCAAATGAAATATGATATTACCTTTAACGTTCTATAATGTTTTTTATTATTATTTTTGTTATCAACGTAACAGATAACATATATATATAATGTCATATATAGTAAAAATGTCATTAAACAAATCAAATATGTTTTTGTTACAACATGTGATAATAAAGAATTTTCATAAAAACTATATCCAATATATGAACATGCCAATTCATTTAACAAACTTATTAAGTTAACCAATAATAATATTGAGAAAACTTTTGTTTCACCTGTTGTTATATGTTTTTTTGAAAAATATAAAATATTTAAGACAATTGAAAAAATTACTCCACATAAAATAAAGTAAAAAAACTTTCCCATATAAGTAACACCTCTATTATAATTTTAACACAACGTTCAAAAAAAAAGAAGAAATTTAATATATCTTCTTTAAAGTTTTTGTATTATTTTCCATATATTTACGATTAAGTTCTCTAAAAGATATCGTTTTGTCATCAATACCTATTCTAGTCAATGTACTTAAACTTCTTTTACCACTTGGATCTAATGGAAAAGATTCTATATTATTCCTAATTCTAAAATAAAGCATATCTTTTACCTCATCAGGAAAATTACAATCAATTCTATTTACCATAGCTTTAATAATTTCTTCATCCGATTTTTGTTTATATGGTTGAAATTCAATATGACATATTAGCCTATCATTATTTGAAACAACTGAGCAAGACATTATGTTTTTTGTGTCTAATAAAATTTCATCTTCTATATAATAGTATGGTATTTTTATGCCATTTGATAGATATATATCATTTCCCATTCTTCCCTTCATTTTTATTCTTCCAGTTTTATCTTTATATGCGTAAGTACCTAATTTTAACCATTTATGATTTGACGAATCAATTATATGGGTATATCTATTCAAAGACTCTTCTGTATATCCTATCATTTCACAAGGATTGTTAGCAACTAAAAGACCTGGTTCATTAATTTTGCAGTAATTTCCATTTTCATCTAATACTTCTACTTCTGCAAATTTATGAGGAGTTAAACCTAACGATTCTTTTTTTATTAGATAATTCAATTTTTTCTCCTGCAATGATTTATATAATGTAACAAATATTCCGCTACTTTCTGTTGTACCGCCACCTATTGAAAACGTTACTGGTGATAAAGGAAATGGTAATTTTTCTACACCAAATTTATGTTTTCTTGCAGTTAAGTTGAAAAATTTTTCTTCTCCTTGAGAGCATCCCTCACCAGTTACACATGGAATCATTAGATAAGGCATATTAATATTTTTCCAATTTTCATTAAAGTTAAGTAATTTACATAGATTACCCCAAAATCCAGTACTTGCTGGTACAAAATTTGGTTTATTTATTAGTAAAGAGTAGGGAAAAAAATCTTTATCATAAAATGGTTCTAATGAAAGTTCACAACCACAATATAATGTATCTGATATAGCGCAAGATAATTCCATATGAGTATATGTTGGTATATGAGATAAAATTGACATATTTCTCATTGTTGGCATGCCTGAAACATCATATTCCTTAAACCTTGATAATGTTATGTAACTTCGATTTGACTGCATAACTCCCTTAGGATGGCCTGGAGTAGTTGTTCCACTTGTATATGTAATAGAGCAAACATCGTTTAAATCAACATTTTCTATTACTTTATCATTATAAAAATTACCAAAATTTATAAATTCAACATTATCATATACTTCTTTTATTGAATTACTTTTGATTATATCCACATTATTTTTTATATTATGGAATTTTGAATCAATTTCCTCGTATGGGTTAAACTTATTGCCATTTTTATCAGTTATGAAAGAGTTGGTTAAAGAAAAACAAACAATTTTTTCTATATTACTTGAATCTATTGAGTTCTTAATTAAATCATATGATATATCATCAATAAACAAAACTTTACTTTCTGTTTTATTTAATATATCAATCAAATAATCTTTATTAAACCAATCTCCAATCACATGTGCCTTAGCACCTATAAAACTTGTTGCTAAAAATAAATAAACAAATTCTGGTGTATTAGTAATACACATAGGAATTTCACTGTTCTTTTTAAATCCAAGTTGTTTTAAAGATTTTGCATATTTAAAAGCATTCTCAAACATTTGTTTATAAGATATTTTGTTTCCTCGATAAAATATCGCAATTTTATCCATATTATTTATATTTCTATCAAACATTTCGACAGCCCAAGAATGATTTCTATTAGTGTCAATGTCATCTAAGGCTTTTTTTACTTTTTTTAGAAGTTTATCGCTATATTTATATGGTTTCATACAAGGTTGTTCATTTTCATGTTCAAATTTTATATTTTTTAATAATTCTTCATATATATTCATATTATTTCCCCTTTTGAGGACATATATTAACATAAAACCAATTAAATGTCAAATATACACTAACATAAATATTGGTTCTATTATAAATCAAAATAAATTTTTTAATATATATATCTTTGACATAAAAAATACTAGCTTATTCACTAGTATCTCTCATCAAAAAAATATATAATGATTATATTGTATAACTTATTATTTAATCAAAATAATTTTTCTAAATTGTTTTTTGCCTTTTTGAACAATTAATTTGCAATTATTAAAATCTTTTATTGTAATTAATATCATTTTCTTTTTTTCCATTTACACTTATCCTATTTTGCTCAATCATTCTTCTTCATGATACATTTTAATTATTTCTTTTGTTAATAATATATTTTAAACAATTTCTGCCAGAACTTAGTAATAAATTTGTATTGTGATAAATATTGCCAATTACTTTTTAAACCTAAAATGATAACCTATATATTTCATTTTATTAATCTTCCTTGTTTTTCAAGTAATTAGCTAATTCTGTATAAGCATCGGTATTCCAAACGTAACACCTTTCTTCATCCGGAAAATTTCCCATTGTTTTATCATATCCATCTGGTATAAAAATGAAATCCCAACTCCAACCATATGTTCCAGATTTTTCTTTTGCTATTTTTCCTTTAGTAATAGACTTAAATACAATAGGATCTTTTCCGTATTCACAATATGCAAATGCTTCCATAAAACAAGCATTTCTATTATCAACTCCCTCAAGAAGTTTTAATAGTCCGTCTTCGCCAAGTCTTTCATCTACATAATGTGTATATGGTCCTGGAAAACCACCTAATGCTTCTACGTACAATCCTGTATCGTTTTTCAATACCGCACATTTTAATTTGTCGCTTGCTTCTTTAGCAGAGTGCATTGCAACTTCTTCCACAGTATCAGCTTGAATTTCTGTTGTTTCCATTTTTACGTTATCAACTTCAATTCCAAGTGGTTCTAATATGTTTTTAGCACTCATTATTTTAGACCAATTTCCAGTAACGTAAGTTATTTTTTTCATAAATATATATATCATCTCCTTCGTTAATTATATCATATAATTGGTAATTTTTTTTTGGCATTTTAAATTTTATTTTTTTCTTGTTGTGTTACAATTGATGTAAAAAATTTATATAAAAAAAATCTATATCTTTTAATATAAAAGATACAAATCTTTTAAAACATACACATTATATGTTGGAATAAAAAAGAGTCTTAAATTTTTTATTAAAAATCTCATAAACTCTTTATTTTCGCCAAAAATTTTATACTGTTATTACTAGTTTATGAAGTGCTCTTGTCATTGAAACATACAAAAGTTTCATATCAAGAACGCTATTTTTTTTAAAATTATTTTTATCAACAATTATAACTGAATCAAATTCTAATCCTTTTGATAAATAACTTGGAAATATATTAATATTACTATTATAATTTAAATTATTTGAATTAATTAAGTTTATATCTATTTCATTTTTTAATTCACGATATAAATTATCTGCTTCATTTTGCGTTTTTGTAATAATTGCTATTGTCTTATATTTTGGTTTTAACTTTCCAATTAAGTTAATAATACTTTCGCTTGTATATTGTACTTCCTCACCATGTCTTATAACAGGTATTGCTTTATCTAATTTTAACAAATCATTTATTTTATTTGCCTCATTCATTATTTCTATTGTTGTACGATAACTTTTGTTTAGTTTTGAAATTTCAAAATTATTAAATATTTTCTTCAAACATTCCCAATTATCTATACTTCTATAAGAATATAAACTTTGAGCTAAATCACCATATATACTGAAACTTGAATTTTTAAATATTTCATTTAATACAAAAAAAGTAAACTCTCCATAGTCCTGAGCCTCATCTATTACTATATGTCTATAATTATCAAATTCACTACTACCTGATAATTTATATTTTATATACATCAATGATGGAATATCTTCAATATCGATTTTATTTTTTATAATATTATTATAATTAAGGTTTAAATTTTTTAATATATCAATATATATGGTTTTTGGCTTTTTATTTAAAATATTGAAATATTTTTTTAAATAATTATTTATATTATTTTTAAAATTTTCAATATTTTTTTGACTTATTTCAACTTTTAAAAATTTTTGTGATATAACAAAAATATTTTCATTTATATATTTTTCTAATAATAAAATTAATCTATTAATTCTTGATTTAATACTTTTAAAAATATTTTTATTTATTTCATTATAGATTGATTGAATAAAACTTTTTTGAAGTACTGTTATTCCTTCTATTATAAAATCATTTGTTGGCAAAACTTCTAAATTTTCAAAATACTCATCTATATTTTTTTGCATATTCATAGAAACCTTATAATATGAAAATTCATCTTTTTCTTTAATAATATCTAATGAATTATTTATTTTAAAGTCTTCTTTTATATAATTTAAAAATAATTCATCCAGCGTATTTTGAACTACTCCGTTTACATCTAAATCTGGTAAAATACTTGATATATAACTGACAAAAAACTTGTTCGGACCTATTACCATATAATCACTAGGTTTAAATAAATCTCTGTTATTGTAAACTAAATAAGCGATTCTGTGCAGTGCAACTGTAGTTTTTCCAGATCCTGCTACCCCTTGAATAATCAAGTTTTTTCCCATTGAATCTCTTATTATTTTATTTTGTTCACTTTGTATAGTTGATACAATATTTTTTAGTCTATTATCTGCTGATACACTTAAATATGGTTTTAACAATTCATCATTGCTAACTGTATCAATATCGTTAAAACTGATTAGGGTGCTATTGTCTATTGAATATTGCCTTTTTAAAAGTAAATTTCCTTTTATAATTCCTTCAGGGGTTTTATATTCACATTCTCCTATATTTGAGTCATAATATAAAGATGATATAGGAGCACGCCAATCTACTGTTATAACATTATTATCATAGTCAGAAACTCCTTTTTTTCCAATATAACATTTATCAAAATTTGTTTCACTTTTAAAATCAATTCTAGCAAAATAAGGATTTAGTTTTGCTTTTTCTATTGAATTAATTTCATTTTCTAATCTAAATTTTTCCTCTAACATTGCATCATAATTATGTTTATATAATTCTTTTAAATTATTTAATTTTAGGTTAGAATCTTCTATTACTTCATTATATTTTTCTATAGTATAGATTAAATTATTTAATTCTTCTTGCATATAATCCTCCTTACTATAACTATCATAATTATACATTATAATATAAAATATAAAATATAAAATATAAACAAGTATATTTTATTTTAAACTTAAATTACTACATTAATTTTTATCTTAGTTTTTTTAATTTTAAAACTTTAGCATTTATTTCTTGGTATATTTCTTTATTTTCATTATAAAATTTTTCAAATATATCTCTATTATCATCGCAAATATTTATTGTTTTATCTATTAGAATTTTTTCTTCTTCTTTAGAAATACTTGGGTAAGAATCTATTAATCGCTGTTTTAATTTCAAATATTGCATTTTCTCATTAATAAATTTTGTCATATTTAATTTAGGAATAAATTTATAATCATCACAAACTATTATTTTATTATCGTTAATTCTTCCTGTAAATTTATTAGTTGAATCCAAATAATAACTTTTATCATCTTTAAATGCACATGAAATTGCGTGATTACCATACATTTCAGCTTGTTTTTCTTGGATATAATTTGGTAGTATCTTTAGTATTTCTAAAAATTTTTTATCCTTTAATGATATTTCATTTTCTTTATTTATATACACAACTAAGCTACTTGCTTCAATACCATAATCAATTAAAATATCTGTTAATAGTGATGATATATGTCTGCAAACACCCTGCCCCGTAATAATATTAATTCCCAACTTAGAGTTTATATCATTATCTTTATTACAATATTCAAATTTTTTATTTAATGATAAATAGCCATTATATAATACATGATTGTACATTGTATATATTTCTATTGGATCATCAAAATCAAATGTTTTATTCATTTTATTATAATTCTTAATAATTTCTTGATATTCCATTTTTACTTCACAAAAATCTCTTGTTAATTCTTTTTTTCTAAACAAAAATATTCCATAAACAAAGAACGCGATTGAAAAATAACTGAGTAATTTTTTATGATACTCATCTAATGATTGAGCATAAAACAATGTTCCAAAACCAACTGCATTTATTATTTTTTCAAAAAATTTTAGTGTTTTATAATCTATTTTATTTATTATATCTATTTTATACATAAAAGACTCCTTTAGAGTTATTATTATGGCACTTATAATTGTATTTGTCAAAACATATATAAAAAAATTAACAAGAAATTGTTAATTTTTAAACACCACCTATTAATCCTTTTTTTCTAAGAAATAATTTTCTTATCCAATCAACAGGTATTACTGTTGCTGATAATAAAAACATAATTAAAAATTCTGTATAAGTAAGACCTGCGGTTCTAAATAAATCACCACCATAATATATTAAAATTATTTGAACTGTTAATATAAATAGAATTATTAATACAAAAACTCTATTTTTAAAAATATTTGCTAAAATATTTATTCTATTTGTTCTTGCATTAAAACTATTAAAAATCGTCATAAATATAAATAAGCCAAAGAAAGCAGTCATTAAATACAAATTATTATTATCAGACCTAAAAAAGTTTTTTATGAATGGTAACTTTAAAAATAATACGCATAATAAAGATGAATAAAGTCCTGTAAATAAAATTTCACCTGTCATATATCTATTAATAATATGCTCGTCCTTTTTTTTAGGTAGTTCATTCATATATTCTAAAAGTGGTGGTTCGAACGAAAACGCTAAACCTGCTAGCGTATCCATTACCATATTTATCCAAAGCATCTGAATAACAGTTACTGGTGTTTCTACTCCAATAAATGGTCCTATTATCGATAATGATACTGCACATAGATTTACAGTAAGTTGAAATATTATAAATTTTCTTATACTTTTAAAAATAGTTCTTCCAAATAATATTGCAGATGTTATAGATTTGAAATTATCATCTAAAATTACAATATCACTTGCTTCTTTTGCTACCTCTGTCCCACTTCCCATCGCAAATCCTACATCAGCTTTTTTTAATGCTGGTGCATCATTTACTCCATCACCAGTCATACCTACTACTAGCCCTAATTCTTCTGAAATTCTTACTAATCTACTTTTATCTTGTGGTAGGGCACGCGCAACAATTCTTAAATTTGGTAATATTTTTTTTATTTCTTCATCGGTTTTATTATTTAACTCTGTAGATGTTAATATAACCGAATTTTCATCTATTAAACCAACTTCCTTACCGATAGAATATGCTGTATCTTTATTATCACCTGTAATCATAACTGTTTGAATATGGGCATCTTTTACTAATTTGATTCCTTCTATAGCTTCTTTTCTAACCTCATCTTTTATATATACAAAACCTACTAATATTAAATCATAAAATTTCGTAGGTTCAAGTGATGTTCCAGTTGCTAGTGTGATAACTCTTATACCTCTTTTTGTTATTTCATTTACTTTATTTATTAATTTATTTTTATCTAACAATAATTTTTTTTCACCATATTCATTATAATAATATTTACAATAAGGCATAATTTTCTCAGGTGCACCTTTTATTAAATTAATTTTTTTACCATTATCTATTACAGTTACAGAATATTTATTTTTACTATCAAAAGGAATTGTTGATAGTATTTTTGTACTTTCTGATTTTTTCATTTTTATAAATTCAAGTAATGCTCTATCTGTTATATTTCCTCCTACTACTTTTTTTGCTATTTCATCATAATTACTGGCATTATTATAAAGCATCGATGTTTTTACTAAATCAAAATATTTTGGATTTTTTTCTAGTTCAATATTACTATAATATTCTTTAAATGATCCAGATAAAATACCTACTACTTCTAATTTTCCTTTTGTTAAAGTTCCTGTTTTATCGGTAAATAAAATATTTAGGCTTCCTGCTGTTTCGATTCCTACTAGTTTTCTAACTAAAACGTTGTTTTTTAACATTCTTTTCATATTTGATGACAATACTAAAGTAATCATCATTGGTAATCCTTCTGGAACTGCTACTACAATTACAGTAACCATAAGTGTTAATGCATATAATAAATATCCTGACATCAATGGAAAATTTGTTATAGTATTTTTTATTAATGTTAGATTAAAATTATTATGAATAACAATTACGGAAAAAAGATAAGATAAAGCAACTAAAAAGGCACATATATAACCAATTTTACTTATTATTTCTGCTAATTTTCTTAAACGAATTTTCATAGGACTATCTGGTTGTTTTTCCTGTAATTCTTTTGCGATTGTCCCATATAAGGTCTTATCACCAACAAAATTTGTTAACATAACTGCTTCACCATTATATACTACTGTTCCCCTAAAAATTTGGTTTTGTTTTGTGGGATTATTTATGTTTACAATTGGAGTTTTATATTGTTCTTTTGCTTCACCATTAAGGGAAGATTCATCTACACTAATATTACCTTTAATAATTACTCCATCGCTTGGAATTCTATCACCTGATTGTAATATTACAATATCATCCTTTACTACCTCATCTATATTTATTTCTTTTATTTTTCCATTTCTTTTAACTTTGCATTTAATTTTTGATGCTTCATTTTGTAATCTATCAAATGCTTTTTGACTTCCATACTCTGATATTGAAGAAATAAATGACGCTATAAATATGGCAATTACAATCCCTATTGTTTCATACCAATCAAAGTCTTTTATTAGAAATATTGTTTTTATGCCTAAAGCAATTAATAATATTTTAATCATAGGATCACTAAATGATTCTATTAATAAACTGAAAAATGTTTCTTTTTTTAATGTAGTTATAGAATTATTACCATATTTTTTTCTACTTTCTAATACTTGTTCTTCTGTTAATCCTTCCATATTTTTTATCATAGTTATTCCTCCCATAATAACTATATATAAAAAATTTTTTTATAGAATGATTTTTTATCGACAAAAAAAGTTCATTTGAACTTTTATCTTAGAGAAATAAGTTGATCCTTGGTAAGACCAGTTACTTTTGATATTATATTTATATCTATATTTTCACGATACATTGACTTTGCAACTTTAACAATACCTTCACTAATTCCAATTTTTCTGCCTCTTTTTTCTCCACGTTTCTCACCGCGTGCTTCTCCTCGTTTTTCTCCATCCATAACTCCACATTCATATGCTGCTCCATAATCTTCTTTCTCATTTCTCATTAATTCTACAATATCTTCCATATTTTTTCTATCCTCCTTATTTAAATTGAATTTTTTCATATCTTCTAATATTTGTCTTGGTAATTTTTCTTTTATTTCTCTATCTAATATATCAAAATCATTAATTTTAAATAATTTATATAATTCATTATAATTATCTAATTTATTCTTATCTATTTCATATAAATTTAATATCTTATACTCTTTTTTATTATTAAAA
Organism: uncultured Caryophanales bacterium; assembly: GCA_905206805.1. Lineage (GTDB taxonomy): Bacteria > Bacillota_I > Bacilli_A > RF39 > UBA660 > CAJLIR01. The sequence continues at coordinate 35,238 of CAJLIR010000010.1, read as the reverse complement.
ATATAATTTGTACTTAATATTTTTAATTTTACTATATTTTTTATTGTTTTTAATTTATATGGATAATTAATTATTATGAATGTTCTTACTGGTTTTAATTGTTTATAATCATTACCTTTTTCTAATGCATAGGATCCTATTAATTTTGATGAATAAAATTCTACTCTATCTTCTAAATTATATCTATTTAGATTTTGTAATTCTAAATGAATTATCTCTCCATCTGCATCAATTAATAAATCTACTATTCCTGCCTTTTCATTAAAATTATATTTTAATAATTCTCTATTTAAATACTTTATATTAACAGTTTCATAATTAAAAAATACTTGGAGTAGATATTTTAAATACTCCTCATTACTAAATATTAATTTAAATAAAAAATCATTTGTTAAATTGTAATTTAATTTCATGTTAATTATACTATTTTTTGGCTTATTGTCAATTTAATTCTCCTTTCTATTCGGTCCTATTTATAATATACCAAATAAAAGTTTTAAATCCTTTTTTTAATACAAAAAAAGGTTCAAATTAATGAACTCTTAAAAATTTTATATTTATTTTTTCTTAATTACTTAATCATAATTTTTTAGATAATCTACTGCCTCTTTAAATGTTGATACACCAACAATTTCAATATCATAATTATTTTTTTCTTTTAGTTCTATTGCCTCTTTATAATTTTCACCATTTGGTACAATAAATATTTTTGCTTTATTTTTAATAGCGCCGGCTAATTTATATTTTACACCACCAACACTACCAACATTTCCATCTGAATCTATAGTTCCGGTACCAACTATAATATGTCCATTAGTAATATCCTCACTTGTTAATGCATTATATATAGCAAGTGATGTCATTAATCCTCCAGATGGTCCTGATTCTGAATTATTAGTTTTAATAGTTATTTTAGGATCAGTTTCTAATTCTAATATCTCATATACAACAATTCCGATTGCTTTAGAATCATTTATGTTAGAAACAGTAGCAGTTCTTTTGTGCTCCTTATTATCATTTATAACCTTAAACTCAATTTCATCTTCAATACTTTTTTCAGAAATGATTTTACTTATTTCCTCTTTTGAAGTTATTTTTTTTTGATCAACTTCAACAATTTTATCTCCTACTTTTAAATTGCTTTTAGAGTCTTTATCTAAATATACAACATAAAAATCTTGCTTTTTAACATTATATTCATGACCTGATTCTTTATAAGCAACCATAATCGCATTATTATTTGCTTCTTTTAACGCAAGTTTATTTCTAAACAGAAGGTCATCTATTGTTTCATTTTCAAGTAATATATCTTCATTTTTTGAAATATCCCAACTTGGATTTAAAAAGGCAACAAGTAATGTTGGAATTGTAGCATCAATCTCACTTACATATGCCATATTGAATGATCCTTCTGAATCATAAGCCCCATCTAAACTTATTCTTTTAGTAGCATTAATATAACCACCAGGTGTATCTATTGTATAAGGTAATTTTATTGTAAAGATTATTGTCAGTATAATCAAAAATATAATTAATTTATTCTTTTTTAAAAAAGTTTTTAAATATTTATCATATAATTTATTAACCATAGTCATTTCCTTTCTATTTTAAGAATATACATGGGAGGACATTTTATGAAAAAAATATTAACTACTGTTTTAATTTTAACTATTTTATTATTTGTAGTTTTCGAAATATTAACAGAATCGGAATCAATTTTAAATGCAGTATCATTTTCATTTAATATTTGGAAAGAAAATGTTTTTCCATCCTTATTTCCTTTTTTTGTTTTATCTGAATTACTAATCAATTATGGATTTATTGAATTAGTTGGAGAAATTTTTAAACCATTTATGAATAAAGTATTCAGGGTAAAAGGTGTAGGTGCATTTGCTCTAATAATGAGTTTAATATCTGGGTTTCCAAGTAGCGCTAAATACATTAAAGAATTATATAATAAAAATTTAATTAATCAAAATGAAGCAACAAAACTTTTAATGTTTACTCACTTTTCTAACCCTCTTTTTATACTGGGAACAATATCTTTATTATTTTTAAATAATAAAGAAGTTGGTCTCTTAATTCTAATATGTCATTACTTAGGAAATTTTATTATAGGAATTATATTTAGAAATTATTATCCATCAAAAGAAGAAAACAAAAACATATCAATAAAAAAAGTTTTAACCGAAATTAGTAATAATCGGGTTAAAAGTAACAAAAAATTCGGAGAAATAATTACTACAGCCCTATTAAACAGTATCAATACATTAATATTAATATTAGGAATTATTACAATGTTTTTAGTTATTACTACTATAATTGATAATAATATAAATTTAAATAGTTTTCATCAGAGTATTTTGAATGGATTTGTTGAAATGACACAAGGGTTAAAATATGTAAGTCTAGAAGAAATTCCATTAAAACTTAAATGCATTCTTTCAACTATGATTATATCATTTGGTGGTTTAAGTGTGCATATGCAGGTAATCAGTATCTTGAGTGATACAAAAATTAATTATTTACCATTTTTAACAGCTAGAATTATTCATGCCATTATCTCATCATTATTAATGTTTTTCTTATTCGACTTTTGGATATAACTAAATCATTAAAACTGCATCTACATTATTATAACATCCATCAAATTTCAAATATTCAATCTTATTATTTATAATTTTTTCTTTATATTTATTAAATGAATAATAGTAATGAAAAAAAACTGTATTTATAGAATACTTTTTTTTATATTTTTTTACTATATCAATATAATTTTTATAATCATCATATTTATAATAATCAGGTAGATAATCTATAATATTAGATAAAAACATATAATCAAATGAACCCTTTATTTTTCTATTTAAACATAATACATTTGATTCATAAAAGTTTATATTAATAACATTATTTAAAAGAATTTTTTGTAGCTTTATATAATTATTTTTTTCTAAATATAAATTATAATTATATTTTGTTTTTTCATAATCAATTTTATAAAACATACTATCTAAAATTTCATTTGTTTGAAAAGAAAATATACTATCCCAAAAAGCTTTAACATCACTAGGCAAAAATTCACTAAATTTATAATAAATTTTATCTATAAAAAAATTAGTTGGAGAAAAAAAATCTATAAAATCTTCATAACTTAAATATTTAATTGCAGTATATTTTAAATTCATAAAATAATATGTAAAGATGTTTATATCAAAACAAGTAATATCAGTGCATCCTAATAAAATAGCGTTTAATATATGATCACCAGATGAACAGGTAACAAGAATTTTTTTATTTTCAAAATCTAATTTTGAATAATACCCCTTAATATTTTCAGTTGTAAATAAATATACTTTGGAATATTTAGTAAAGCAAATTTTATCATTTTTTATTAATGTATTTTTTAAATCACTTTTTAAACTACTTTTCATAATGATAACCATATCTATTACAAAATTTTTCTATTTGTGATACTTTAACATATTTTTTAGTAGAATACTCTGGATAAATTTTATCTTCTGTCTCTATTTTATACTCTGAAAACGGATATACAGTTATTATCTTATCCGTGTTTGGAATAGTTATAACTCTAATATAATTTTGGACTACTCCATTAGATACACCAACATTTTTATATTCTATAATATACTCGTCAAAAAAGTTATTGCCATTGTAGGTATTTTCATTTAAATTATCTTTGACATACTGAATTAATTTATCTATATCTATATTTTCATTATATAAAGAATGATTTTGACCTTTTTTTATAGTATGCTCTAACACATGATTTTTTACTTCTTCTTCACTATAGTTAAGTATTTGTTTTATAGAATATGCATGACTATCTAACTTAAAATCAATATTGTAATATGAACTTAAATAAGCAGATAATAAATTACCTATATAAAAATTATTATTTGTGAAAAAATTTAATTCTGTTAATTTTTTAAATTTACTATAGGCTTCATTAATATTATTTTGTTTTATATCAATAAATATAAGTTGTAATTCAGAAATATTACTATTACTCAAATTATTGTCTATACATATATTAAAATTTTTTCTTGCCTCATTTATATTATCTTTCCTAAAATTAATAATACCTAAATAATAATTTAGATTGATATTTTCTTGATTACTTTCAATAAGATTTTTTAAAATTTGACTAGCAGATTCAAATTCATTACACTTTATTTTAATTTTTGCTAATAGAATTTTTTTGTCATTTTCGACAAGTAAATTATCATCTATTGTATTGCAAATCCTATAAGCTTCATTAATATTGCCAAGTTTATATTGAACATTTGCTTTTAGTAATAAATCTTTATTATTTAATTTTTTTATCTTGGATAAAAATTTATTACAGGTTTCATAATTTGTTTGTTCATATTCTATAGAAGCTTTTAAATAATAAGCTTTATCAAAAAAAATTTTATAATTTTTATTATTTAAAATACTATCAATAATTTGGGTTGCTCCTAAATAATTCTTTAGGGAAATATAATTATCGGCTATTTCTAATTTATAAGAAACATAAAAGGAATTTGGTAAATTTACATATTCATCTATACTATACAAAGTTTCCAATGCTTTTTCGTATTCATTTTGATATTTATAAAGTTTAGATAATTCTAATTTTGCGAATTTTTTCTCTTTGCAATTGTTTTTTTCAATTAAATTAAAATAATAATAAGCCATATCATAATTTTTATTTATTAAATTTATTTTACCCATATAATAATATGCACGATATTTTAAACTACAAGTTGTTAAATCTTCAAAATATTCAAGAGATTTTGAAAATAAAACATTAGAATTTTCCTCAAATTGAGCTAGTTCAAAATAATAAATACCACACTCTAAAATATAATACTTATCATAAGAAAATTCCTCCTCTAAATCCTTTAAAATCAAAGAATCTCTCTTAAAATTATTTCCTTTTACAAAATTTCTAACTATTTTTAATTTATTATTAAGTTCACTTTGACTATGCTTTACTATATTATAAGCTGCCTTATTTTTATGCCTCATACTATCACCAAAAACATAATACCATAAATATCCTATAAAAAAAAGAAAAAAAGCTAAATTAGCTTTTTATATATTTTCTTCACGAATAGCTTCTAAAATATTTTCATGTTTTATTTTACTAGATGCATACATCATAGTAATAATAACAATAATAAATACAGCAAATATTGCGATTAAAATACTTTTTATAGGTAAAATAAGAGTTTCGAAGTTTATAATATTATTCATTGATAAATGAACTAAATATACTAAACAAATTGATACTGGTAAAGCATATAAAAGTGATTTTAATCCAAACATTATACTTTCAAAATATAACATTTTATTAAATCCATGAGGAGTAAGCCCAATACTTCTTAAAACTGCAAATTCTTTTCTTCTTAATGCAATACTTGTATTTATAGTATTAAATACACTAGTTACACCAATTAATGTTACTAAACTAATAAAACCATATACTAGTATTTTTATAGCAAGTACAATATTATTTAAAAGTCTCATGTTTTCAGTTACATTTGTATATTGAATATCATCTGATTCAGTAGATATCTGATCTAACATTTTATCAAGTTTGTCATATTTTTTTGCTTTAAGTACAATATATGAATTAAAGTTACCATCCTCATAATATTCATTCATTTTATCAGATATAATTATAACTGGATCTATATTTGAAAGAAAATCAGATAGACCTGGTAATTCTATATTAGCTAAATAATAATCAGTAATAGTTTTATTACAATTTAATTCATCATCTTCACTAACTTCATTATAAAACATATTACATATATTAATATCTAAATCATTTGATTTATATTTTTTTATGTCATAATTTTTTCTAGAATTTGCTGTATAATCAACACCTCTTTTTATATTTAATAATATAGGTTTTTCTTCATTATAACCTAATTTTTTTAAATATGTCGCAAATGTTTCGTCATTTATTACTACTAAATTAATATTAGATACATTTTCTATGGAATAATCAAAACTATCAGAAATTTTATTATTAAATTCATCTGTATAAATTTTACTAAAATCAGTATTAGTTACATAATCAATTGAACTTGAAATAATAAATTTATCATCTACTTGTTCATGAGATAAAATTTTATTTATAGTATCATCTTTTGTATCAATTGGTAACTTTCCACTATTTAAGTAAACAATGATATCATAATCTGGTAACATTGAAACATCATCTACACCTTTAAATACATAATCTATGAATGAAGAAAATGTAATAAACATAACTATACTTATGAATAAAGATATAACTGTAATTCGATATTTCTTTTTATTTCTTTTGATATTTTTTAAGGCAATATCACCTTCTATACCAAATATTTTTCTTACTAAAAAGTTAGTCTTTAATTTTTTCCCTTTAATTTTTATATCATCATTTAATCTAATAGCCTCAATTGGAGTTATTTTGCTAGCTCTAAATGACGGAATAAAAGCTGAGATAATAATTACTATAATCATAAATATGATTGGTATTATTATGAAAAGTGGATATATACTTAATTTAAGTGTTATTGTAGATGGTAATAAGTTATTTACTATAGCAATAACTATAGAAATACCCAGTAAGCCACTTAACAATCCTAAAATAATTCCAATACTACCTACAATAAATGCTTCAAAAAATACAGTCTTTCTAATTTGTGCTTTGGTTGCACCTATACTTGAAAAAAGTCCAAATTGTTTTTTACGTTCCATAACTGAAATCGCAAATGAATTATAAATAACAATAATACATCCAACCGAAATTAATCCTAGAATAATTGCTAATATACCAGAAATTCCTTCAATAATATTTCGGTAATTACTAACACCATACATAGCAAGCAATGAACTATTATAATTTACCTCTTTATAAAAAACATAATCAGGTGCACCAACATTTTCATATCCTAATTTACTTGCAATATCATTACTTACGTTATAAGTATCTTTTATTTTTTTAAAATGAACATAAGTATTTACACTTTCAGATTCTCCCGTATATAAAGTAAATACACTGTATCCAGGACACGAATAATCTTCATAAACACTTCTTTCAACAATACCAACAATTTTATATTGTTTAGTATTATTTACCTTTAAGGTTTCACCTTCAATAAAATAATTTTCTTTTACCTCTTCTGAATCTAGAATTCTACTACCCAAATTTAAAGTTAAGGTATCCCCAATTTCTAATTTAACACCACCATTAGATTCAATGTGATTAGATATTACTACCTCATTATCATTACTAGGAAATCTACCAGATACTAAACTTAATTCTTTAAAATAGTCTTCATTCACCCCTAATAATTTTAAATAAGGTTTATATTCATTTTGACCATTTTCCAAATAAGAAAAGCCAAGTTCTTCTGCATAAAAATAATCTTTAATTTTAACATTATTTGTAATAATTGATAACTTATCTTTGGGAACATCTTCAAAAGATACATGGTAAGATCCATTATACATAATAGTTTCATCTATCATATATTCTCTAAATGTTGAAAAAAGAAGACCAATACCTATCATTAAAGCTGTTGAAAGAATTATTCCTATAATAGTTACAACAGTTCTTTTTTTATTCATTTTTAAATGCTTAATCGTTAATTTATTTAAAATATTCATTATTTAACCACTTCGTCGCTTACTATTTTTCCATCATCAATTGTAATAATACGATCAGCATTTAAAGCTAAGTTATGATCATGAGTAATCATAATTATTGTTTGTTTATATTTTTTATTAGATAATTTTAGTAATTCAACAATATCACGACTAGCTTTACTATCCAAATTTCCAGTTGGTTCATCTGCTAATAATATAGCAGGATGGTTCATTAAAGCTCTTCCAATTGATACTCTTTGTTGTTGTCCACCTGATAACTCATTTGGTAAATGATTTACTCTATTTTGTAAATCTAGAGTTTCAATTAATTCATTTAAATAAGCCTCATCAACAACTTTTCCATCTAAAAGAATTGGTAAGGTAATATTTTCCTTTACATTTAAAATTGGAATTAAATTATAAAATTGATAAATTAAACCAACTTGCCTACGACGAAATATTGCTAAATTTGTTTCATTTAATTTATAAATATCCTCTCCATCAATAACAATACTACCACTAGTAGGTCTATCAACACCTCCTAAAAGATGCAATAATGTACTTTTTCCACTACCACTTGCGCCTACTATCGCAACAAATTCCCCTTTTTCTACACTAAAACTAACATTATCTAAGGCTTTTACTAATGTTTCACCTTTTCCATAATTTTTACATAAATTTTTAACTTTTAAAATTTCCACACTCTCACCTCATGTACATTCTAATATAATAATATTACAAATAAATGACTAAAACGATTACAAAATAGTCATTATACTAATTATAACTTATTTATATATAATTGTATATTTTTAACAATTTAAAAACATAATATTTTAGGAGAGTGAAAAATGGATGAAAATTTAGAATTATTAGAGTATATTTATAAGGATTCAGATATGTCAGTCATTACTTTGGAAAAATTATTACAAGAATTAAATGACAAGGATAACAAAATTAAGAAAAAAACAGAAGAAATTTTAAAAAGCTACGAAGATTTTTTAAGTAAATCTAAAAAATTACTAAATAAATTTGATTCACCACTTGAAGAAAATAGTTACATAGCTAAAATGGGCGCTAAAATGGGTATAAAAAAAGAGGTTAAATCTGATAATAGTGATGCCGCAATTGCCGATATGCTAATTAAAGGTATTTCGATGGGTTCTATTGATATAGAAAAAAGAATTACTAATTATAAAGAGGTAGTTAATAAAAAATATTTAGATTTTGCTAGCGAATTTTTGAAATTTCAACAAAAGACAATTGAAGAATTAAAAGCATTTCTTTAAAATATGTGAAAAACATATTTTTTTTAAAAGAAAAAATCACTTGCAGTGATTCAGTTTCTCCAAAATGGCATTCCACAACTAGAATTGTCATAGTATTTATTTATTGGACTTATTACAGTAACATAATTACTAATAAGTTCTTTTTTATCATCATAATGTAATATACAGCAACTTTTTAGTATAAAAAATCTATTAACTTTTTTTCTCAACGCGAAACGTGAGAGTAGCCTGACTCTTAGATGTGACTTCATTCAAATTTATAGTTAAAGTATGTGTATCCTCTTGATAAGAATATTGATCACTTGTTGCAACTGCCCCATTAATTGTTACACTATTCTTAACAAAATCAACTAAATTTGTATCAATTACATCTGTAATAACCGCATTAGTATAAGAATTTTCTGTTTGATTATCTAATGTAATCGTATAAGTAAGATAGCCACCACTCCAATTCTTTTTATCTGCATCTTTAGTTAAAGTTAATCCTTCTATCATATTTACAATGGAAGTATTTGAAGTAAGACTAGTTGGAATATTATTGTAATTACCAGTTGCGGTTACAGTATTATTTAATTCGTTCATAGCTCACCTCCCTATAGTAAATTATATATAATTAATAAAAAAAAATTCTTCAATCCGAAGAATCTTTATATTTAATAAGTTAATATAATTTTTCTATAAAATCCTAAATCTATTACATCATAGCTTTGAATAAAAATGTTTCCCTTTATATAACCATAAGTATTTTCATTTTCAAAATATTTAAAATTTTTTAAATATTCAGCTATTTCATTATCTAGTAAATGCTTTGATTTAAGCGAATAAAATGTGGCAGCTGTCATACAACACTCACTATCAAAATAAGAAAATCTTGGAATAAATATTTCATTATTATTTATAGTTACATATTTTGTTTTATAAAATGTTTTATTTATCATTAACATAAAACTTAAAACAAACAAAAATATAATTAATAAACTACTTAAAATTAATATTACTTTTTTCATAATTCACCTATATAACTTTCTTATAAAATTTAATATCAAATGTTGTTCCCTCATTAATTTTACTAATACATTCAATTTCACCATTTTGTAAATTAATAATTTTTTTTGCCATATTTAACCCTATACCAATACTATCTTTATTTGTTTTTCCTTTATAAAATCTATCAAAAATATGTTTTTTATCAGATTCACTAATACCTACTCCATTATCTATTATTTTAATATTTAAATATAGTGGATTCTCATTTACTTCTATTTTTATACTACCATTATTATTAGTATGTTCACAGGCATTTTTTAAAATGTTTGTTAAAGCTTCTAATGTCCAGTTAAAATCTAAGTAAAAATTAGATGTTTCTATATCTGTTTTAATTGAAATATTTTTAATTTCTGCCATTATTTTTATTGGTTCAATAGTTTTATTTATTAAATCCTCAATATTAATATTGTCTCTTTTTAATGTAACCATACCACTATCTAACCTAGAAATTTTTAAAAGAGTCGTAACTAACCATTCTATTCTTTCTAATTGATTACGATTTTTGTTTAAAAATTCAATTTGTGATTTTTTATCTAAATCATTATCACTTAATATATCATTAATTACATACATACTAGTTAATGGAGTTTTTATTTGATGAGAAATATCAGCTAGAGTTTCTTCTAAATATTTTTTATCTTTTATAGACAATTCGGTTTGTTCTTTTAATTTAATAGTCATTTTATAGATATCATTTTTTAATGTACTTATATCTCCTTCTACATAATCTCTTATATCTAGGGAATAATCATTATTTAATATTTTGTTCATATATTTATCAATTTTATTTATTTTTCTATATTGATTTTTTATAAAAATTAAATAAGTAATAGATACAATCATAAATAATATAATTATAAATAAAACATTTGTTAAAATAATATTTTGTTTTAGTTCATTATTTACTTTTAAATAATCTAAATATTTAGGATCATCTAATCCATATTTATTCAGTATTTCAGTTCCATAATCATATGTATCACTATTTAATATTAATTCATTTATGACTTCTTCTTCAAGTTCTGGATGATTTTTTAAAATATTACCTACTAAAATACTATTATTCCTAATAAGATTTTTTTTATATAAATTAAAGCTATAAAAACTTAAAAATAACCCAATAATAATTATGATAAAAAAATAAATTAAATTTAAAAATAATATTTCCTTTACTTCTTTATTTTTAAACATCTATTCCACCTATTTTATACCCAATGCCTCTAACCGTTAAAATAATTTTAGGATTAGTTATATCATCTTCTATCTTTTCTCTAATTCTTTTAATATAGACTGTTAATGTATTGTCATTTACGTAGTCCTCATTAACATCCCAAATATCCGCTAATATTTTTTCTCTTGTAAATACTGTATTAGGATTAAGAGCTAAAGTAATTAAAATTTTGTATTCTAGAGCAGTTAACATTACATCTACATTATTCTTAAAAACTTTAGCTTGCTTTAAATCAATAACAATATCCCTAATTTTTATTAAGTTATTATCTTGATTATTATTTACTCTTCTTAATACATTTTTTATTCTTGATACTAATTCTCTTGCTTTAAATGGTTTAGTTATATAATCATCCGCTCCCATATCAAGTCCTCTTACAACAGATACTTCTAAATCATTAGCAGTTAGAAAAATAATTGGAATATCTTTTATTTTTTTTATTTCTTTAAACAATTCAAAACCATCCATATCAGGTAAATTGACATCTAATAAAATTAAATCAATGTGATTATTATTAATAGTTTTAATAGCATCACCAGCAAATTCAACACTTATTACATTAAAATTTTCTTGCTCTAAATAAAATTTTAAACCTTGTCTTATAGTTATATCATCTTCTACAATTAATAAGTTCATACTCTTCACCAATTACATTATACTATATATTATTTAAAATAAAGTGAATTTTTTGTAAGAAAATATATATAAATATGGTCAACAAATAAACAATTAATATATACTATAACAAAATAGTTCAATTTAATGAACTTTATCTTATAACTACTATATTTTTGTAATTTTTCTATTGTATTTTAATAAAAATTATTGTTATAAGTGTGTTATTATGGTGTAAATTACGTGAAAAAAAGAAAAATCTTAATTAATTTTCCTCTATTTTTATAAAATCATTAAAAATTTGCTTTAGTTCATTAAAATCAATATTAGTTATATCTAAAACTTTATCATCTTCAATATGACTTTCTATATCAGCAAAATCATAAATATTTACTGAGTTTTTAATATCTATATTTAACATATTTAAACCAAATATATTAAAATCAAAATTTAATTCGTTATCTAATTTATCATAATCAGTTTCATTTTTATCCATAATTTGTGATAAAACTAGTTTAAAATTATTACTATTAAAATTTGATGAAGATAATATTAATGATTTTTCTTTTTCATCATTATTAAACTCAGCAGTTAATATTTTACTATTTGCTACATATATATCCGCAATTAATTTATTATCAACATTATAATAATTTATATTTGCTATTTTTTCATCGTCAACATAAAAATCTATCTCTGAATCTAGGAAAGTTATTACAAATTTATTAATATCAACATTTAAAACTTTACTTATATTATCAACTTCTAATTCATATTTTATTAGTTTATTATTAGAATAAGTATTAAAATATAATACAATATCATTTTCTAAATTATCACTAATATCTATATTAAAGTTTTCGAAATCATTAATATATTCATTTAATATTTTAAAAATTCGTTCGTCGTCTTTTGCACTACTTAATATATTATTTAAAATAGTTGTTACGTTTTTCCTATCTAAAACTAATGTATTTTTAGTAGCATTTACTTTTTTATCATTTAAAGTAATTTCTTCTTTAGAACTTATAAAATATTCATCTTTTATATTATTAGCTATATTATTAATAAAAAATTCAAATAAATAATCATTATCTATATATAATAATTTATTTTGAATTTTATTTATAATATCATTTATTTTTATATAAGAATCACTATAATTATCAAATCTTATATAATGATCATTATTCTTTATATAGTAATTTAATGATAATTCTTTGTTTTTAAATATACTTTCTAAATTAAATAGAAATTCATTATCATTTTTTTTCAAATTATAATTTATTTCTAAATTATTAAGAAAATTTGTAATATCTTTTAAATTTTTATTATAGTCACCTATTTTTAAATAATTTAATATAGGTGACTTAATCATAATATCAATGTTACCATCTAAAGTAATAGTGTTTTTAAATAAATTATCAGAGGTTATTTTATTAAAATTCTGATATTTACTATTTAAATTATTAATAGCCTCTAAGAACATTTTTTTAGGGTTATTTTCTATTTTTTCATAAACTTTAAGACCTATTATTGAAACTAAAAACATAAAACATAAAAACGCAAAAAACTTTACTGTTTTATTATTTTTTTTCAAAATATTGTCTCCTTATCTAACATTTTGTTTTATGAAATTCTAATCTTAATTTATCAGCAATTGTAACAATAAATTCTGAATTAGTAGGTTTTGCTTTATCAATATCAACACTATGACCAAATATTTCTTCCATTAAACTCCAGTTTCCTCTATTCCAACTTACCTCTATAGCGTGTCTAATTGCTCTTTCAACACGTGATACAGTTGTATCAAACTTAGAAGCAAGTTCTGGATATAACTCTTTTGTAATACCACCAATTGTTTCTGGATGATCAAAAATTATTCCAACTGCTTCTCTAATATATTGATATCCTTTTATATGAGATGGAATACCTAGTTCATGTAAAATTTTAGTAATAGAAATTTGCAAATTATTGTGATAAAAATCAATATTTTTAGAATCTTGAACTTTTGTTTTAGCAGCATCCATAATTCTTTTTTCTAAATCAGATAATTCAAATGGTTTTAATATAAAATAATTAACTCCCATTTCTGATACATCTCTAATTACATCAGGTGCATTATAACTAGTTGCAACTATTACCTTTTTATCAATTCCACGCTCACGCAATTGTTCTAAAACGTACATGCCATCTTTTTTAGGCATAATTAAATCAAGAACTATGACATCAAATTTATTCAAATTGTTCTGAATAGTATTAATACCTTCTTCACCATCATAGGCAGAAAGAACTATATCTATCACCGAGTGACTACTGAAAAATTCCTTAACCATATTAACCAAATTAACATTATCATCGATCATTAAAACTTTTATCTTTTCCATAATTAATCTCCAATCTATTTTTGACCACTTTATTATACAATATAATACTATCTAATTCTATAGCAAAAAAATTCTAATTTTGTCGAATAATGTCGAAAAAAATAAAAAGAAGTAGTTTTGAAAAAATTTACTACTTCTTTACTGTATTGTGAAAGTATATTCATCTGTTTCTACAGAGTATATATCATTGGATTTATATCTAAATTTTATTTTATGAGTACCTGTATTACTTATTATATAATAATTATTTGTTGCTACATTCATATTATTCCACTCACCATCATCAACTTTAATTTGAAGAGTAAGTTGACTATTAGGATAAGTTATTACTAGTTGCTCATTTACAGTTGATCCATTTGTAACATGTGTACAATTTGTGAAACTTGAGCCTTGTATTGTACAGTTTGATAAAAATGAAAATTTACCCGATGTAGGTGGTGGAAAATTAATTGTATTTTTAATTTCAACTGGTGTTCCATTATATGTTATATTTTCTATACTACCAGTGCATCCTGACAATTCAAAAACTAAACTACCAAGCTCAGTACTAATAAAATTTCCCTTTTGAGGTTTATTCCCTGACATAGAAGCAATGTTTGTACAATTATTACTTAAATCACAAAATTTAATATTCATAGTTCCAACATTAAAATTCCAATTTAGCATATAACCAACTGCATCAATATCCAATGTATGGGTCATTCGTAATCCAGAAAATGTAAAAGAATTCTTATTTATAGTTATTGGATATATAATTGTATCATCAATATTTTCTGATATTACATTCATTATTTTATCAACATTTTTTTTACCGATATATGTTATTTTAGCGGCCCCGTTACCACTATTTCCAAGCACACTCGTATTATTATTATAACCCGGCATATATGAGTTTCCAGAAATCATATTAGAACTTTCAAATCGAAAATTACTATAATGAATGCTCTGTGTAGTTGGATTACCATCTTCACTTATAGCAATGCATCCATCATAACCAGAAATAAATGATGATCCACTAGATCCAGTTATAATTGTATCATCCTGTGAAAATCCGCTACCGCCTCCATAGTAGCCACCACCGGCACCACTTCCATAATTACTACTAGGAGTTGCTCCTATACCAAAAGAGCCATTACTTGCGCCACTTCCTCCGGAAATTTGAGTAGCTCCAGTAGATAAATTGGTTTGCCCATTTGTATTACTTGTTCCATCAATACCTAACAATGTACCACCAGCAGAACCATCTTTAGGATTTTTTCCATTACTTGCACCACTTCCTCCGGCTGCAACCATAATCCTTGATTTTAATGAATTTTGATCATTCCACTCTCCACTAACTAATCTAATATCGGTTGCGCCTCCACCGCCACCTCCATATTGTGAAAAAATCTCATTTGTATTCAACGGATCGGTAGTTGCGCCACTTCCTCCACCATTATACCCAGCAGTTACAACACTATCTTTTGAAATTGCTCCCATACCCCCAATATAAAGATAAAGTTTTGTTCCCTCATTTAGGTAAATTTTTCCAGTAGTATATGCACCCTTTCCTCCTGTAGCAACTTCATTACTACCTCCTTGAGCTCCCCATAATTCAACTTTATAATATCCGGTTTTAGGTACGATAAATTCTTGATAATTATTTGTATAATCATAATAATAAGTTTCAGAATATTCATTTAATAATGACTTTGCATCTTCCTTTGTTCTATCTAAAAGAACCTTTCTTCTCATTAATATTAACAAAGTTGTAGTAATTAAAATGATTGAAAGAAACAACATTGAATAAATTATACTTGTTATTGCGAATCCTTTATTATTTAAACAAATATTTTTTTTATTAAATTTCATATTTATATCCCCTTTTTAATATAAAAAAATGATTATATCTTATAATCATTTTATCATTTATATATTCTTTTTACAATAATTAATTTAACTTAGATATTCATTAATACTATCTAATATTTCATTAAATTTTAAACTATGTGACGCTTTAAAAAGAATTGTATCATTTGGTAATATAATTTTTTTCAATAAATCAATAGCATTTTTATTGTCATCAAAAGTATACACTTTTTCTACATCCATACCACATTCTATGGCTTTTTGTGCGATATTTTTTGACAATGTACCTACTGTTATTAATATATCTATATTATTTTCAAAAACAAATTTACCAACTTCTTCATGAAGTTCTTTTGAAAATTCACCTAATTCCAACATATCACCTAATACTGCAATTTTTCTATTTCCAGTTTGATGCGCTAAAATTTCAAGATTCGATTTCATTGAGTCAACACTTGCATTATAAACACCATTTATTATTTTAATATTATTTTTTAAATCAATAATTTCCATTCTATTTTTTGTAAGTTCTATATTTTTAATTCCATTTACTATTTTTTTTATTTCGACATCTAAAAGAGTGCCAACAGCAAATGCTACTAAAGAATTATATACAAAGGCCATTCCTGGTATTGGACAGTAGACACTATAGATATTTTCTTTATAACTAACATCAAAACTTGATGAATTTTCATTTAATTGTATATTTTTAGCCATAAATTCACTTTGATTTGTTACACCTATAGTTATAACTTTATTTTTGGATTCACTATTTTTCATATAATACTCATGTAATAAATCGTTGTCATTATTAATCACTAATATTCCGTTACAATCCATTCCATCAATAATTTCTAATTTTGCTTTTAAAATATTTTCTCTACTACCAAGTTCTCCTATATGGGCAGTTCCAACATTTGTAATTACACCTATATTAGGTTTAGTAATGTTAGATAAATATGATATTTCACCTAAATGGTTCATTCCCATTTCAATTACTGCTGCTTTTTCGGAAGTTAATCTAGTAATAGTAAGTGGCAATCCAATATTATTATTGTAATTATTTTCTGTCTTTAAAGTAGAATACTTTTCTTTTAAAACACTATATATCATATCTCGAGTACTAGTTTTTCCTACGCTTCCAGTAACTGCTACAAAAAATGCTTCCGAATTTAATCTAATATAAGAAGCGATATTTTTTAATGCTTCAATACTATCATCAACTAATAAAATAGTTAATTTTTCATCTGATACATTATAATCAAAATATTTTTTTTCTAAAATAGCGCAATTGGCTCCCTTAGAGAAGGCTTCCATATAAAAATCATTTCCATTATAATTTTCACCCTTAATTCCAATAAAAGTATCACCTAATATTATATTCCTCGTATCTTTTGCTAAATTAGTACAAATTATATTTTCATTTCCACAATATAATTCAGCATCACATAATTCAACAATTTTTTTTACGCTTAATCTCATAGTATAGCCCCCAAAACAAACACATAATATCATAAAATTATATGTAGTGTAAACATAAAATTTGCAAAAATTCAAATATTGTATTATAATACATCGAAGAGGTGAAATTATGTTTGATGAAAATTTATCAAATACTATGGACATATTAGAAATTATAGCCACTATTAATAAAAATTTTGATGATCTATATTTAAAATATTCTATGCAAAATATGATAGAAGCAAATATTCCAATAACTAATCCAAATGCTGTTCCTAAACATAATGTATTTAATTATTATTTACATGGACATTGTCCTTCATATTCTAGAATATTATGTTCAATTTTTAAAGATAAAGCTACTGTTTACTGTTCTGATTCGCATGTAATAACTAAAATTGGGGAACATTTTTATGATGTAAGAGGAATTATCGACGATTTAGTAACAAGTGAGTTTACAGATGCTAATTGTGCTCAAGGATTACTTTATATTGAAATGATGTTTGGAGTAAAAGATAGTGTTGAGGCACCTATTGAAAATGAATTAATTAATATTGGAATAAAAAAACTTGAAGAATTAGAAGAATTAGAAGAATTAAAAAATACAAAAATAAAACAAAAAACGATTTAAATCGTTTTTATTTTTTGCTTAATGTCAAATTGAATATCTAACTTATTTTTTTTAATATCTATGTTATCTATATTATATAAGATATCCCCATTTTCAAGTTGTTTTATCTTATTTACAATATATTGATTTAACATTTCCCTTGGAATATCACAATTTAAAATTTCATTAATCTTATTATTTACTATATCATTTGTTAAATTTGTTTCTATTTCTAATTTTCCTAAATTAGGATAAAAATTCCCACTAAATTTATAAATATTACTATTACCAATAAATTTATTTATATTAATAAAATTTAAATTAAAATTTAAGTATAATCTATCCTCATTTAATTTTTTTACTACTGCATAATTAGAATTTTTTACAAAATCAGAATTAATAATTTCACTAATACCATTTGAGAATTTATTAGTATTTGCTATCTCAATATCATCAAAGCATGAAAAATATTTAGAATTTCTATCTTTAATTAACATATAAGTAGGATTAGAAATAGATAATAATTTAATTAACTTTTGTCTTAATAAACCACATTTTTTAACTAACTCTATATATATTTCTAAATCATAATCACTTATAAATTCTGTTTTTTCTAAACTTTCTATTTTTCTTTTAGAATGAGATTCTATTTTAATATTAAAATCTTTATAAATTCTACTATCAATTAATAAATATCTTTTTAAATTATCAATACTATTATAATAATTCAAATAATCAGCATATAAACCAATTATCACATCTTTAAATAAGTAATTATTTTGCATTTATAACATCCTTTCAATCAAAAGTTATTAGATAATATTCTATATTATTTTATTAAATTAATCAATATTTGAAAGAAAAAGAGTATCAAAGATACTCAAAATTTATTTTTCACTTGGTTTAATAATTTCTACCCCACCCATATAAGGTTGTAAAACTTTAGGAATTTTGATAGAACCATCACTCATATAATTATTTTCTATTACTGCAATTAAACCACGAGGAGTTGCTAAAACAGTGTTATTTAAAGTATTAACATATTTGTTACCTGACTCACCTTTAGATCGAATTCCAAGTCTTCTTGCTTGAGCATCACCTAGTGTTGAACAAGATCCAACTTCAAAATATTTTTGTTGTCTAGGACTCCATGCTTCTACATCACAAGATTTAACCTTTAAATCAGCTAAATCACCACTACAACATTCAAGTGTTCTAACAGGTACATCTAAACTTCTAAAAAACTCTACTGTAAACTTCCACATTTTATTATACCAATCCATTGAATCTTCTGGTTTACATAAAACAACCATTTCTTGTTTTTCAAATTGATGAACTCTATATAATCCTCTTTCTTCTATTCCATGAGCTCCAACTTCTTTTCTAAAACAAGGTGAATAAGAAGTCATTGTTATTGGTAAGTCACTTTCCTTAACAATTTGTCCTTGAAATTTACCAATCATAGAGTGTTCACTGGTACCAATTAAATATAAATCTTCACCTTCAATTTTATACATCATTGCGTCCATTTCTTCAAAAGACATAACACCACTTACAACATCACTTCTGATCATAAATGGAGGAATGCAATAAGTAAATCCTTTATTGATCATAAAATCTCTAGCATAAGATAACATAGCAGAATGAAGTCTAGCTATATCACCCATTAAATAATAAAATCCATTTCCGCTAGTTCTACCAGCGCTAATTTTATCTAAACCATTAAATTTTTCAATTATATCAGCATGATATGGTATTTCATAATCTGGTACAATTGGTTCACCAAATTTTTCAATTTCAACATTTTTGCTATCATCTTCACCAATTGGAACACTGTCATCAATAATGTTAGGAATAACCATCATACGAGTTTTAATTTCTTCCTCTAATTTTTTTTCATTTTCTTCTAACTCTAAAATTTCTTTATTATAATTACTTACTTCATCTTTAATCAATAATGCTTCATCTTTTTTACCATCACGCATTAAAGAACCGATTAAACTACTTTTTTGATTTTTTAAATTTCTTAAATTATCACCTTTTAATTTTGACTCACGATATTTTTTATCAAGTTCATATACTTCTTCAACTAATGGTATTTTTTTATCTTGAAATTTTTTCTTTATATTGTTTATTACTAATTCTTTATTTTCTCTAATTAATTTAATATCTATCATAATAAAACCTACTTTCTTACTAATTCTTTAAATCTATTTCCTTTTTCCTCAAAATTTTTAAATTGATTATAACTAGATGCTGCTGGTGATAATAAACATATCATACCTTTTTTTGTAATTTTTTTAGCTATATCAACTGCAATATCCAAATTTTCTGCTTTATACACATTTTTATTTGTTATCATACTGCCTATTTTATAACCAGTTTCTGGCATACAGATAAGATTTTCAACATTACATTTTTTTAAATAGTCTACTAATTCTTCATAATGAATACCTCTATCCATACCACCAAATATAAGCGTATTTACTATTCCTAGACTTTCTATTGCGTTTATTGTGGCATTAGGAATAGTTGCGATTGCATCATCATAATATGTCACACCTTCATAATTACCAACAAGTTCTAGTCTATGTTCTAGTGGAACAAATGCATTAATACTATCGGAAGCTAGTTTATTACTTAACCCTAAAATATTAACTACAGTCATTACCGCCATAATATTACTTAAATTATGTCTTCCAATTAAATTTCTTTCACTATTTACATTATAAACTGGTTTATTTTTAAAATATATAAAATTATCATCACAATAAATTGTATTGTAATCTTGTTTTTCTGTAGCAAATTTATAATTAAAAACTTGAGCGTCTCTCCTTTCAGATTTAACTAAAGTTTTTAAAGCTTCATTATCCGAAGAATATATCGCATAATCTACTCTACTTTGGTATTTAAACATATTCATTTTAGACTCATAATAATGTTCAACACTTCCTGCATGATCCAAGTGATCTTCAAATAAGTTTAAAATGATACCAATATGTGGTGATGTTCTAATAAATTCTAGTTGATGACTACTCATCTCAATTACTACTTTTGTTGAATCTTTAATGTCATCAATAAAATCAAGAACAGGTGTTCCTATATTTCCAAGTAATAAAGCATCAACATTTTGATCTTTTAAAACTTTATAGATTAATGAAGATGTTGTACTTTTTCCTTTAGTACCGGTTACACCGATAATTTGATTACGAAAACATTCCAAAACAATTTCTATTTGTGATGTAATGTTACTTTCAAATCTTGATGTATCAATATCCTTTAGGGAAATTCCAGGAGATTTTATAATAACATCATAATCCTTTAGTGAGTCTAAGTAACTATAACCAGTAATTACTCTTGCTAATACATCGCCTCGTAAAAATTCATTTTCATCAATCAAATTTTCATTTCTATCCAAAATAAATAATTTAAAATTAGGATTATGTTTTCTTATATAATTAAATGTTGACTTACCTTCTTTACCAAATCCTAAAATAGCAACTTTTTTACCTGTTAAAAAATCCATTACTTTATTCATACATAGCCTCCTTAATAATTTTTTCGAATCTTAAATCTAAATTATTTTCTTTATTATAGGTTTTTAAAATACTATCATCTAATTCCTTATAACCATATTTATTATAATAATATTCTAGTAAATACGGTAGTGTTTCATTATTTTTTAAATATTTACCCAATACTTTATTAATAGAATATATAACTTCATCATATGTTCCAACACATTCAAATGGTTTGGAATCAGCTCCACCTATTAATCCAATAAAATCATTTAACAAATCTTTTTTATCTAATAAATTTTCACCAAATATATTATTTAATTCTTTACAAGTTAAAAAAGGACTTAATATTATATAGGCAAATAAACATTTTGAACAATTTAAACACCATTTCCAATTTTCAAATTTGCTACCTAAATTACAACTTTTAAAAATTGAATGATAATTTTTTAATTTAGAAAAAATATAACTAATTTCTAATTCACTTAAAGGTCTTAATAAACTAAAATATTTTATATCACTACTAAAGTAAGTAGTTGTAAAATTATAAAAATCAGATTCAAATTCATAACTTTTAGAATATTGATGATTAATATTTTTTCCCTTAACATAACTTTCATTAGCGCTACATTCATTAGATAATACTATATATTTTTTTTGAGATAAATAAGCAACCAAATAAGATAAAAATGCGATTACAGAACTAATTGGAATATGACCATTTAATAATCCTTCATTATTTAATTTAATCAATTTTTCTTTATCTATAATTCTATCAACACAATAAATATCAGATTCTAAAATTCCCGCTTCTTTTGCACACTCTAACATAGGCCTCTTTGCATTCATAAGGAAGCAAGAATTATGTTTTTCATTTTTTAACAATTCCAAACTTACACAAGAATCCTTACCACCACCAACACAAATTAAATTACCATTACTTTCAAAACTAACTTTTGAAAATTTATAATCATCATTAAAGATAAAATTAACAAATTCTTCCTCATTAATTTCAATATTGTTTCGATATAAAAATTCACCTAAACCATTATAATAAAGTTTTTTATACCACATAGCTTGCTCTAGACATAAAGATCCACACTTTATAACAAAGTTTTTAGAACAAACACATTTATAATAACTAATAGCTTCTACTATTCCTAAATGAAAAACAATGTTGTTAAGAAAATTGTCATCAATATTTTTCCTTTTTACAATATATTTTGGAATAATAATTTTATGGCTAAATTTTTCCAAAGAAGGAATTATATAATTATAAATAATGGTATAATTATCAACATTATTCTCTATTTCATAACTGTCATATAAAAACTCAGGATATAAATTTCGATAATTTATAAATTTTTCATTCATTTTTTTCACCTCTTACAATAAAAGACTATTTATAGGAGCATAAAAATATGCGGTACCATCCTATTAATAGTCTTAATTTTGATAACGGCTAGGCCGGAAATGTTTGCATTTCTCTCTGAAAGTAGATTTCATAAAAAATATTATTAGTTTACACCTACCACTAACTCTCTTTAAAATATTTATTTATTACTTAGCTTTCTCATCGATTTATACAATCATTTTAACACTTTTTGTACTTTTTAACAATATTTTTATTAATATTTATATTATTTTTGCCCAAAATATATTTAGGTGAAAAAAATGACTAAAAGAAATTTTGATAAACAACTTCTTTTTCTATTAATTATATTATCTATAATAAGTATTTTAACTATTTACAGTGCTCAAAATATATTACCAAATTATTTACAAAATCTATACGTAAAGCAAGCGTTATGGTATATACTCGGGTTTCTAACAATCATAATTATTTTAAAATTTAATATTAATTGGATTTTTAATCATATATGGATATTTTATATAATTGGTAATTTATTATTACTGTTATTATTAATAATAGGAAAACCTATTAATGGCGCAAAATGTTGGTTTGAAATATATGGAATTGGGTCATTTCAACCAAGTGAATTTATGAAATTGGTATTAATTATTTTACTTTCTAAGGAAGTTGATAATTTTAATAAGGATAATAAAAATCCCAGTGTTTCAGACGAATTTATTCTTTTAATTAAAATAGGATTAATTGTTTTAGTACCAAGTATATTAACATTTCTAGAGCCAGATACTGGTAATGTTTTAATATATCTTTTAATAACTCTCATTATTTTATTAATTAGCGGAATTAGATATGGATGGTTTTTATGTTTATTTTTTATTGTTGCTTCAATTATAATCGCAATTGTATCACTTTATTTTTTAGATATGGGAGCATTTAAAAGTATTTTAGGAGACGACTTTTTTTTAAGGATAAATAGATTATTAGATTGGTCAAAAAAGGATGGATATCAACTTGAAAAAGGGCTTGTTTCTATTGGAAGCGGTGGCTTATTTGGTAGAGGAATAAAAGGCGTACCACTTTATTTTCCAGAAGCACAAACCGATTTTATTTTTGCAGTTTATGCTAGTAGTACAGGATTTATTGGAAGTATTTTCTTAATAACAATTTTAACTATATTTGATTTGAGAATTATATATATAGCAAAAGAAGCAAAAAACAAACAAAATAAATATTTTATTTCTGGAGTACTTGGAATATTAATTTTTCAGCAATTTCAAAATATCGCAATGACTTTTGGCTTAATGCCTATTACTGGTATTACATTACCATTCATAAGTTATGGAGGATCAAGTTTAATACTTTTTATGATTATGATTGGAATTATTCTAAACTTTTCTGCGCAAAAAAAAACTGATAAAATCAATTTTTAATTATATATTTTTGTTGTACAATCTAATCCTGAATCATTATCATGTAATTCATAAGTAATATTACTACTTTCTGTTAAGGCAGGATATTTAATATAAAATATTGAACTTAAACTTAAAACATTTCCTTTTGAATCAGTAATTGGTTCAACTAATTTTCCATCATTAACTAAAACACTAAGTTTAATACAATAACTACTACTTTCTAAGTTATAGTTTCTATCCTCTAAATATTGATTAGAAGCACTATATATAAGCTTATTTAATGCATCATCTAACTCACCGCGTGATTTTTTTATTTGGTTTATAATTGGTGGAAAAGCAACTAGTGCAACTGCGGCTAGTATAACAATAACTCCTAATAATTCTGCAAGTGTAAATCCATTCTTTTTCATATCATCACCTATAATAAGTATATCTTTAAATTAAATAAAAGTAAATATTTTTTTAAATTATCAGAAAAAAAACAACTATTCTTCAGTTGTTTTTACTACTTCTTTATTTTTGTATGTTCCACACTTAGCGCATACTCTGTGTGGTCTTACTGGTTCACCACATTTTGGACATTTAACTGTTGCATTTTCAACAATTTTATAATGAGTACGACGTTTTCTTCCACGTGTTTTACTTACTTTTCTAAATGGTACAGCCACTTTAACACCTCTTTCTTATTTTAATAAGTCCTTAAGTTTAGCTAACTCTGGATTTTCAAATTCTGAATCCTCTGTAACTAATTTCCAACCATTACCCTCTACTTTTTCTAAAGAGGCATCAGGACTTACAACTCTCATGGGAATTTCCATTAATATATTTTCCCATACAATTGGTAAAATATCAATAGTATTTTCAAATTTTTTTATTTTTTTTGACATTTCACTGGCATCTTCAGAAAAAATTTCATCTATTTCGATGTTAAAAGGATAATTTACAGGCTTCAAAGTTATAGCGCATGGTAAAATCATTTCACCACTAACTTTCAAATAAACATTATATGAATCTAAATTATTTTTACTAATTTGACCAGTTACCTTAACATCTTTTAAATCGAGCATATCAGCTTTTTTTATATCTTCTTCATTAAAATTAGCTATCTCATCTACTTCAATCACTTTAACAACTGAATTTTTTAACTTAGTAATATCTATATTCATAATCTCACCACATACATTATAACTTAAAATAAACTAATAAGCAAGTTGTAAAAACTTAATAAATGTGCTAATATGGTAATGGTGATTATATGGAAATTATTGGTATCATTTGTGAATATAATCCATTTCATAATGGACATTTATATCATATTAGACAAATCAAAAAAAAATACCCAGACTCTTTAATTATATTAGTAATGAGTGGAAATTTTCTTGAACGTGGTGATATAAGTGTTATCAATAAATGGGATAAAACTAAAATCGCACTACATTATGGAGTTGATTTAGTAATTGAGCTTCCTTTTCAATTTGCAACTCAATCAGCAGATATTTTTGCTTATGGCGCAATTAAAATATTAACAAGTCTAAAAGCAAATAAATTAGTTTTTGGTAGTGAGTGCAATGACATTAAATTTTTATCAAAACTTGCTGACACTCAAATAAATGATCCAGTCTTTACTGAAAAATTAAAAGAATATATGGATACTGGTATTAACTATCCTTCTGCAATGTCAAAAGCATTAAAGGATATATGCGGAAAAACAGTAAATAGTCCAAATGATATCTTAGGTTTAAGTTATATAAAAGAAATAAAAAAACAAAAAAGCAAAATTAAACCAATTTCCATAAAAAGAACAAATAGTTATAAATCAATTGATTTTAATAAAAAAATAGTTAGTGCCTTAACTATTCGTGAAGCAATTAGAAATAATATTAGTATTCAACCATATATGCCAAAATATTCTTTAAAATTTCTTGATACAACAATTGATAAAGAAAAATACTTTCCACTATTAAAATGCAAAATAATATCAGAAATTAATTGTTTAGATAGATATCAAACAGTTGATGAAGGAATTGAAAATCGTATAAAAAAAGCAATATATTCTTGTTACAGTATGGAAGATTTAGTAAAAAAAATAAAAACAAAAAGATATACATATAACAAAGTTCAAAGAATGTTATTCCATATTTTATGTGGATTTACTAAAGAAGAAGCTGCTGATGCTATCAAAAATATTTACATTCGAGTATTAGGATTTAACGAAAATGGTCAGGGCTATTTAAATAAAATTAAAAAAGAAGTTGATATACCTGTTATTAGTAATTATTCTAAAGGAAAAGGATTACTAGAATTAGAATTTAGAGTAAACGCTATTTATGCTAGTATTTTTGATTATAATAAACAAAGTTTAATGATAGAACAAGAATACAAAAATAAGCCTATAATGAAATAAATATTCGGAGGCGAATATTTATTTTTTTAAATTCTTATAATTTTCAATTAAATGCGAAACGCTTGCACAACTCATAAAACATAAAACCGAGTTTTCGTAACTATCTAACTTAGACATTTCATCATCAGTTATAAGTTCACCGTTTTTAAGACCATCCAAAATAATTTGTGATGTTATATTTGGATAATCTGAAGCACTTTCCCTATTACACTCTATCGGTGTAATGTACGCTTTATCTGCTTCATTTAAAACATTAATAAAATCATTTTTAAAATCTTTTGTTCTTGAATAAGTATTTGGTTTAAAAATTGCTATAAGTTTTTTATCTGGATATTTTTGTCTGCAAGATGATAAAGTTGCACTAATTTCAGTTGGATGATGAGCATAGTCATCTATTATAATATTGCTTCCAACTTTTTCTTCATAAAATCTTCTTTTAGCATTTTTAAATGTTAATAATAAATCATGTATTTTTTTATAATCAATACCTTCTAAAATACCAATTACTATACTAGCAAGGGCATTTAAAACCATATGATTACCATATAATGGTATTAAAAAGTGACCATAAAATTCTTTATTATAATAAACATCAAAACTACTACCATCAGAATTTAATACAATATTTTTAGCAACTATATCATTATTTTCATCAAATCCATAATAAATTATATCTTTATCAGTTTTGATTTTTCGAATGTTTTCATCATCACCACAGGCAATTATTTTATTTGATTTATTTGCAAATTCACTGAACGTAGAAATTATTTCATCAAGATTATTGTAGCATTCCATATGCTCTTTTTCTATATTTGTAATTACTGTTATTGATGGATGATACGCTAAAAAATGTTTTTTATATTCACAAGATTCAATAACAAATAATTTGTTTTTTAAATCTGCGTGACCTGTTCCATCACCAATAAAATAATTACACCCTATTGTATTTTTTAAAATATGAGTAATCATTGATGAAGTAGTTGTCTTTCCATGTGTTCCACAAACTGAGATTGTTTTAAACATTGAAGTTATATTACCTAAAATTTCATGATATTTTACTATTTTTAATCCTAATGATTTAACTCTTTTTATTTCAGGATGATTAGGAGAAAATGCTGCCGAATAAGTTACAATAGTATCTTTATCCAAATCGTGATTTTGATCATTATAAATTTTTATATTTCTTTTTATTAATCCATCTTCTGTAAATTTATAATATTTGACATCATCATAACCTATTACTTCATTACCTAAATCATATAGTATTTGTGCTAATGTACTCATTCCTGCGCCTTTTATTCCAATACAATAATATTTCACTTTAACACCTTATTTCTAACAATATTATATTCCATATTTTTAAAGTAATCAACAGTATTATTGTATAAAAAAACTAACTATTTTGAACTGAACCCCGAAAGTTGGACAGTTTATAAATAGTTGTTAATTTTTTCAATAGTATCTCATAAATTCCTTAATTTTTATACACCGGTTCTTTTTTAATGTTTTTACAAATTTTTGCTGCAATAAAAAACACAATTAGTTAATAATTATGGATATAAAAAAGCAAAAATAAAAAAATTCTTTGTAACAAATGGATTTTTGTAGCATACTACATAACGATGTATACAAAGGAAAATTTTCTTTTGAAACCCCATATAAGTAATATATTTCAAACTAACATAAGTAATATTGTGAACAGAATAAAAAAAACTGATAAACAGAAAATAATTCTAAGTATCAGTTTTTATTTTAACTACTTTTTCAGCAGTTTCTCAAATTGATAATCCATTTTTTTAATAAAACACATTTTTATAATAATTTATATTATTTATCTAATATTGCATCTATAGGTTTCATACTGGAAATTTTTAAAGTTGAAATAAATGTTGATATTAGTATAACAACTAAAACATATATAATAATTGTTATTACTAAATTCAATGTAAATACAATTGGCTTAAATTCAAAGAATAATTGTTGCATAAAAATTGAATTACCAACTATATAGCATATATAACAAATAATTATAGAAAAAATAACAGAAATTATTCCAATTAAAAATCCCTCCAAGAAAAATATTTTAAAGACATCCTTTTTACAAGTTCCTAATGCTCTTAAAATTCCAATTTGTTTTTTATTATCATTTATCGTATTATTTATAAAATTAATTAACAAAATTATTGAAAAAATTAAGAATACTATACTGCAATAAAAGGCTATAATTGATATATTATCTAGTAAATAAGTTGTGTTTATTATATTTTTTGAAAAAATTGTTTCAGTTGTAAACTCATTATCATTTATAGGTATTAAAGTAAAAATATGCTCTAATTCTTTTTGATTATCACTATATATAAGTAATTTTGTAATTTCTTTAATATCACTTATATATTTTTCTAAAATATCACTAGACATATATATTGTATCATCAAAACTATATCCAACTATTTTAACATCTTCTATTATCGTTGGATTAGTTTTATTAACTTTATTACTATAATCAGTTACTTTTATATCAAGATTTGAATTAATTATATTATTTTGAATTAAATAATTATTAATATATTCATAAGTTAAATTATCAATTCCCAAATTATTTGAATGTTTGCTAATCCAATTATTTAATCCATTTGAAAACTCATTATCGGAAATAAAATCTAAATAAGATTGATTAATAATTATTTCCTTATTTTGTAATAACTTGGGATTATTTATAATATTCCCATCAGTAATATTAGCATTGCTAGTTAATAATGAGATTGTTGAGTTAATTGGTTTTTCACTATTATTATTTACAAATGAGAATAAGAAATCATTTTGATTTATTATATTATTTGGCAATAAATTAATTTGTTTTGAAAAATCTTTAATGACATAAACTTTATCAACTTTATCACCATAAATACTAATAAATTTATCTAAAAGTTTTTCATTTTTTTCATTCATTTCAACATACTTAATATTTTTAAGTTCTTCATATTCCGATAAATCATCATCTATAATACCAACTATTTTTATCTTATTTGTATCACCTAATTTTATATATTTTTGTTCATCAATAATTTGTTGATATGATGTTGGCTTGTAATATTCTTCTAACTTATCTGTTTTATTATACAATTCAACCCCATAATAAATAATATAATCAGCTAAAGTTTTGTGTATCAAAACTTCATCAGATTTAGTAGGATATTTTCCAATAACTTCTTGCTTATTTTTAGAATTATATTCAATAAAGTATAATCTTGATAATGCATTGGAATAATAAGAAATATTATTATTAAAACTAATATTTTGTCTATTAAAATTAAAATTTATGTATTTTCCATTTTCATTTAGTGAATATACTTTTGTAGTATCCATTTTTAGTAAATTTTCTATATACTCAATATCGCTTTCATTAAAAGGAACAGTGAAATTATTAAGTGCTTGATAAGTGCCGTCAGGAGATGCACTATTCTTATTTATTTTAACCGTATTTTCTTTTGCATTTACCATAACTTGTGAATGAGAATATTCTAAATCATACTTGGATAATAATTTTGATATACCAAAAAATGAAATAGCAAAAACCATTAAAATAATAGTAAATATAAATTTGACTTTTCTTTTCATTAAATTTTTAAATGCTAATTTTAAAGACTTTCTAAATGTCAGACTAGATGATATTGGATTGTAATTTGATTGTGATATTTCCAATTGCGATTTTTCATTATTATTTTGATTATTATCAAATATTATTTTTCCATCTGAAATTTGGATTATTCTATCTGCATATAATTTAGCCGATTCTATATCGTGACTAACAACAATTACTAATTTATATTTAGATAGTTGTTGTAATAGTTCAAAGATTTGCTTACTTGTTATTAAGTCGAGTGAACCTGTAGGTTCATCTGCAAGTATAATTTTTGAGTTTTTAATCAATGCGCGTGCTATTGATACCCTTTGCCTTTGTCCACCAGATAATTCATCTATTGTTCTATTGCCAAAATTTTCTAAGCCTACAATATTCAAATATTTGTCAATTTGGAATTTTGATGTATGTTTTTTTTGTAAACTTAATGATAATTCTATATTTTGATAAACATTGTATTCTGGAATAAGATTAAAATCTTGAAACACAAAACCAACTTGTGAATTTCGATAATAATCATAGTCTTTGTCTTTAAACTCATTGAAACTCTTACCATCAAAAATAATCTCACCAGAATTGTATTTATCAAGACCACCAATTACATTTAACAATGATGATTTTCCACTACCACTTTTCCCAACAATAAATACTAATCCTTTGTCTGCAAATTGTAAACTAATATTATTTAACGCAATTGTATCTTTTCCTTTTTTTGATTTGTATATTTTTGTTACATTCTTAATACTTATCATTTTATAACCCCTAACTAAAAAGAAAACTAATAGTAATTTTGCCTTTTATAATTCTTAATAATTCATAAAAATATATGTTCCACTAACACTTAAAGTACCTCCAAGCAAAGAACCATTATGTACTTCTATACCATACCACAATAAAAAATTATTTGCTACATTATTAGCACTAGTCATATCATAAGAATTAATTACAGGCACTGTTATACACTGACTACTACTACCAGGGCAACTACCATTTTGTGGAATAAAATAGAATGTATATGAATTACCTTTTGCGGTAATTGATTTTTTTTCTGCTATTATTTTTCTTTCTGATGGATAAGTATCATAAGCAACATATCTTAAATCAAAAGTATCTCCTCCAGATGTGTTTACATCTACTTTTAAATAATTAGCACTATTAGCTACATAATAAAAATCCATAGACTGATAATTTCCACCAAAAGCCGATGCTGTTCCTGAAAAATTATAACTGGCAACAGTAGACGCATTTGTTAAAGCAGATGCTTTATCACAACAAAGAATACTAACTAATAAAAACATAAACGTTATTGAAAACATTCTTTTCATAAATTTTTTCATATTTCCTCCCCTTATACGTAATCTTATACATATAATATTTGTACCAACCAATTTTTAGATCAAATACAACTCAGGAGCAAAATTATCCAGTATTAAGAATGTTGTATTACAAACAAGTTGTAACACCTCCTTATCCTTGGTTAATATCAGTAAAATATTATAAGGAAAACATACCCTTAATACTGCTCAAGTATATTTACGATTTTATTGTATCACTATCAACAAAAAAAGACAATATTTTTAAAATTTTTATAATAAATTCTTATTGAAGATAAATTAAAAATAGGTTTATTACTATAAAAATAATAAATTGAAGATAGGAGTTTTTTGGAAGTTTTCCTGAAAAAATGACATAAAAAAAGCCTTTATTTTAAAAGACTTTTTATTTCTAAGTAGTGTCCTTTTGGTGGAAGTATCAAAACCACACCATGCGTAAATTTCTAGACAGTAATGCAGTAATAAATACTAACTAATATCAATTATCCACTATAATATTATTTTTTGTATAATTTAGGAACTACTTTCTTTTTTATTTCTAACGTTTCTAGTTTTTCATTTTCCAAATGTTGCAAAAAATTTCCAATTAAGTTAGAGTCATATAGAATTTTTGATACATCTATTGGAAGTAAATCCAAATTAAAACAACAATTATTTGATACCATAATTACTTCTCCCATTACAGTAAAGTCATCAATACTTAGTGTATTTGAAGTTATTACAACATTTAGATTGCGATTATTAAATTCCTGTTGTAAAAAATGAACAAATTGATTTAGTTCTGATATTGTGATAAAATTTTCACAAAAAAAATAATTTTTTGATTTAATAAGTGATAATGCTGCATATTCTTTCAATAAAAAAATTGCTTCCATAAAACCTCCCATATAAAATAATTCGTGCATATTATACTACTTTTTAACAATATAATCTATATATTCACAGTAATTTTAATCGTTTTAAATAGTATAAAAATACGATAAAATTTAACCAAATAAAAAAACTAACTACTAGCTAGCATTTATTTCCAACAATATAAGATGAAATTGTTGACTTATTAAATAATTTATAATTTTAGTACCTATTTAGTTCCTAAAAAAATAAAAACCATTGAAAATCAATGGTTATAAACTCTATGGTGTCCCAGGAGGGATTCGAACCCCCGACCGCTGCCTTAGAAGGGCATTGCTCTATCCAGCTGAGCTACTGAGACATGTGCTCCAAAGAACACATAAATTATACAACAATTAGAAAATTTATTCAATAGTTTTTAACACACTTTTTACAATTTCTTCATTTTCTACCAAAATATTTACCTCTTTTACATCATAATTATCCCTTACAGATAATCCAATAGTATAAATAACCTCTTCTAAAATGTCTTTTTCATCATAATTATTAAATATATATTGATTAAAATTTAAATCAAGTTTATCTATAGTTTCATTAGTCGCTAATAATTTAGCATTACTATTCAAATAGCTCATCAAATTACTATTATAAGTTGATGAACTTGTAAGTTCCTCTACAATAATTTTGATTTTTTCCCTATCATCATTTAAATACTTTGTAACAGGAACATAATAAGTATCATCATTATATTTATTTACATAATAAACAGTTACATTATTTATATTACTAGTACTATTTAAATCATATTGTTTATTAATTCCAATTTTTCGATTTAAAGTACTTGGTAAATTAATTCCTGTTTGTGGTAATTTATTTAAAACCTTTCCATCAATATATATAATTATATTATCAACACCATCAATACTTGTTAAAGTATATACTAGTGCTTCTACAACTTTTTCCTCATAATTAATATTTACATCTAAAAGTTCACTAGAAAAATTTACCTTTAATACACCATTATCATATTCAACACTTAATACTTTTACATCACTTGGTAAAATAGCTTTAAATCCGTTCGGAACTCTGCTTTCTCCACTACCACCCGAAATCAAAATATTTATAAGTTCAACAGCCTTTTTTTCTATTTCAGTTTCTGCTACAACGACCTCTGTTCTGGCTAAATAATTATAACTATCAAGTAAAAATATTTCATTTGTTTTTAATTCATTATCAACATACAAAAGTTCTTGATTTAAACTACCTGTTAAATCAAGCTCATCTGTTGATGGAATAATATATAAAAGTAGTATTGCAAATAAAGCTGACGTTGAAATAAAAATTCTCTTAACCCAAAATCTTTTTAACATATTTCCACCTCTAAATAATAATATGAAAAAAAACGTAGTTTAATACGTTTTATAACGAAATTTCTCCAAGTTTTAAAAGTTCTACTACAGCTCCAGCGCGACCCTTAACTCCAAGTTTTTGCATAGCATTTGATATATGATTACGAACAGTTTTTTCACTTATGTCTAAATGTTCAGCTATTTCTTTAGTAGATTTATTCTTTATAAGCAATTCAAACACTTCTTTTTCTCTTTTAGTAAGAATACTTTTATTCATATTTCCCTCACTTCCTAAGTCGGGTGGTTTATATTTCTTCAATTTATTTTATGTAAATACTAATATTTAGTGTCATAAATAGCCTATTTACAAAGAAAAAAATAGTAACTTTTTTTACTATTTTTGGAACTTAACAGAAATATACATTTTATCTTGATAATTTTCTTGAATAGAACGCATTATATTATTTGCTAACGTTGTATCATGCTTGTTACTTGCTACTACAATTCTAATTTGATCACCATCTTTTTTTACAAATGCTTCTAAATTATATTTTTCTTTAATAATTTTTTCTAATTTTTCTTCTTCACCTTTTGACATATTAATTGATTTCATCTTTTCAAATGCGTTATTCTTTTCTTCTACAGTTGACTCAACATCAGTTAATACTGACTTAAGTTCTTCTATTTCACTAAGCATTTGTTCTTCTGCTTCAACTCTAAGAGCTACTAAAATTTCACTTTCTTCTATACTTACACTAACATCATTATCACCACTGCCATCACTCTTATTATCAGTAGATACAGGTATTTCATTTAAATATCCGTTATTTAAAAGCAATTCAGACGGCATTGTTATATAATATACACTTAATACTAATATTAAACTAAATAATGTTAAAAACCATAAATTTTTTTTATTTATCATATATTCCTCCTGGTAAATCCTATCTAGTAAAATATATTATTTATATAAAAATTTATTACTAAAAAAGAAATGTTTTGATTTATATTAAACATTCCTTATAATTCAATATTATTTATAAATATTAGTTAATACTTAATTTTGATAATTCTTTTATACTTAATCCTGTTATTTCTGATATTGAGTCTAAATTGAATTTCTTTTGTATCATTGATTTTGCCATATTAGCCTTTTCAATCGCAATTCCTTCATCTCTAGCTTCAGCAATCATAGTATTTTTTTCTAACTCACTTTTTGATA